>JAEUVR010000288.1 GCA_016786785.1 Chitinophagaceae bacterium
GAACGGCTCTGCTTACGATCCTTCACGCCCGCAGTATCCAGGCTGCCCCGAACAATATGATAACGCACGCCTGGCAGATCCTTCACACGACCGCCTCTTACCAGCACAATAGAGTGCTCCTGAAGATTATGGCCTTCGCCGGGAATATAGGCGATGACTTCTACCTTGTTGGTTAACCTGACCTTAGCCACTTTACGTAAAGCGGAATTCGGTTTTTTCGGAGTGGTGGTGTACACGCGCGTACAAACGCCGCGACGAAAAGGGCAGGCGTCCAACGCCCTGGACTTGCTTTTCGCCTTAATGATCTCTCTTCCTTTTCTTACCAGTTGCTGTATTGTAGGCATTCTTGATCCTTTAAAATTTGGGACGGCAAAGGTAAAAGCCATCAGGGACAAAACAAAATAAAAATTCAAATTGTCTTAACTCCCCCTGGCGCCGTCGCTGGACTTGATTTTATACTTTTAAGAGCCAGCCATAGGGATCCGGCGTCCTGCCCTCCCGGATATCGTCGAGCCGCTTCTTAATAGAAGGCGCGATCTTCCAGGTCTTCGGATCAAATTTCATGACCGTATCCTTATACTGCAATTCTTTTATTTCAGAAATGGTGGCAGCCGTACCCGTGCCAAAGACTTCCTTCAACTGGCCAGACTTATAAGCGGCAGCCACATCGTCGAGGTTAACCCTTGCCTCTTCCACCGTCACGCCCATATCCCTGAGCAGGGTTATGGCGCTATTCCGCGTAACGCCCGCGAGGATCGTGCCGCGGGAAAGATCCGGGGTGACCACCTTATCGCCGATGACAAAGAACACGTTCATCGTGCCTATTTCTTCCGCGTATTTGTGCTCCACCTCGTCCGTCCACAATACCTGATCGTACCCCTTGCTCCTGGCCGCCGCCGCAGGCAATAGACTCGTTGCATAATTGCCCGCAACCTTTGTAAAACCTACGCCTCCGCGCGCCGCGCGGGTGTATTCCTCTTCCACATGTATGCGCATCGGCTCAGCATAATAGGGACCCGTGGGACTTAAAATGATCATGAACTTATAAGTATCAGAGGGCTTTACGCCAATCATCTCATCAGTTGCAAACATAAAAGGACGGATATACAAAGCATGATCGGGCTTATTCGGGATCCAATCCTTATCGAGAGCGATCAGCTGACGCATGCCCTCAATAAATATTTCTTCAGGAACCGGCTGCATCTGCATGCGCCGGGCAGAGATATTAAAACGACGGAAATTATCCAGGGGGCGGAAAATATACGCTTCCCCATCGCTGTGCTTATATGCTTTAACGCCTTCAAAAATAGACTGGCCATAATGAATGGCCGCCAGCGACGGACTTAATACCAGGGGCTGGTAAGGCTTGATCTCTATGTTTTTCCAAACGCCGTTTTCGCAGTCGGCCTCCAGCATATAGTCTGTAAAATATTTACCGAAAGGAATATTACTGGCGGGTAATTCGTTCTTTTTACTTCGCTCCACTTTAGTAACCGGAAATGCAGAAGAGGCAATCATATTTTTTTGATTTTGTAGTTACAAAGAAACAAACAAACTTCGGGGCCACAAAAAATGCGGGCATAAATTACTAACAAATGTTAGCCCGAACACAAAACCATCGGAATGTCGCTGAAGGACCTTCAATTAAATAACATTATGATCGCCGGGCTGTACCGCAATGTTCTGGTTGCGCCGGAAAATGACACGGATGCGCGGCCAAGACAGACCGCAAAAGAGCAGTTGTCCGTGAGGGAGCAGGCGGTACACGATACGCAGGAAATAAGTAAGTCTACCGCCAATAATGTTTTGCAGCAGACGATCGCAGAGACGGAAAATATTTCGCAACCGGTAATGGCGCAGGACGGGAAAAATGCTCGGGAGGCAGGGAGGGAGACTGAAAACATTTTGCAGGAAGCTGACAGGCAGACCGCAAACATTTCGCAACCAGCAGGGGAACAGGCGGAAAACAAGATGGAAAAAAATGAAGCGGAACCAATCAGGTTCCTGGGCAATAACCATAGCCATATCCTGATCCTGGCCAGCGATACGCAACATGCTTTCTTACCGGAAGAACATCTTGCGCTGCTCATCAAAATGCTGGAAGCCTGCAAACTGAATACCGGCGATACGGCGATAGTGAACCTGGCTACGCGCCCGCTGACCTATCCCCAATTGAAAGATCAGCTCCGGCCGCAAAAAGCGCTTTTCTTTGGCGTCGGGCCGGACGCAATAAAAATGCCCGTGGAAAGCGCGCTGTTCCATATTGGCAGCTTTGACGATTGCCTCTATGTTTGCGCTCCGTCGCTTGGGGAATTAAACGGCAATTTTGCCGAAGCAAAAGCGTTAAAAGCCAGGCTCTGGACATCCCTGCAACAATTGTTTCTTCAAAAAAATCCCGTTCCCGATGCGTAAACTGCTTTTTGCCACCAATAACAACCATAAGATAAAAGAGATACAGGCCGCTATCGGCGATCAGATCGAGGTGGTAGGCCTGAAAGATGCAGGGATAACGACAGATATTCCCGAACCTTATGACACGCTGGAAGAAAACGCATTGGAAAAAGCGCGTTTCATCGCTTCCTTATCCGGGTTAAATTGTTTTAGCGAAGATACAGGCCTGGAAGTCGCCGCGCTTAACGGCGAGCCGGGGGTAAGATCGGCAAGATATGCCGGCGACAACCGTTCTTCATCTGATAATATCCAAAAACTCTTGAGGGAGCTTGAGGGAAAACAGGACCGCAGCGCACGGTTTCGCACGGTTATTTCGCTTATCTGGGGCAAAGAGCGCTTCCTTTTTGAAGGGATCTGCGAAGGGCAAATCCTTTCCGCCGAAAAAGGATCCGGAGGATTCGGATACGATCCTGTTTTTATGCCTTTGGGAAGTAAACGTACTTTCGCGGAAATGAGCATGGAAGAAAAAAACAGTTATAGTCATAGGAAAAAAGCGGCTGATAAACTGGTTTTGTTTTTGCAGCAACAACCTTTGTCATCTTCAAATAATTATAAATCAATTATTTAAAAATATTGCATCATCAAAGCAACCATAATATCTCCGAATCCGACTTAATCAATGGATGCGTGAAGGGCGACAGGATAATGCAGGAAGAACTATATAACCGGTTTGCAGGAAAAATGTATGCCGTTTGCCTAAGGTACTCCAACAACAGCGACGACGCGCAGGACCTCCTCCAGGAAGGATTTATCAAGGTGTATCGAAACCTTCACCGGTTCAGGGCTGAAGGGTCGTTTGAGGGATGGATAAGAAGGATCTTTGTCAATTCTTCGATTGAGCATTTCAGGAAAAAATCGCTGCTGGCGGTGAAAGTAAGCGAGAAAGAAGAAAACGAGATTGAAAACGATGATATTTCGGCGCTGGACGCGCTTGCAGAAAGGGATATTATCAGGCTGATCCAGGAATTATCGCCCGGCTACCGAACCATCTTTAACCTGTACGTCGTGGAAGGATATTCGCATAAAGAAATTGCAGAAATGCTCAATATCAGCGAGGGCACCAGCAAATCGCAGTTAGCAAGGGCCAGAGGAATATTACAAAAGAAAATAACCCAATTCTTAAGCGATACCCAAAAATCATTTACCCGATAACCATGCCAGCCCGGTTCCCATATAAGCTTTCGCAGTATGAAATACAGCCGCCTTCCGAATCCTGGGAAAAACTCAACCATTGGCTGCATACGGAATACCATCGATCGGATACGGCGATACAGGAAAGACTATCCGGATCGGAAATTGCTCCTCCCCCGCTTTCCTGGGAAAAAATAAGCGCCAATCTTCCTGATCAGGCGCCGGCTGTAAAAGAAAAACAAAAACCAGGGGTTGTTATCCCCGGATATAAACGATTAGCGGTTGCCGCAGCAGTCACGGCCATCGCTTCTATTGCTGTTTTTTATTTTTTTAGTCCCTATCAGCGAAAAGAACCGGTATCGCTGGCGACTAACGATCGCGTACAGGAGCCGCCCGCAGACCTGACAATTCCCCCGCAACAGCCAGCGCCGCAGGAGGACCATCCCGCCGCGCAAGACCTTGGGGAAGGCGGGCAGCCCTCCTCTCAACCGGCAAAAACCGCAACCGTTAACGACGCTTCAAATCATTTTTCTCACGAATCCTACGCCTCTCCGGTTACCGACGACCGGATGATAGCGGAAAGCTTCATCGCGTCCGCCGACCTTCAGGACATAAGGGTTGTAGATGCGCTACAGCCCGTTGCCGTGAAAGCGCCCCCCATCCGGGACGAAAGCGGGCAGATCATCATGGATATCAATCTTGTCAGCGCCCCTAACAGCCCGCATATTGTGGTTACCAGTCCCAATGGCTCCCAAACCAGGATATCCAATAAATTCCTGCATTGTCTCAGCTATCTTAACGCCTATGCCGCCTCGGAGACCAATATCGAAGGCAAGGTATGGGAAGCCCGCTTCCAGGAATGGCGCAACCAGTTGCTCCAGGAAGCCGCTTTTATCCCCTCCGCCGATAATTTTTTCGATATTTTCGAGCTGAAAGAAATGATCCTTGAAAGCCGGTAGTCCCGCAACCGGTCTATTGATCATCGTTATCTTTCTGTGATTGCCGATCAGGCTATCGGTTTCCCCGCCGCATCTTATCCCCGCAATGGAAGCAGGATGATCATACTCCTGTAACTTTAGCGCTTTTACACAACGCATAATGGCAAGAATTAAAATTGAACTCCCCGAAAAATTTCATTTCACCGCTGTGATACCCATCAGGATCACCGATCTTAATTACGGGGGACATGTAGGCAACGACAGCGTACTCTCTCTTATTCATGAAGCCAGGGTCCAGTTCCTGAAGCATTACGGATATTCGGAAATGGATATAGGCGGCGTCGGATTGATCATGAGCGACGCGGTCGTTTCTTTTAAGCAGGAAATGTTTTACGGCGATAATATACGCATACATGTTGCCGTTAGCGATATATCGCGGATATCTTTTACGCTTTATTATAAACTGGAAAAAGAAGCCGATGGAAAAACGACGACCATTGCGCATGCGCAGACAGGCATGGTTTGTTTTGATTACCGGCTGAGGAAACCCGCGCCTGTTCCCGGGGAGGCGTTAATGAAATGGAAATGATCAGCGCCTATTGCGCCGGCGCCTGGTTTGTTGGGAACCGGGGTTTATAAAACAGAACCGATCAGCTGTTCCAGATATTCCAGCTTTCTTCGGCCTGGATGATCAGCATGGGCATGCCATTCTGGATCGCCGCTCCCTGCTTTTCGCCTTTTTCGAGAAAAGCCGTTTTTGCAGGGTTATAGATAAGATCGAACAGGTAATGCCTGGAAGAAATATATTCATAGGGGATAGGAGGAAAAGCGCCTGTATCCGGGTACATGCCGATGGGCGTGGTATTAATGATCAGCGGATGTTCTTTGATGATTGCCTCCGTCAACTGATGATATAAGATAGCGTCGTCATTGACCAGTTGTTTTCTCACCACGTAACGAAAGCCAATGCCCATACCGTTAAGCGCATAGGCGACGGCCCTGGCCGCCCCGCCCCTGCCAAGGATCAGCGCGCTGGTATGATGAGGCGCTAATTTTGGCGCCAGGGATTGTTTAAATCCCGCCACATCCGTATTAAATCCAAAGGTCTCGCCGCCTTCGATCCTTATACAGTTGCAGGCGCCCGTTCCTTTCACCACCTCGTTGTAATCGTCGAGAAAAGGAATAACCTCCTGTTTATACGGTATGGTAACGTTCAGTCCGCATAGCTCCTTTTTTTCTTTCAAAAGCGCCGGAAGCAGTTCGATATCCGTCAACGGAAAATTCTCATATACCGCATCGCCTATCCCTTCCCGTAAGAATTTATCGGCAAAGAACTGCCTGGAAAAAGAATGGCTCAGGGGAAAACCTATAAGACCGAAGATTCTCAATGCATTGACTCTTTATCCAAAAATAAATGGAAGCTATCGCCCCGAAGGCCAAGCCTCATGGTTTCCAGGGAGATCACCTCGTTTGGAGCGATATTGCCAAGGTTCACATTACACCCGACCAGTTCAATAAAATACAACTGCTGCGCTTTCTGGGGAGCTTCCCAGATTATTTTTTCTTCCGGTATCTGGGTGAGGATTTCCTGTACCAGGCCTTCTCTCACTTCGCCGCTGCCCCGGTAAATACCTACATTCCCCGATTCCCTGGCTTCGGCGATAACATAAGCGGAGCCTGCGTTCAACTCGGCTTTCATCAGTTCGATCCATTTGTAAGGGGGGATGATATGCGCCGCGTCCTTGCTTCCCACTTCGCTCAGTATGGTTCCATGTTTGGTAAGCTTTTCGATATACCCGCATTTTTCCGCGTGAGGGATATCGATCGAGCCGTCGCTCACCTCCAGATATTTTATCCCGAACTCCTTACATATGCGTACATAATCGTCAAACTGGTTGCGGATCAGGAAGGCTTCAAACAATGTTCCGCCGAAATAAACGGGGATATCATGACTGGCGTACAGCTCAATCTTGGCGCGGAGGTTAGGCGTTACATAAGAGGTTCCGAAACCGAGCTTCACAATGTCGACATATGCCCCGGCCGCATCCATAAAATTCTTCACTTCTTCTACGCTAAGCCCCTTATCCATCACCATCGTAATGCCGTCTACCCTTGGTTTATGATTCCTCTTAGGTATTTGCGAGAGATTAAAATTCATTAAAGTAATTTTTCCTGGTAGATTTTAACGCGGCAAAAATAGGGAAGAATTCAGATTGATTTATTCTTTTTATACCGGGCGACCAAATCCACTACCTGTTGACGCTGCAAAAGAGATGGGTTCACTTCTAATAATTTCTTTAATAATTTCGGAGAAGCGCTCATGGCGTTTTCCAGTTGTTGCAGGGCTTCCTTTGACCTGCCCAGGGCAAAATAAACGGCGCTTAGGTAAAACAGGAAAACAGGTTTATTTTCCATGATCTTTAATGCGGCGAAGGTCTGCTCCAGCGCCTCTTCATAATATTCGCCGGCATACAGGCACCTGATCAGGGCTTCCCAACCCGATACGTTCCGCGGCCGTTGCGCTACAGAGATGGAAAGAAACTGGATGGCGTCCTTATATTCGTGCAACTGCATTTTGCATTCTCCCATGGCCATATTGTATTCGGGCTGAAGGCGGCGGATCTGGAGAGCGGTCTGCAACTGCTTCGACGCGGTATTCCATTGCCCTTCGTTCATATAAGCGCAGGCTATCTTATAATACAACTTGCTGTCTTCCGGGTTAAGATGCGAGGCTTTGCGATAGTAGAACCTGGCCTGGGCATAATTCTTCAGCCGGTCATAACAATGCCCGATAGCTTCATAAATAACGTCTTCGGGCCTGGATAATTCCATTGCTTTTTCCAGGGCGTCCACCGCATCCTTATACTTTCTCAGGCGGATATAGGCGTCGCCCATGTTCCGGTAAGCATAGTCAAACTTTTCATCAATAACTACGGCGTATTTGTAGGCGTCAATCGCCTTTTCATAGAGCTTCAGCCCCTGGTAGGCCGCGCCCAGGTTGAACCAGGCCAGCTCGCTATAGGGATATTCCTCTATTATTTTCCGGTGAAGGGTAATGCTCTCCTCGTTCCTCCCGGTAAAATCGGTCCAGAAACAGATCTTATACAGGGCTTCCTCATTGTTGGGATCCTGCTCCAGGATAAGCCGGAGGCAGTCGAATATCTTATCGAATTCTTCATAATCGTCGTACACATCGGCCAGCTCGAACAACAGTTCGATCCTGTCCTGCCCTTCAAAAAGCTGCAAGGCGTTTTCCAGGAGGTCCACCGCTTTTTCCTGCTGATCCAGGGCGAGATAGACATCCGTTTTTAATATATAAAAATTAATATCCGCGCTGTCCAGGGTTCGCGCATGATCCAATACCCGCAACGCTTCATGGTAACGCCGGGAAGCGATCAGGAGGTCGGCTTTTTTAATATGCAGGGTTGATGAATAGGGATATTGCTCCAGGCCCATCTCCACGGCGTCCAGGGCCTGGGGCAGGTCTTCAATTTCGTCAAAATAGTCTATGATCTTTTCAAATGAATCTTCTTCAATAAAGGCGTTTGCGCGCCCTGAACGGAGGTTCTCAAATCGTTTGATCAATTCCTTAATCTCCTCCCTATCATCTCCAAATGAATTGTCTTTCATGTGATTACGTTCAAGAATGGTTAACGTAAAGTAGTCTATTCGGAGCAATAAACCAATTTTTACGTATAGATTTTACTAAAGTTTATGGGGGAAAATCAAATTGTTAAAATATTCGGATAAGATATGCAACGTTTTAATATGATTTCTGATCATAATAAATAGAGCTGGAACAGTGGATAAAAAATCCTTTATTTTTTAGTAAAAGGGTTAAAACTATCCTAAAATATTTAATACCTTTGTAAAATTGAGTTAACCTTTACGCTTAAACTTAACCACATGTTCAGAAAATCATTCTTTTGCGCTACCATGATGGTAATAGTTGCGCTTGCCGTGGCAAGCACAGGCGGGGGTAAAAAAAGATCTTCTTCTTCCCCCATAGCGGCTTTTACGCCTATAGGCCCTTCGGGAAATTTTGTACTTGCTTCCAATCCCGTTTATACAGGCAGCCAGATATTCTCAAGCAAGAGCGATAAAAGCATTACCTTATACAATTCCCTGATTACCTATCAAAAAGGGAATACGACCTATGTTGTTCCTTCCCGCGTGAAGATCAACTCCTCATCCAACCTGTCTTTCAAATCAAACCTGAACGTGGTTGATCTGAAGATCAGGCTCTGCAAATAAAAGGTTGAATTTAATCAATCAATGCTGGCGCAAGGCTATGGTTAAGGCTGCGCATCCTTAAGTAATCTGCATTCCTATTTTTATAAGGGAGAATCAATGCGCGTATATAAACGCTGCATTCTCGTTTTGAATAGGGCCCGGAAGTCCTACATTTTTATATTCTTGCTTTCTTCGTAGCTCATCTCGCGGTATCCGCTGGAAGGTATATCAAATTTTGAGGCGGGCACAGGGTTCATATTGATCTTTGAAACGGTATATTTGATGGTCTGCTTGCCCTGTTTTAACTCATATTCAAGCGGCAGGCCATTCAGGGTCCTGAAATGATAGTCATATTCTTTGTTCTCCGGGATGATATCGGTCGTATAATACACGACAAAGGAGACGCCGCCGTTCATTAACGCTTCGGCCTTTAAGCAGTTGTACCCGGCAATTTCTTTTGTTTCCCCGGTGTTTTTAAAAGTAATGCCCTTATACTTTTCATTTTTGTTCTGCCAGTCGCTGGCCGTCATCCTGATCAGCAGCTTTTGGCCGCTAACCTCTCTCATCACTACGGCTCCGCCGGTTTTTGAGTCATGTATGGTTGTAGAAGAAAAAATCGCGGTAACCACTTCAGACCGGCTCATATTCCCCTTCAGGTAAATGGTGTTGGTAGAGCCGTCAAAAGCATCGGCTATCCGCGGTTCGGCGTTGCCGGTAGTCACGGAAGCGTCATATACCAGGGTTAGTTCCGATACCTTTCTCTGCCCATATCCGCTAAAAACAATAACGAAAAACAGGGCAATCAAGAAAAACTGTTTTTTCATATCAACCATAATTGATGTAAGTTAATATAAAGACGCTCAAACCCCTATAGGGGTTGCCCTCAAAATCATAAAGACCCGCTTTCACTATTGAATAACAGGTCTTTATGATTTTATAAAATATGGTTGTGGTCGCTTAACCGCGCTGGTTAGGCTTCTTTTTCGTTTCCTGGAGCTTTTTCTGCGATTCCTGCATTTCCTCGAACCGCTCCTGCCATTTGGGTTTAACCTTCGGTTTTTTACGGTTTGCCTCAATATTGGCCAATATCTTATCATGGTCGATGATATAGTTGTTGATCACCCATTGCAGGACCAGCGTGATCACGTTAGACACCGTATAATACCAGGTCAGCGCCGAAGGCAACCGGTTAAAGACAAACAATAAGATGAACGGGAAAATATACGGCATGTATTTGAGCGCAGGATTGCTCTGATCCGGCGTCATATTCATGTTGTATACCGATATCAGGAAGCTTGTTCCCGTTGCGAGGAGCGTAAACAGGCTGAGGTGGTTTCCTAATCCCCATATATAAAAAGGAAATTTGATCACCGAATCATATATGGAAAGATCGTCCGCCCACAAAAAGCTCTCGCCGCGCAGCAATATGCTGGAATTAAAAAAGCTATATAAGGCAAAAAATATCGGGATCTGCAGCAGCGCCGGGATACACCCGCCCAAGGGGTTTACGCCCGCTTCCCTGAACAGTTTCATCTGCTCTACCCCCACCTGCTGCTGATCGTTCCCAAGCCTGGCTTTGAGCTTTTCGATCTCCGGCCGCAGGGCCTTCATTTTGGCGCCGCTCAGGTAACTGGTGTACACCAAAGGAGAAGTAAGCAACCGGATGAAGAGGGTAAGCAATGCGATCACGATACCCAGGCTGCCGATAAAGCTTCCAAAAAAGTTGAACACCGGCATAACGATGTACTTATTGATCGGCCGCACAAAGGCATACATATCCCTTCCCAGGTTGACGATCTTATCCATTTCCGGCGCCTGGCGTTTCAGTATCTTATAATCATTGGGGCCAAAATACAACTGCATGGGAACTGAAGCCATTGCGCCCAGGGGCAGCTTAGCCTGCAGGTTAGCCGTGGCGGAAGCAATAACAGACGAGGTATCCTCCGCGTTCTTTATCCAACTCACCTCTCCCGAGCTAAAGCTATTTCCGGCAATCAGCGTAATATTAAAGAACTGCTGGGCAATGCTCACCCACTGAACAGGCTTCTCAAACTTATGGGAGGCCTTTGACATGATATAATCAAAATCATTGTCCTCGTAAAAGCATATGGTCGACTGCAACCGTTCGTAGGCCGCGTCCTTTTCATGCTGCATGGGGCGCGATTGCCAGATGAGGTTAAAAGCGCCCTGCGTAAGCAGCTTATCCGCCCCGTTCATCTGCACGTTCCAGTCTACCAGGTAACTATCGGGCTTCAGATGGAACTGGTGAATAAGTTTGCCATCGTTCAGGGGTAGTTCAAAAGCGATCGTCTGGCTGCCATCTGGCTGGCGCGTGATCGTAGCGGTATCAAAAAACAGCTCGCCTACCTGGGCAGATTGACCCTGCCCGCTGTTGACAGAATAGGATATCTTATCGAACGTCGTCCCGTTAAGGATCACCGGTTTGCCGTTGCCGGAAACATAATTCTTTAACTCCACGGCGGAAGGCTGTCCTCCTTTATTGGTGAAGCTGATGCGGATCACTTCATTTTCTACCGTCTGGAAACGTTCTTCCCTTATGATTGGCCTGGCTATTGCTGCGGTATCGCCCTGAGCGGCGACGGCGGCAACAACGGCAGTATCATTGGCAATCCTGACAGAATCCTGGAATCTCTTTACCAGCGCCAGGGAATCCTGTTCCCTTTTTTTCTGGACCTGGAGTTCCTGGCTGTTTTTGGTAGAAACAAACAGGTAAAGGAATAATAATATCGCTAATAATATAAAACCAATGACCGTATTACGGTCCATACTACTACCCATTAGTCAAATTTTTGAGAAGGTGCAAAGATAGGGGTTCGGCTATTCAGTCCGGTTCAAATCATCTCGCCTTTTAATGTAGAGTTTTTTATCGCATTTTTTCTTTCTGAATATTCCTTTGCCGCCCTGATAAAATGGACGAATACCGGCTGGGGGTTTTCCACGGTGCTTTTTAATTCGGGATGATATTGAACGCCAATAAAAAAAGGATGGCCAGGCAATTCAATGATCTCCACCAGGTTGCTTTCGGGGTTTTTCCCGCTGGCTATCATTCCGGCAGTTTCGAACCGGTCTAAGTACTTGTTATTAAATTCCCAGCGATGGCGGTGACGTTCGCTGATCACCGGCGATCCATATATTGTCCGGGCCAGGGACCCTTCTTTCAGGGCGCAAGGGTAAGCGCCAAGCCGCATAGTGCCTCCTTTGGCGGTAACCTTTTTCTGGTCTTCCATAAGGTCTATTACGGGATCGGGGGTTCCCGGATCCATTTCCGTAGAATGGGCGTTGTGCAGCCCCAGCACATTTTTGGCGAATTCTATCACAGCCATCTGCATACCCAGGCATATGCCGAAAAAAGGAAGATTGTTTTCCCTTGCGTATTTTACGGCGATGATCTTTCCTTCCACTCCTCTCATGCCAAATCCGGGCGCGACCAGCAGCCCGTCGAGGCTATCCAGTTTTTCCGATACATTCTGTTCGGTAATGAATTCGCTGTGGATATTCATGACCTGCACCTTGCATTCATTCATCGCGCCGGCATGTACAAAAGCTTCAAGAATGGATTTATAGGCATCCTGCAATTCGATATATTTTCCGATCAGCCCGATGGTTACCTTGCTTTTGGGGTATTTTAACTTATCGAGGAACTCTTTCCAGCGGGTCAGTTCCGGCTCGTTATAATCGGCAATGTTTAATTTCTTCAGGCAGATCAGGTCCAGCTTTTCGCGCATCATGGCCAGGGGCACTTCATAAATAGAAGATGCGTCGGCCGCTTCAATTACCGCCTCCTGCTTTACGTTGCAGAACAAAGCGATCTTTCTGCGGATCTCCGGGGAAAGCGACTCTTCCGTGCGGCAAACAATAATATCGGGATGCACTCCTTCCTGGCTCAGCATCTTCACGCTGTGCTGGGTAGGTTTTGTTTTTAGTTCTTTTGCCGCTTTGAGATAAGGGATAAGGGTAAGATGAACCACCACCGTATCCTCTTCGGGGAGTTCCCATTGCAATTGCCTCAACGCTTCAATAAACGGAAGACTTTCGATATCGCCTACCGTGCCGCCGATCTCGGTGATAATGATGTCATAACCATTTTTATTCTGGCCAAGCAGCAGCATCCTTCTTTTTATTTCATCCGTGATATGGGGAACCACCTGCACCGTTTTACCCAGGTAAGCGCCATCGCGCTCCTTATTGATGACGGTCTGGTAAATGCGTCCTGTAGTCACGTTATTGGCCTGTGTAGTGAAGATATTGAGATAACGCTCGTAGTGCCCCAGGTCGAGATCTGTTTCCGCGCCGTCTTCTGTTACAAAACATTCGCCATGCTCATAGGGGTTCAGCGTGCCGGGATCGACATTAATGTAAGGATCGAATTTCTGAATGGTGACGCGCAGGCCCCTTGCCTGCAGCAGCTTGGCAAGCGAAGCGGCAATAATTCCCTTTCCCAGGGAAGAGGTTACTCCCCCTGTAACAAAAACATACTTGGCCATAGATTATGGTTAATAAGATATATAAAATGAATAATAATATTATGATGGGCAGGATCGCTTTAGAGCTTTTTCAATACTCCTGAACAATACAACTGAAAAACCCGCCTGCGACCTAAGGAAATATGCCAGGAGCCATTCCAGAAGGTCGGGTAAAATTACTCTTAATTTTTTTAATCGCAGCGCCGGCGGCCGGCCTTGTGGAAAAGTTAACCTAACCTTTGATGATCTTATTAAAACTTGCTACCAGTCCGCGGATAAGAGAGGAGCTGAACCCCCGATGCTCCATCTCGTTTAACCCTGCGATGGTGCACCCTTTGGGCGTGGTCACCTTGTCAATTTCATATTCGGGATGCGATCCTTTCTGCAGCAACAGCTCAGCCGCTCCTTTTACCGTTTGCGCGGCGATCAGGCTGGCGGTCGTCGCGTCGAAGCCGATCTCTACGCCTCCCTGGATATTTGCGCGGACATAACGCATCGCGAAAGCGGTGCCGCAGGCGCCGAGCACGGTCGCCGCATCCATCAGCTTTTCATCAATCGTCGCTACTTTACCGAGATTCGCAAAAAGATCATACACCCGCTTTACCTGCTCAGCCGAGGCATTGGCGGCGCTAAGACAGGTCATACTTTCACGGATAGCAATAGCCGTATTGGGCATCGCCCTGAATACCGGGATCTTCTTATTCAAAGCCTCTTCAATATCTTTGATCAGGATCCCTGTGGCTACGGACACAAGGATATGATCCGGGGTGAGCTTATCGCTTATCGCTTCCGCCACTTCCTTTACCTGGAAAGGTTTTATCGCCAGGATAACGATCCCGGCTTTCTCCGCCGCCTCCCGGTTATCGCTGATCGTTAGGACTCCCTGCTCGCGGAATGCGCTAAGGGAATCCGTGTTCCTTTTGGTAATGATAATGTCCGAAGGCTGGGCAAACCGGCTGACGATCAAACCTTCAGCAATAGCGGCGCCCAGGTTCCCTCCGCCGATGATGGCAATCTTATTTCTGGCCATATAGTAAAATCTAAAATTTAACGGTAAATCGGCACAAATATACTCAATGGCGCCCGACCAGGAATTCCTGTACATATTCCTTCACGCCCTCTTCCAGCGAATAAAATTTTTCGTCATATCCCGCAGCCCTGAGCTTATCCATATTTGCCTCGGTGAAATACTGGTATTTTTCCCGGATATCCAAGGGCATATCTATGAACTGAATATTGCTTTTTTTATCCAGCGCGGTAAATACCGCGCGCGCCAGGTCGGCAAAAGACCTGGCCTTTCCCGTGCCCAGGTTATAAATGGCGGAACGGGGCCTGGCTTGCATCAGCCAGTAGCATACCTTGAGAATATCTCTTACATAGATAAAATCGCGCAGTTGTTCGCCGTCCTTAAAATCTGGGCGATGCGACCTGAACAATTTCACTTCGCCGCTATTTCTGATCTGGTTATACGCATGCCAGATCACGCTGGCCATCCTTCCTTTATGGTATTCATTCGGACCGTACACATTGAAGAATTTCAATCCTGCCCAGAATGGGGGATGGACTCCCTGCTGAAGCACCCATTTATCAAATTCATTCTTCGACAGGCCATAAGGATTCAGCGGCTTTAAGCGCCCAATGATATCATGATCGTCGTTATACCCCAGCTCTCCGCCTCCATAGGTAGCGGCAGAAGATGCATATACCAGCGGAACCTGGCGACGGCAGCAGTAATCCCATACCTGCTTGGAATATTCCAGGTTCAGCAGGCGGTGGATCTCATAATCAAATTCCGTGGTATCCGTCCGGGCTCCGAGGTGAAAAATAAAGTCTGGTTGGTTGGCCGGATCATCCAGCCACTGAAACAACTCTCCGCGTTCCACCTTAGCCAAAAACTTCAGGTCTGCCAGGTTGGGCGATTTGTCTTCCCGGTCAAAAGCGTCGACAAGGATCAACCGGTCGTAGCCTTTTTCATTCAGGTAAGCCGCCAGTCGACTGCCAATAAAGCCGGCGGCGCCGGTAACCATTATAACGTTATGCGTATCCATTGTAAGCTGCCTGTCCCTTAGCTGCGCGACAGGCGATGATTGATTTTTTTGCCGTTGTTGCCATCGATCGCAGTCTGCCTGCCATGCCGATCAATTTATTCATTGTCTCCCGCTGATCTGTTATCCCATTCGCTTCGCCTGCCGATTATGCTCATCTATTGCCGGTATATACTTTAATACAAGCAAGGATTTATCAGGAACCCGGGCCGCTATCGCCAGCCTGCTAACCAGGAAATTTGCCCGCGAAAATCGGGCAGATCGCCTGCCTATTGCCGGTAGGTTCCTCCCGCCAGCAATTTTTCAATAGCCGTATCATATTGTTGTTTCCATACGCCAATACCGCCCCAATCCTGCCCGTCCAGCGTTATCTTCCCGGAACTGACCGATCCCAGGGCTTCGTAGGGATGGTCGCCCAATGCGGCTATAAACAGATCCCGTTTATCCGGACTAACGCTGACGACTACGCGACTTTGGGCTTCTCCAAACCAATACGCATCCTTCCTGATGCGCTTGTCGGCCGCTACAACGTCAAAGCCCAGGTTCCTGTTAAAGCCGGATTCCGCCAGGGCTATAAACAACCCTCCCTCGCTAACATCGTGCGCCGACACCACGAGCTTTTCCCTGATCAGCGCCGCCAGCTTTTGTTGCAATACATATTCCGTATCCAGGTCAAACTCCGGCGCAGCGCTGTATTCTATGCCCGCTATTTTTTGCAGGTATTCCGAAGAGCCGATATCCGCGCTGCTTTTTCCCAGGAGAAAAATAAGGTCGCCCGCTTTCTTGAAATCCAGGGTCATCTTGTCCCCTATGTTTTCGATCAGTCCCACCATACCAATGGTAGGCGTAGGATATACGGGGCCTTCGGGATTCTGGTTATAGAAGCTGACGTTTCCGCCGGTGACAGGGGTATCAAACTTACGGCAGGCTTCTCCCATTCCCTTGATGGCCTGCACAAACTGGTAATACACTTCAGGATCGTAAGGATTGCCGAAGTTCAGGCAGTTGGTGATCCCCAGCGGCAGCCCTCCGCTGCACACGATATTCCTTGCCGCCTCGCTCACGGCGATCATCGCGCCCTTATAAGGATCGGCAAATACATAACGGCTATTACAGTCCGTGGTCAGCGCCAGTCCTTTTGAAGTGGGCTTGGCTATTACAATGGCTGCGTCGCTGGGCTCATTCGTTGACGTATTGCCGGCGCCAACCATGCTATCATACTGCTGGTATATCCATCTCTTGGAAGCGATATTAGGGATGGCAACCAGGCGTTCTGCAATCTCTTTTAAGTTATCAGGGACCTTCACCGTAGCCGGATCAAAAGCGCGTATTTTTTCTAGGTATGCCGGCTCCTGGTATGCGCGTTCGTATTGCGGCGCGCCTCCTCCCAGCACCAGCTCATAAGCCGGTATCTCAGCCTCCAGCGCTCCATGCATATAAAATTTCAACAAGCCATCGCCGGTCACTTCTCCGATCTCGGCGCAGGGCAGGTCCCATTTTTCAAATATGCGAACCACCTGTTCTTCTTTTCCCTTCTCTACCACCATCAGCATTCTCTCCTGGCTTTCGCTGAGCAGCAGTTCCCATGTTTTCATATTCTTCTGGCGGGTAGGCACTTTATCCAGGTCGATCCGCATGCCCACTTCTCCCTTGGCGCTCATTTCAGCGGTAGAGCAGATAATGCCTGCCGCGCCCATATCCTGCATGCCCACTACCGCGTCGGTCTTTAATACTTCCAGGCAGGCTTCCAGTAATTTTTTTTCCTGGAAAGGGTCGCCCACCTGAACGGCGGGAAGTTCTTCCGTACTTTCTTCCGTGATGTCGGCAGAGGCAAAGGAAGCCCCGCCAATGCCGTCTTTCCCTGTGGCGCTGCCTACAAAAAACACCGGGTTGCCGATCCCTTTTGCCGTAGCGGATACGGTTGTCCCTTCTTTTAACGTGCCCACGCTCATCGCGTTCACCAATGGATTGGTATGGTAGCAGTCTTCAAAATATATCTCGCCCCCCACGGTAGGAACGCCGAAACAATTTCCATAATGACCGATGCCATGCACTACGCCGGCCAGCAGGTGTTGGGTCTTGGCTTCCCGCAGGCTCCCGAAACGGAGCGAGTTGAGCGAGGCTACCGGTCGGGCGCCCATGGTAAAGATATCGCGATGAATGCCCCCCACGCCGGTAGCCGCTCCCTGGAAAGGCTCGATAGCGGAGGGATGATTATGCGATTCTATTTTAAATACTACGCCATAGCCGTCGCCAATATCCATCAGCCCCGCATTTTCTTCGCCGGCTTTCACCAGCATTCGTTTGCCGTCGCGGGGAAGGGTCTTTAACCATTTAATTGAATTTTTATAACTGCAATGCTCGCTCCACATTCCGCTAAAAGCGCACAGCTCATTAAAATTGGGCGTTCTCTTTAATTTTTGCTTGATCAGTTCAAACTCTTCTGCTGTTATCCTTAATTGGGCGGCCGTATTGACTGTAACTTCCATTATAAAATAAAATGTAAGAATTATGCGTAAAAGAAGGGCAAATATACCACTCGCGCTTGTCAGGGAAAATTAATAGTTGTAATTATACCCCGGATTGGCCGCAGGTCTTCCATTTTTCCATTTACGCTTTACCTTTACCTTCGCAAATGGCCCCCCGGAAAAAACTAATATTCGTATGCAATACCTCCTGGAGCGTATATAAGTTCCGGCTGCCGCTTCTTCGGCTGCTGGCCGGGCGCGGGCATAAAATATATGTGCTGGCGCCGGAAGACAGGCACAGCGAATGGATCCGAAAGGAGAAAAGCGTCGTTTTTATTCCGCTGTATCATTTTAAGGCAACGCGTTTTTCGCCGCTGGCCGACCTCAGCCTATACCGCGAACTCCGCCGCCATTACCGGCAGATCGGCCCTGACCTTATCTTTCATTATACCATCAAGGCAAATATCTACGGAACCCTTGCCGCAGCCAAAACAGCGCCTGCATCGATCAGCGTGATCACTGGACTGGGATATACTTTTCTGAACAACGGGCTGATGCGCAAAGCCGTCTCCTTCATGTACAAACATTCCTTAAAGAAAGCCAGGGAAGTATGGTTCCTGAACAAGGACGACCAGGCGTATTTTGTTGAAAAAAAAATAACGCCGGCCCATAAAACCTTTGTGCTTCCCGGAGAAGGAGTAGATACAGATCTGTTCCGCGAGCAAATGGGTCTCCGGGATACCCTAAAGAGGGAGGGGAAAAAAGGCGCCCCCCCGTTTGAGCAGCAGATGGATGCGCCGCATATGCCGAAGCATGAAGAAGCGACTGATATAAACCTTTTCAAGCAGCAGGCAGAAGCGCAGCATCCGCCAAAGAACGAAGAAGCGACAGATGCAGAGTCTTTGAGGCAGCAGGCGAAGGCGCAGGATGACTCCGGAGAAGAAGATGGGACAGGCAGCATATCGTTTGGCGCCGCTTCGTACGCCATCCCCAAACAGCCGCTTAACTTTTTGCTGATCGCCAGGATCATTAAGGAAAAAGGAATTGAAGAATATGCCCGGGCTGCCGCGATCCTTAAACAAAAGGGGTGTTCGGCAACCTGCCGGATCATAGGATATTATGATCATAAGAATCCTTCCGCTATTCCTTTTAAGAAATTTTCCGAATGGGTAAACAGCGGCACGATCGTTTACCCTGGCGCTACGGACGATGTCCTTGCTTTTATTGAAAAAGCAGACTGCATCGTACTCCCTTCCTATCGCGAGGGGCTGCCGCTGAGTCTGCTGGAGGGCGCAAGCATGAGCAAACCGCTGATCGCCGCAAACACGGCGGGATGCCGGGAGATAGTGGAACAGGGCAGGAACGGTTTTCTTGTTCCTGTTAAGGATGCTGATAAACTGGCAGAAGCCATGGAAACATTTTATCATTTGTCGCCGGCAGACCGCATGGCCCTGGGCGCCGAAGCGCGAAAAACCGTAACGGAACGATTCAGTATGGAAAAAGTGCATGCATTGTATTTGTCCCGGATCGCAACCTATATACAGGAACCCGCTGCAGGTAAGGTTATTCCTATTGTCAATAAAACCCTGTAGTCTATGGGAGGCTTTCCCCTATACTGTAAAAGCGTTGCTGTTTTTCATTGATCAACTATTACCGACAACGCGCTGCAACCTTTGAAGTATGTAAAATCATTGCTATTTTTAATCAACCTCCGGCTGATGGAAATTGCATTGTTTATCATATACTGTGCGATACCATCTGCGCATTGGCAGAAAAACACAACTGATGGCGATTGCGTTGTTTATCCTATATCTTATCACGCTTAGCTTTGCGGCTGCTCATTCCGGTTTTCTCCGAAGCGCCCGTCTCTCGCGGGTATTCCTGGCGGCGCTTTTTCTGATATATAGCGCTACGGGCTGCCTGCATCTCTGGATCGCTTATCATTTTTACCCCGAACATGGCGATATATGGCGGTTTTTCCATGTCAGCGTAGAAATGAAACAGGAGTTGATTGCCCATCCCCGATTGTTTTTCCGGGATTTCCTGCCGGAAGATTTCAGCGTTGACCTGACCGGGAAATACTCCCGCTGGTCTTACCTGCAATACGATATTATGACAGGGATCCATGTTCTTTTCAACTTCCTTTCCGCCGACAACCTATACATCAATACCTTATTGTTTTGTTTCATTACGCTGTACGGCCATGCGGCGCTATATCGCATGCTCTCTTCCGTTTATCCCGGGCATTACCTGCTCTGCCTGTTAGCGGCCTTTCTCATTCCCAGTCTTGTGTTCTGGACCTCGGTGGTGCATAAGGAGGGAATACTTTTCGCCGCCCTCTGCATACTGGCCTATTCCCTATGGAAACTGCTGGATAAAAAAAACGCCGCGATCAGCCATGCGCCGGGCGCGCAATCAAGAACGCAGTCCCGGCGGACGGCCCAGGGAAATAACCTTTCCGGCAACCTGTCCCGTATAAAATATAATTCCCGCTATATACTGGCAGCCGTTCTATGTATCGCCGTTATTTTCCTGCTCAGGAAATTCCTGCTGATCAGCCTGCTCCCTTCCCTGGCCATTTGGATAATAGCGGAAAAAACACGGCGCCGGAAAAGATGGATCGCGGCCGGCGTTGCCATCGCCAGCGTCCTCCTGTACTGGCTGCTTGGCCGGCTGCACTCCTCGTTCGATATCCTTTACCAGATGAGCGACCGGCAAGGGCTATTCCAGCAACTCGAGGGGGGATCCCGGATGACCCTGCCGCTATTGGAGAACTGCTGGAAAAGCCTGTTGTCTGTATTCCCGTATGCGCTGGTAAATGGGTTGTTCATGCCCTTTCCGGGAACCGGGGGACAAACCATCTATTCTTTATTCGGCCTGGAGCTCTTGCTGATATGGGCTTTCATTGCCTATGCGCTCTACTACGGAGCGTCTGAAAAAAACTGGCGATGGACCGGGTTCGAAGTATGCTGCCTGTTTTTTGCCTTGTCGGCCGCCGTACTTACAGGATATATCATTCCCTTTGCAGGAGCTATCATACGATATCGCAGCATTTTTTATCCCTTTCTTCTTATTCCCTTTCTTAGTCTGTTACGATATCACCCGGCGGTCATGAGTCTGAATAGACGGATTGAAAAAGCAGTTATTAAATAATTGTCTTAGGGACGTTAAGCTTCAGACTTTTTTCAATCGGGCTATCTCTGGAACGGTCCCTCCTACCAGGAATACAGGCATTCAGAAATAGATCAGTCGAAGAAGCGGCATCCTTGGTCCGGCCCCTCCTACCCGAACACAGACATCAAAAAACAGATCAGACGAGGAAGTGGGATCTTTGGGTCTGTGCTTCATACCAGGAACACCCGATGAGTCTTGCACAAGGCCCTCCACAAAATACAGCGCTGCTGCAACCAAAGACAAACCCAACACGCTGAGCCTCATACATTCTCCGGGTTTAAACAGACAAATTATAAAAAAATAAATGTAGATTTCCCCACATACTGTTATCAAATATTTCACTTTTTGTCAAAATGAATATTACTTTTGAGCTGATTTTTTATAAATATTAAGTATTTGCAAGTTTTATATATGTTATAAACAATTTATTGTTTATTTGCACCTTCTAAAAAACACACATCCAGATGGAATCATTACGGTACAAGGCAATCAACGACCTAACAACATCGTCCAACGGGACCCCAGTCGTAAACTCGACTAAAATCACCGCAATATTTAACGAAAACGTATTTACGCTTAAGGTAGCGCGTGAGTTTTTGAGCGATGAAGCGTATAAAAGTCTGCTCAGTTCTATTCGCGGCGGTAAAAAAATTGACCGCGCCGTAGCCAACCAGATAGCCGCCGGTCTGCGCCAGTGGGCGGAAAGCAAGGGCGTAACCCATTATACGCACTGGTTTCAGCCATTGACGGGATCTTCGGCAGAAAAACATGATTCCTTTTTCACGCTTAAGGGAGACGGCACGCCGATTGAAACTTTTGACGGAGATACTCTTATCCAACAGGAGCCCGACGCTTCTTCTTTTCCGAGCGGGGGCTTAAGAGCGACTTTTGAAGCCCGCGGATATACGGCATGGGATCCGTCCTCTCCTGCTTTTATCATGACCATTGGCGAAGGAAAAACGCTTTGCATTCCTACCATCTTTGTTTCTTATACCGGGGAACTGCTGGATTATAAAGCCCCTTTATTGAAAGCATTGGAATCCCTTAATAAAAATGCTTTAGACGTATGTAATTATTTTGATAAGAATATTACGAAAATAACGCCTACTCTCGGATGGGAGCAGGAGTATTTTGTAATGGACGAAGGAATGTTCAACGCCCGCCCCGACCTTCTGGCCAGCGGCAGGGCCGTATTCGGCCACTCTCCCGCCAAAGGCCAGCAGTTGGAAGATCATTATTTCGGATCCATACCTGAACGGGTATACGCTTTTATGCGCGACTTTGAAACCGAATCTTACAGGCTGGGCATCCCCTTAAGAACAAGGCATAATGAAGTGGCGCCTTCCCAATTCGAGTGCGCGCCCATCTTTGAAGAAGTAAGCGTCGCCGTCGACCACAACACCTTGTTGATGGATATCATGGACCGGGTAGCCCGCAGGCATAAATTAAGGGTGCTCTTACATGAAAAGCCTTTTGCAGGCATTAACGGAAGCGGCAAACACAACAACTGGAGCATGGCCACCGACACCGGCGTTAACCTGCTGGCGCCCGGCAAAACGCCAAAGACCAATCTGATGTTCCTGACCTTTTTCGTCAATACGATCAAGGCGGTGCATGATTATGCGGATATTTTACGGGCTTCTATCGCTTCAGCAGGTAATGATCACCGTTTGGGCGCCAATGAAGCTCCCCCGGCCATTATTTCCGTATTTATCGGCCAGTACCTTTACAAAGTATTGCAGGATGTGAAAGAAAGAGTAGGCGAAAAATTTGACGAGCAGGACGAAGCCATCCTGAAGCTGGACCTGCACAGAAGCATACCTGAATTGTTGCTGGACAATACCGACCGCAACAGGACCTCTCCATTTGCTTTTACAGGGAACAAATTCGAATTCCGCGCCGTAGGATCCGCAGCCAACTGCGCCAATGCGATGACCGTGCTGAATACCATAATGGCGGAAACCCTGAAACAATTTAAAAAGGACGTGGATGCGCTGATTGAAAAAGGCGATAAAAAAGAGATCGCCATCATGCACGTGATCCGCGAATATATCGTAAGCAGCGAGAAGATATTGTTTGAAGGAGACGGATATAGCGAAGAATGGGAGAAAGAAGCGGAAAAACGCGGCCTGCCTAATCTTCGCACTACCCCGCTCGCGCTGGACGCGATGATAACAGATAAGGCCAAGCGCCTTTTTGAAAACAATAACGTGTTCTCTCATTCAGAACTGGAGGCGCGGCATGAAATAGAACTTGAAAAATACATCAAGAAAGTGCAGATCGAAGCGCGCATCATGGGCGAACTGGCCACCAGCCATATATTGCCTGCGGCCATCACCTATCAGAATTTGCTGATCCAGAATATAAAGGGCCTAAAGGAATTAGGACTTGACGAGTCCGCCTACGATAACCAACGGCAGATCCTGACAAAGATCTCCGAGCATATCAACCAGGTGAGCTCCCAGGTAAAACTAATGATACAGGCCAGGAAAAAATGCAATGCGATTACAGATACCCGTGAGAAAGCGTTTGCCTACTGCTCGGAGATAAAAGAAAAATTCTTCGATAAGATCCGGCACCATGTCGACAAACTGGAATTATTGGTGGCCGACGAATATTGGCTGCTCCCTAAAAACAGGGAAATGCTATTCCTGCGATAAACTGACGCATCAGGATATTCATTACAGGAGCGTATCAGCAAGGCCAACGCCCAGGATCAAGCGGTCAGGGGCGCTGCAAAGCCGATACGCTCTTTTTGTATGCCGGCTGGAAAAGTTTTTTCGCATGCGCCTGAATCAATGGTGGCATTTAACAATGAAACGTTCTATACATGGAGATGGAGGCGACTGGAAAAATTTATGCAGATCGCATACAAAATTTCTCCAAAGGTCGGGGACGATGGCCTATAACGCCCTTCATAAAAACGCCCTGTTTCGGGCGCGCGGCGGACGCTACTGGACTTTCCTGAGGCGATTAACCGTATAACATATGGTCTTATTGGCCAGCGGGGTTCCCTCCCGGCCTTTGATATCGCCTAATTTAAATTCATAAACATAGCCTGCGCCCAAATCGGCAAGCGATAAGGAAACCTTTTTCCCGTCTTTTGAAAGCGTCGCGTCGTTTACCGCGATATCCTGCACATCCACCTGGTCGGAACCATATTTTTTATGGTATTGGTACCGATACCGGCGAACCTGGTAGTTTGCGGGATTGGCTCCGGAAGTATCCACAGCTTGCGTAAAATGCACATCAAAGCCATTGTTGGCAATATGCATTTGTTGCACGTCCATAGGGTTTCTACCGGTGAAAGATATACGCTGTATACCGGCGTCGCCCAGCCAGCCATGTTCCGCCTGGCCCACCCATAAACTGCCGTCGGGAGCAAATGCGAGCCGGTTATTCCCTTTTCTTAACCCAAGGTTGTCCATAAAGGGAATACAGGCGCCCTGCCACTCTCCATCTACCTCTTCCAGCATAACCCTTACAATACGTTCCCGGTTCATTTCCCCCACAAACAACTGCCCGGCAAAAGGACCAAACTTTCCCTTGGTAATATCGCAACGCGGCTCCGAAGGCGAATTAGCCATGATGCCATGCGGAAACAATACTGCCGCCTTAGCGCGCATCCGGTCTAACTCCTCAACGGGCAGGCTAAAAGGATTGCCTTTGGTCCATCCCTTCTCCCATACAAGGCTGGCGGGATGCCCGTAAAATTTTCCCGGTTCAACATGGTATAGCGGGCTTGTCCCCACCCAGTCGCCCTGATTATCGGTAACAAACAAATTGCCTTCCCCGTCAAATCC
This sequence comes from Chitinophagaceae bacterium, assembly GCA_016786785.1. Classification (GTDB taxonomy): domain Bacteria; phylum Bacteroidota; class Bacteroidia; order Chitinophagales; family Chitinophagaceae; genus Flavitalea. Next base: position 24,728 of record JAEUVR010000288.1, read on the forward strand.
CAGGCCATTGGGAGAACGGAACCCGGAACAATAGGGCTCCAGCTTTCCGGAAGGCGTCAACTTCATGATCCACCCACGATATGGAACAACCGAATACATCTGCTTCTGTCCATTATCCCCGTCCCGGCCGTCTTTGTTGAAAGCGCCCCTGAGTTCGGGCAGGACGCTTCCCCCGGGAGAAGCCGCGTTTAAGGCAATGAACAGGTTCCCTGCCTTATCGGCGACAGGGCCGTAGTTGAACTCATGGTAATTGCCCGAAATGCCAAAATCATCGGTTACCGTTTCATATTCATCGGCCTGACCATCGCCATCCGTATCCTTAATACGTGTAAGCTCCGGGCGTTGCATCACTAAAAATTCAGTATCAGCGACGCGCAGTATGCCCAGCGGCTCCTGGAGCCCTTCGGCAAACAGTTTCCATTGCCGCGTTTTCGGATCATAGATCATCGCTTCGCCGCGGATAAAACAGGCGATCAGTCTTCCGTCCGATAAAAACTCCAGCCCTCCTACCTCGGCGGTCAGCCCATCCGGCATCGGAATGGTATCTATCTTATAGGATTCTGCGGGAAGGGTCGATTTATCGGGTCCAGCGCAGGCGACGCATAAAACAAAGACAGATACAAAAATATTAATGGTCCATTTCATAATCATATCATTAGCTTGTATTGCGGTACGACAATCATTTTCATTATACTCTTATCGGCATAACAGTACGCTTTTATCGCGATCGTTTTCATTGTAATTTCAGCGTAATATTCCCCTATCAAGAGTGTTTTTGTCGATTGTTTTTATGAGGTTGCTGTTTTCATTTGTTTCTTGTCATGGTAATAGAAAAAGACCTGGCCTCTTCTGCTCCAAGGATCAGTCTATTTCCTTCCCATGACCCTGCAGAGGAAGCATATTTCATTCCATCGCCGGGAGTAAAGACAAACCATACCGTGTCGGCTGCATCCGGCATCCGGAAGGTCCTGACCAGTCCGGAACTATCTGCCGCCGGTTTTATCATTTCATAAACGTTTACGCCATTAACGGTATAATGAAACTCGGGATAACGATCAATCAAACGGTACCCCCTAAATGCCGTTACAGGAATAGCATCGGCATCCTTTACCCTTAAGGGATAAACTGTTTTATCGCGATAAAATACTTCTCCCAGGATGGCCGCGGTAGCGTCCTTATGACCGGCCCATAATGCGGAATTGTCTACGAAATCGCCCGCCCAGGCAAACCGCAACCTGCAGGATCCCGCATCCCAGCAATAAGACAGCCGCTGAGGGAGACGCACGGCAATAGCCGCAGGCCCCGCTCCTTCCATAAAAACGCGGTACAGGTAAGGCGGCGTTAAGGCATAGGGATGCGCCGGCTTATCCGCATGCATGCTATGGCCGGCCATTGTTGCAGCCGAGCCATTTCCCTTACGCCGCGATTCAGGGATGTTCAGATCGGTTTTGATATCGGGCAGCTCTGTTTTATCGGTAACATACATGGCTCCATACATCACAAATCCATGACCAGGAAAAGTGCAAACATAAGGATAGACGCCTTTAGTGGAAGGAGCCGTAAATGCCAGGGAGGCTTTTTCATCCGGGGCGACAATAGGAATAGCCCACAGCACATTTGCGGTAGCGGGGATATAGTCCTTTGCCGGCCCCTTTTCGGCAAGTTGTAAGGCGGCATGAACAACGGCTTCGCGGGTTCCGGGTTTTGTAATGAGCAGGTTATGCGCCATATCATCCGTATTGGTAAAGAGCAGTTTCACTTTTTCTCCCGGCTTCACCGCAAACCTGACAATGTCGAACTGTAGGCCGGGCATTACTTTTATCGATATGGTCTTTGTATCCTTCTGCGCCAGGCCGTCATTAAACTGAAAAACAAATGTCAATATCAATAAAAACAGGCCTGCGCTTTTTATGGCTCTCATAAATTATATTAATATATTCAGGTTGAATACGGTTAAGCTTATGCGATATGATCAGAGCGGCTTGAACATTTCCTGGTAATGAGGGGAAGGCTCGAATATCCCTCCGCTTCTTTTATAAAAATCATCATTCAATTCAAAAACGCCATTTCTTCTTTGGGTCCAGGAAGCGCCATTCAGCGGGTGATAGCTTTCCATCCTTTTCCAATCGCGGTAGTTCATGTCGCCATTGGTTTCCATCAGTCCCGCGCCAATGCCCGGGAAAGGCTTCAGGCGGGCGGCAAGGTTTTTATTCCAGTCAATTAAGATAGCGTTAACGGTCAGGTCGGCGCACAAGCAAGGCAGGTCCCGTTCATAGGCCAGCTTAGCCATTCTCATCGAAAGGGAAAGCGATTTCGCTATTCCCTTTAGGGCCAGCCCCCCGTAACCCTGTTCAAATCTCTTTATGGCGTCCGCTTCGAGATGCACGCTCTCATCGGCCACTATCCTTACGCCCAGATCCCTCACATCTTCGTTATTGGTTTCCACAAAAGGTTCTTCGATCAGCAGTACCTGGTCGAAAGCGCCTATTTTTTTTGCGTGGTCCAGGTAGCGCGATAAGGTTTCTTTTTTTTCATACCGCGCATTGGCGTCCATGGTATAGATCAGCTTCCCGTTGGAAGTATGGGGGGTGCGAAAATTTTTCAGCGCATTATGCACTTCGGTAAGTTTGGCGATATCGCCTTCCAGCATCTGCGATTGGGTACCGGGAAAACCCGTTTTTATTTTAAAAACATAGAA
>JAEUVR010000344.1 GCA_016786785.1 Chitinophagaceae bacterium
TCCACATAAAATGCGGCTATCCATCCCGAAATGCAGGCTGTTACCGGATAGGACGCGACGATCCAACTGAATAGCCGGGCCGAAATATTAAAATGAGGGATCAGGTAATTGCCCAGGGGCATCATGATCATGAAATCCAAAATATGCGTAAAATTCAAACTTGCCAGAATGGCGAGTATCATCTTTTCCTCCTTTGTCATAAACGCCTTTATAGTTTACCTCATACCCTTGCTAAAAAAATCGCGCCTGCCGTTAGTCGGCGATCACCTGAACCGTCCCGGCGCCATGATAAGAATGATATTCTCCGTTATACATGGCGTCGGCCGCAACCGGTCCCATCTTATAAACGCCCGGCGATACCGCCCGGACGGCATAATAATAGACCTGCTTATTGGATACCAGATCGTCAAAGATATTGATCCTATCGTCCCGCACATCAAGCGACGTTGGCGAGGCCGCGTCTTTGATCCAATCCATTCCCGGAATTTCCTTTGTTCTCGGGTTCTCAATTTCAAAACCGGCGGGCAGGATATCCGTCATCGCCACATTGTACACGTTTCCGCTAAACGATCTTTCCAAAGTAAGCTGAACAATGACCAACTCATTCTGCCGAAAAACATTTTCATTGATCTTTTTTCCATAGCGGTCAAAAAACTGCCGGCGGATCTTTATAAAATTATCCTCCTGCGTATACTGCCCGCTTTTGCTAACGCCTTCCGATTGCCAGTAATAGTAAAGGCGTCCTTCGCCGTTAGTAATCAATTCCACTGCAGCGCCGCCCAGTTGTTTATCGGACAGGCTGATATCCTTTCCGTTAAAGGAAGCGATGGTTTTTCCCTTCACTTTTATTGTCGCCGTAACCGTAGAGGCGTTGGCGGCCTTGGACAGTTTTCCCAGGGCCAGGAAACTGAACGCGCATTCCTGCGTGCTGTACCATGTTCTTTCTTTCAACCTGTCGGCTACATGTTTCGCCATTACCGGTATCTGCGCGTTTTCCGGGTCTACTTCTAATAAAGCGTTTAAGGCGATGGCCTCGTCGCGGATATCCGAATAAAAACTTCCGCCTGTTTGCGCTACCGACGCTTCCCCGGAGAAAGAAGAGGGTAAAAACTCCCTGTACTTCTTTTTATCGCCGGCAACCGCATAAGCCGCGCTCAGCAGGTATTTGCTGTCGAGGCTCAGCAACCCGCTGTTTGCCTTGTAATAATTCATGGCCGGGACATTGGGTCTTGAAGCAAGCGCTAACACATACAAACTATACGCCACTTCCTTGGGGGCGATCTTTTTCTGCTGATCGCGGTTATAATAATAGGATATGGTTTGTTTGTTCCGGAGCTTGTTATTGATGAAGCTGAGGATGCCGTTGAGCAGGTTCTTATCCACGTCAAATCCCGCCTTCTGCGCTTCCAGCAGGAAATGGCCGGCATATACGGTAGACCACCAGTGTTCTTCGCCCATTCCATCCCATAAGGTTATGCCCCCGTTATACAACTGCCTCAGCTTTATCTTCCGGATGGCTTCGATAATATTGGCATTGGCATTATA
>JAEUVR010000356.1 GCA_016786785.1 Chitinophagaceae bacterium
CCGGAAAAGTCCGTCAGCATGTTAAAGAACATCGATTATCAACTGGAATTCCGAAGGTTCATCAGCAGCCAGCATCTCTACACGGGCATTCGGGTAACGGCGGGCGTAATCATCCCCGCCGTCATATTGTACCATTTCGGACTGCTTGCTTCCATGATCAGCATTCCCCTCGGCGCTTCATTCACAGGACTGACAGATAGCCCCGGGCCGCCGCAGCATCGTCGCAACGGGATGCTGATCGGCATAGCGCTGAATTTTATCATGGCGCTGATCGCCGGCTTCAGCGCTTTCAGCCCCTTGCTGATCGGCATTGAGATCATTGTATTTGGCGTATTTTTTTCGCTGATCGCCATTTATGGAGCCAGGGCAGGGGCTGTCGGGTTAACAGCGCTGATCGTTTTTATCCTGAATATAGACAGCAGCTTTGGGTCGGACAATATATGGCATCGCGGTTTTTATTACGCCGTAGGCGGAGGCTGGTATGCCCTGCTGAGTATGAGCTTAACCACTTTACGCCCATACAAACCCATTCAGCAACTGCTTGGCGAATGCCTGATGAAAACAGCAGATTACCTGGTTGCCAAAAGCAGGATGTACGTCAATATCCCGGAAGACCCTTCTCTTTTTAATGAACTGATCGAGATCCAGGTAAGGATACACCAATACCAGGAGCAGTTGCGCGAAATGTTATTTACCACCCGCCGTTTTATTTCCGAGTCAACGCATAGGGGACGTATACTGATGATGAGCTTCCGGGACAGCATCGACCTGTTTGAAAGGATCATGACCTCGCAGCAGGACTACGCCCTGCTGCATAAGGAGTTTGACGGCTCCGGCATCCTGGAAGTTTATCATCGCAATATTCTCGCACAGGCGGCGACGTTAAGAGATATCGGCTTGTCCCTACAGGAGGGACAGGCATACCGGAAGAATAACCTGCTGACCGACGCGTTCCGGGAAAGCGAAGAAGCCTTTAAAAAATTAAGAGAAACGACGATGACCGCGGCCAATATAGAGGGAGTCATCAGGCTCAGGCATATTTTAAACAGCCTGCAGGATATAACGGAAAGGATAAAACGCATTCAAACCTACACTTCCTACGATAAAGATATTGCCCGTCAATTCAAGGACGATACTGATTTTTCCAGGTTTGCCGTTCACCAGGAGATCAATATCGATCTTTTAAAATCGAATCTTTCCTGGAAATCCGGGTCCTTCCGGCACGCCATAAGGGTAACGACCGCATTGATCGCAGGCTATCTTATTTCCTTATTCTTTGACGTTGGGCATGGGTACTGGATATTGCTGACCATCGCCACCATCATCAAACCCGCTTACGGGCTCACGAAACAAAGAAATATTCAACGCCTTGCAGGCACTTTCATCGGCGCGGCTATCGGTTTCCTGATCCTCTACTTAGATCATAGCAACGCGTTTGTGTTTATCGTGATGACGGCGGCCATGATCGTTTCCTACGCGCTTATAAGGATCAATTACGGCGTCAGCATTGCGGCGCTAACCGTTTTCCTATTGCTGGCTTTCCATTTTGCCAAAATACAGGGGCTGAACATCGTGCTGCAGGATCGTGTAATCGATACCGCTATAGGATCGGCGATCGCTTATATCGTATCCTATTTTGTTTTGCCCGCCTGGGAATACGAACAGTTAGAATCTTCCATGAGAGCTTCAATCAACGCAAACCGGGATTATTTTCTGACTGCGGCGCAGGCGTTTACCGGCAATCCCGCAGATACGACCACTTTTAAAATGGCTCGCAAAGAAGCGTTCGTGACGCTGGCCAACCTGTCCGACAATTTTCAACGTATGCTGTCGGATCCGAAAAACCAGCAGCCCAATCTTCCGCTTTATCATCAATTCGTTTCCTCAAGCCATATGCTTACCTCCCATATCGCGGCCCTCTCAGCATATGCCCAGCAATACGCTTCCGCTTATGCGCAACCCGATTTTCAACCGTTGATCAATTCGATTGACAAAACATTTTCCCTGGTCAACGCCGGGGAAGGCGGCCAGGACGAAAAAAACGAAATAGAAATAAGCAATACGCCTCTTTTTAAAAAAGTGAGCCGGTTGCTGGAGCAGAGAAAAAAAGACCTGGAAAAAGGATTGGAAAACACGCCGGCAGAAACAAGAAAAGCCCTTTCTGAGCTATCGACCATCGCCGACCAGTTCAGGCTGATCCATGCTATCTCGGCCAATACCGTTAAAATATTCCTGCAATCAAAAGCCGCGCAGCCGGCGTAAAGCGCTATGTCTACTCCACCCGCTTAATGCCGGTTTTGGTAAACATGATCTTTTGTTGTTTATAGAGATTGCCGATGGTCATTTTGAAGGTCTTTTTACTCATCCCAAAAAAAGAATAGATCTCGTCAGGATCAGATTTATCATGGAAGGGAAGGTACCCATCGTTTTCATCCAGCAAACGCAATATTTTTTGCGTTTCTTCTTCCACGCGCTGGTATCCCGGCTTCCCCGCCGCCACGTCGATCTTATTATCGGGATATATCTTTTTTATATACCCTTCGAAATGATCGCCTATCTCAATGGGGCGATATATTTCATTAAAATGCAATACGCCGGTATGAAGATGGTTAATGACCATCATATAGCCGATCTCCGTACGACGATAAACGGTCAGGTTAACCAGGTCCATCTCTCTAACGGTTAAACTCTCATTGGATAGAAAGGTTTCCAGCTTTTCTGAAGCGGCGACCCTGCCGGTGCGCTCATCTATATAGATCCTCACCAGGTATTCCTCGCCGGCATGCATCCGGGAAAGTTGTTTGGAAACCGGTACAAACAAGTCCTTCATCAGGCCCCAATCCATAAAAGCGCCCTGTCGGGTAACGCTAACCGCTTTCAGCTTAACGATCTCTCCCACGATCCCCTTAGGCCGCTGGGTAGTCGCGATGACCCTGTCTTCCGAGTCATGATAAATAAATACATTCAACTCATCCCCTGCTTTCGCGCCTTCGGGGACAAATCTTTTGGGCAATAATATTCCCTCGGAGCCATCATCGAGATAAACCCCAAAATCAACTTCCCGCTTAATAACAAGCGTATTATATGTTCCGATTTTAATCATGCATCTTACAGAAAGCGGAAAGATACCAAGCCTGCCTGACTTTTATGATGAAAATATGCTTCAGGGAGTGGCGGCATAGTTTTTTTATTACTGATGGCGACAGCATAGAATGGTCCCTGATCGGCCAGGATGGCGCTATTATTCAATTTTAACCAAATAGTATATTTATGAAAAAGCTACTTGTTATTCCGGCAATCTTATTGAGCCTCGGTCTGTTTGCGCAAAAATTCCAGCTGGGCCTGAAAGGAGGCGTCAATATCAGTAATTTCTCGGGAGGGGAGTTTAGAAATATAGATAAAAAAGCGCTGGTAGGCTTTCATGGAGGCGGTTTTGTGAGCTTCCTGCTGGGCGATAATTTTGCCATACAACCTGAGGTCTTGTTTTCTTCGCAAGGAGCCAAGCTGAAAGGCGCCGGTAGCGAAGAAAATTTCAAAGTGTCCTACCTTAATATTCCCATATTGGCAAAATACCGGTTCAATGGCGGCTTTTACCTGGAAGCAGGTCCGCAGGTAGGCTTCAAACTCAATGAAAGCGTTCCGAACAATACCATAAACAATTTTGCCAAGAACCTCGACCTTTCCATAGACGCAGGCCTGGGTTTTCATAGCCGGTCGGGCTTCGGTATTGGCGGCAGGTATACAGCCGGGGTTTCCAAAGTGGGAGATTTTAACAGCGAGACCATCAACCCTGATTTTAAAAACGGCGTAGTACAGTTGTTTGTTTTTCTAACCCTGTTTAACAACAACCGCGATTAATAGATCCTTGGGCTTTCATCGTTATCAATAAGTCTTTTGGCGAGCTGGTGGTCAAAAACAAATTCTTTGCTGGCAATCACCTGTCGAAGAAGATCGTGAATGGTGATCACTCCCTTAAAATCGATATCGTCAAAAGCCAGCAGGTAACGGGTTTTGTGCGTTTCCATAATGTTCATGCAATGTTCCACCGTATCATCCATTTCAACGCGGGGAAGATCAACGGTCATTACCTCTTCTATAGTGGAGCTGGCGCTGGAACGACCTTTTAGTATGATGTTACGGGTATAATCGCGCTCGCTGAAAAGACCCTTGTAAACGTCTTCGTCCAACACGACAAGATAGCTGAGATTGACAGTATTCAGCAGTTGAAGTCCTTCTATCACCAGGGCTTTAGGATGTATAGTATTAAAAACCGGCGACTTGCTTTGTATAATATTCCTTACTGTTGGCATAATCGGTATTTTCTTTAATGTACTTATTTTTTTAAGATAAAATGATTTGAAACGGCAAAGATGCATGGAAGATACTTGCTTCTCTAAGTTTTAACCCTTTTTAAGTATTTATCTTCTATACAAAATAGATAACTAAGCTATGGCATGAGATTTTAATAGAAGGTTTGATATGATAAGAGATTGGAGAAATAAAAAATATATAATGTTATATATATGTGATATTTTGTGAGGAAGAATAAAAAAAATGACGGAAATACGTATATATATTTATAACAATCTTATATATTTCATATATTTGCACCATAATACTTTATAAATTATTAAATGTATAATTTTTATTATATTTAAATACTGAGAGAATAATTTTAATTTCTCTGAATATTTTTGAACACTTTCATATGGCAAGCAATCGTAAAGACCTCCTGTTTCTACAGGAGGTTTCTTATTTTAAAAAATTTCCTTACTTTAATAGACGATTAACAGCGATTGTTTGCCATGAACCCTGCCATAAGGCGGGGTTTTATTTTACCGCAGGCATAAACGATTTATGCGCTCTGAAAACCGATCATTGGGTCGCCCCATAGCTTTAATTTACCCGGATGATTTAACCGGCCGTTTAACAATTGCCGATATTTTACCCCAAACGATCTACCCGTTTCGGCTCAATCGAATAGCCGGCAACAATCCCAAAGACTTTAGCCTGGATTATGTTCCCTTTCAGTTCGGTGAACGCTATAATTCGCGTATCCAGATATTGCGGAAGCTGGTCGAATTATGATGATCCTGGAGTTTTATCGGCCCTTTACCATGAGGTTTCACCTGCGGCAATCCTACATAAGGAGTCGTTCCCCGGATAGCGGTATGATTCTGGATCAGCACTCCATTGTGTAATACGGTAATATAGGGAGGATGGGTCATCATGCCGTCCTTATTAAATTTAGGAGCGGTATAGACCACATCATATGTTTGCCAGGCGCCCGGCGCCAGGGAGGCGTTCACCAGGGGCATGGACTGTTTGTAAATCGATCCCGCCTGGCCATTGGAATAGGTCCGGTTATTATAACTGTCGAGCACCTGCAGCTCGTATATACCCTGCATAAAAATACCGCTGTTGCCGCGTCCCTGTCCCTCATCTTCAACTTTTGCAGGCGTACGGAATTCAATATGCAGTTGAAAATCTTCAAACTCCTGCTTGGTTTGAATGTCTCCTGACCCGGGCTTTACCGTCATGGCGTCGCCTGCAATAAGCCAGGGAGCGGCGCCATCATTCTTTGACGATTTCCAGCTATCCAGGTTGCGGCCATCAAATAAAACAATGGCATCAGAGGGGGCGGAGCTGGTTTTTGAGCCGGAAGCCGTTCCGGGCGTTACCACTCTGGGAACCGGGTCCCAGATCTCGGTAGATTCAGGCGTTTGCTTCTTAGGGTCTACCTGGGCCATACCGGCGACGGTTATAGAAACCGCAGCAGCAAAAATCAAAGCGCTTTTTTTCATTTTTATTATCGGGCGTTTATTGTTAACAATGAAGATCAACCAGCGATGCCCAGGCAATTTAGTTATTCTGATCTGAAAAATACAGGTATAAGATCATTTACGCCAATTTACCCACTGCCAGCACGGTTTTGGGATTATTACGATATTTCAGAAAGAATGCGAGAGCGTCCAATGCTTAGCTTTAGGACGCGGCGAACGCCTGAGCTTCCTGCTTTTGTCATAGAATCACGCCAATGCTTAGCTTATGATGCGGCAAATGAGATCTTAACGGTGGCCAACGCCTGCCCGGTATGCCTCATCGTATGTTCGGCAGCGTGAAAAAGCAGTCCGATAGTTGTAGAAGGAACGCGTTTCCGCCCCACCGTTCTGATAGCGGTCAACTGTGTTTCATCGATCTTCTTTAAGCGTTCTATGGATTGATGAACAGCTGCTTCAAGCGCGTCCAGTAAAGCGGTTACAGATACCTGTTCGTCCGGCTTTTCTTCTGCAGAAAGATAACTCATCTGTTCGGCGGAAAGCATATCGCCTTCCGCATACGTGAACAACCTGTCCAGGACCCCGGGGATATGCCGGAGATGAAACCCGACAGCCGCCGCTCCCGAAGGTTTTTCCCAAAGCGAAGAGGAAGGGAATCCCTGTAGCGCCTCCCGTATTTCCGCATTTGCCTGCAACAGGGCATGCGCAACGGGTTGAAGAAGGGCGGGCACGCCGGCCACTGGCCCCCGGAGCCAGAACTCCGGCTGACGGATTTTATTTTGTTGATCTGACATGTTAATGAGTTTATTGTTGAGTTAAACAATGATTCGTTTATATGCCTTCCCGCAGTCTAATTGCATTTCAACTCAATTACCTACCCCATCGCGGCGCCCGGGGCGCTTACCCGAACAAAAAATACGCGATCGCCAGCGTAACCAGGACATTAAACGTTTGTGCTATCAGGAATGCATAGAGCGGCTTACGATTGCTAGATTTTAAAAGATCCGAGAAGTTGGTCTCCAGCCCGATACTGGTAAACGCCAGCACAAACCATAGATTCTGCATGTTCTTGAGACCGGATTTTACTCCATCCACTGTTTGGGCGTCAATAAAAAAAGAAAACAATAAGGAAGCCGCGACAAAACCCAGCACAAATTTGGGAAAACGCTCCCATATCGAACTTACCGAAGGCTTTACAAACTCGCCTTCCGGCCCCTTGGTATTGGTATATGCCCAGTATATGGAAATGGCAAAAGCCGCGATGCCCAACAATACGTTCTGCGAGAACTTAACAATAGCGCTTATTTTTAATGCGGTCTCCCCTACAAGAGTGCCCGATGCTACTACGGCGCCAGTCGTATCGATACTGCCCCCTATCCAGGCGCCGGTCACTTCCTGCGACAGGCCCATATACTGCGCCAGGAAAGGCATGCCGATCATCATAGGAATTGCCGTGATCAGCACCAGCGAAATAACATAGGACAATTTTTTACTATCCCCCTTTATCGCGCCGGAAGCGGCAATGGCCGCAGTAACCCCGCAAATCGAAACGGCGCTGGAGATCATCATGGTCAGTTCCCTGTCAATCTTCATCTTCTTACAAAGCCAGAAAGCAAAATACCATACGCTCAATACCACTACAACCGCCTGGAGCAATCCATAAGCTCCCGCTTCCAATATATCGCCGAAAATGATGCTGGAGCCCAGTATCACCAACCCGATCTTTACAAACAGCTCGGTAGACAGCGCCGAACGGAACCATTCGGGAAGCTTAAAAAAATTCCCGACGATCAATCCCAACGTGAGACTGAATATCACCGCTTCCAGGTTCAACGCTTTGACCTGTTGGTTCCCGGCCAGTATCATGGCGAGCATAGCAAGGATATATACGACCGGAAAACTGTATATAAAATATTTCAGCGACCGGCCGGTGAGAAAGACGCCGATGCAGGCGATCAATAATACAAATACAAATTGTACGACGAGGATAGAGAGGTTTGCCGCAGAAAAAACCTTATCTCTTAATTCTTCCGCATTATTCCAGTTAAAAGACGGCGTCAGGGGCTTAACTCCTCCCAATGCCAGGAAGATGATCAGAAATCCAAGTATTACGACTACCCAATCTTCGTGTATAGTAAACTTTCGTGGAGACGTTGACATATCGCTGTTTATTATCGTTTATATGTAATAGTTAGTTAATCTTCTTTTTTTTAACCTATTCCGAACACATCTTTAAGCGCCTGTTTTGCCGCATGATAGCCGCACATGCCATGAACGCCTCCTCCCGGCGGGGTGGAAGAAGAACAAATATAAATGCCTTTTGCCGGAGTCCGGTAGGGGCTCCTGCCGATCGCCGGCCGGGCAAACAGTTGCCGGATATCCATCGCTCCGCCGTTAATGTCCCCGCCAATATAGTTGGCATTATACCGCTGCATAGCGGCGGTATTCATGGTATGCCTTGCCAGTATCCTGTCGCGGAACCCTGGCGCAAAACGCTCGACCTGCTTTTCTATCGCTTCCGTCATATCTGCCTCCGACCCATTGGGAACATGGCAATAAGCCCAAACGGCATGTTTGCCCTGCGGCGCCCGGGACGGATCAAACAAACTCTGCTGCGCAAGCAACACAAAAGGCCTTTTCGGATGTTTACCCCTCCAGGCCTCCTGCTCGGCGCGCGCAATCTCCTGGAAAGTGTTGCCAACATGAACCGTTCCAGCATACCGGCATTCCTCCGCCGTCCAGGGGATAGCCCCGTCGAGCGCCCAGTCTATTTTAAAAACGCCCGGACCATAGCGATATCTCTTCAGTTGCCATTTATACAATGCCGTAAAGCGGGAGCCGGCGATCTGCAATAGCTGTTTCGGCGTAAGATCAAATAAAATGGCCCTGGCGGCAGGCAGCTGATCCAGGGAGCTTACGGTAAAGCCAGTGTTGATCTTTCCGCCGATAGAAATAAAATAGGAAGCCAGCGCGTCGGCTATCGACTGGGCGCCTCCTTTAGGATAGGGCCATCCCGATAAATGGCCTGCCGTCATCAATACCATTGCAACAGATGAGGTGGCGGCATGAGAAAGAGGTTGAATGGAATGAGCGGCCATCCCGGCCCATAATCCCTTCCCTTCCCGCGTGGAAAATTTTTGGGAGAGACGGGTCGCCGGAGTCAGCGCCTGCATCCCGAATTTTGCCATGGCCCAGGGATGTTTGGGAAAACGCAGGGGGGACAAAACATCATTAACGATCAGCGGCCAGTTCCTGAGCGTAGGCTGGATCAGGGATAGATAGGTTGTTTCATCTACTCCTAACAGCCGGGCAGTCTGCTCTGCCGAACGGGCAAGCGCCACCGCCGTTCCATCATCAAAAGGATGGGCGGCGGCTAAAAAAGGATAGATGTATTCAAGTCCATGTTCCTGCAAAGGAAGCGTAGCAAAGAAGGGAGAAATAGCGGCCATCGGGTGAATAGCCGAACAAATATCATGCTTAAACCCGGGAAGCGTTAACTCTGCCGTACGCAATCCGCCGCCGATGGTATCTTTGGCTTCGATGATCAACGTACGCAAGCCCGCCTGTTGCAAAACAATAGCTGCAGACAATCCATTGGGCCCCGAGCCAACCGTTACTGCATCATATTCAGGCGCGCTCATCCGCCATCATTAAAAAAACAGGGAAACCTCTCCTCTCCGGTTCATGAAATAGTATCAGCATCATGCTAATATACTAAATAAGAGAAGCATAATAAAAATCCGTCTTATAAGTAGGGGTCTGTTCCAACCTTACGCTTAACGAAGTCGTGGATAAAGATTCAAAGGAGCTGTTACTTCCTTATTCATCTCCCATACGGGAACGCCCTTCTTCTTTTTGCTTGTTGCCAAAAAGATTAAAATCGCGGTCGCCGAACCGGTAAGCGAAGCTAAGCCTAAAGCTCCGGACATTCCAGCGGCGATAGGAATCCTGGTAAAAGGTTTCCGTATCATATATCTGGCCAAACCTATCCGAATTGAGAAGATCGTCTACGCTGAAGGTTATGGAAGCCGCATTCTTTTTAAGAAACTCTTTCCGAACAGCAAGGTCTATTTTATACTGAGGCTTGATCGTTCCTTGCGGAATCACCCGGGAAGAATGATATTCTCCTCTGGCCTGGAAGTTCATATTGTTAAACGCGCCGAGCGTCGACGCCAGCTTATAATTCGCCGTCAATTTTGAGGTCCAGCCGAACCCCTGGTTGTTAAGATTCAGCTTTCCTACCACGGCTTTAACTTTCCGGTACTGAAGATTTAAGCTCGGGACCAGTTCCAGTTTGCCAAACTTGTGTTGCACAATGAACTCCGCTCCCATGCGATTGGTGTATTGCGCATTTATGAAGGTATTCAATATTGCATTAGGATCAACGCCGGCATTATTCAACTGCTCATAGACGCCGGCAGAAATGGTATCGCTGTAATTGGTAATATCGCCCTGGTTGTTTCTAAAATAGACCGAAGCCATAAAACTGCCATTGGTATAGCGGTTATTATAATTGAATTCGAAAGAATTGGTGTATTCCGGATTTATAGCAGGATTGCCCTGTGAAAGATTCATCGGGTCGTTGATATCAATAAAGGGATTAAGCTGCCAGAAATCAGGCCGGCGAACCCTCCTGCTGAAATTCAATTGCAGCTCCTGGCTTTCTGTAATGGATTTGGAAAGATAAAGGCTGGGGAAAAACCCGTCAAATATATTGCCGATATCGAGAGGCAGCTTATAACCGAAGTTCCTGGCGCTGTCCACCAGGGTTCCGTCGAACTTTGAGAATTCAGATCTCAAGCCCGCCTGGTAACGGATATCCTTTATTTTACCGGTATACGTGATATATCCCGCATAGATCGATTCTTTGTACCTGACATTAGAGCTCAACGGCAGTTTCACCTGCGACCCGTTGGTCAATGAAAAAGCGTCCAGCATGCTGGCATTGTTATTAATGAATCCTCGGAGCCCCATTTCAATTTTCGAATGCTCCGAAATAGGATTTTCGTAATCGACCTGCATGGTCAGCTGATCATTATTGCCATGACCATCGCGGCGAACCCTGTTGGGGTCGGCATACGCGCTGCCATCGGGATAATAAAAATAATTATCTATTGAAGAGCCATTTTTCCCCCTTCCCTTGTTATAGGTCAGGTCGGCGTTCAGCTCCTGCCCGCTTTTAGGAAACTTATGCGTATAGTTCAGCCTGGTATTGCTTCTGTCAAATTGCCCGAACCCATCCGTTGTACGGTTGCCATATCGAAGCAATGTTTTTTGTATATCAAGATATTCCTGCTTTTGTTCTTCATCATTTTTGAAACGCCCCTTTACAAAATGCTGAGACAAGGACAAGGTATTCCGGTTATCGGCAAAAAAATCAATGCCAAAACGCGCTGATGTAAACTTCCGGGAACGTTCATTCTCCGAAGCCTGGTTAAAATAATCCTGCCTGACGCCATTCAGCTTATTCTGCCTGGAAGCCTCTGTTTTGGCCACGCCCCCCGACTGGTTATAGTTGCCGCTGACAAAAAAATTAAATTTACCCTGGCGGAAATTAAGACTAAGATTGCCATGCAGCACTTCGGGGATGCCGACGCCTGCCGAAACCCTTCCGTTCAGGCCCAGCCGCTTATTCTTTTTTAATACTACATTGATAATCCCTCCGGAGCTGGCCGCATCAAATTTTGCCGAAGGATTGGTAATAAGCTCGACTCTTTCAATATCTTCAGAAGGGATCTGGTCCAACGTAAGGATGGTAGGCCGTCCATCAACAAATATCGTGGGGCTCGAATTGCGAAGCTCTACATTGCCTTCCGCATCTACGGCCACGGAAGGGATGCTGCGCATAATATCCACCGCCGTTCCACCGGCGGCGTTGAGGTTTTTATCTACATTATAGATCTGCCGGTCGATTCCCATTTGCATCGTAGGCCGCTGAGCCACTACCGTAACGGCATTCAGTATTTCCGCCTCGCCGCCCAGTTCTATATTTCCCAGATCCTTCTGGAAATTTGCCTCTTCTCCGGGTTTCCTATTCAAAAACACCTGCTCGGTAAACTCTCCGAAACCTACGGCAGTAAAACGAACGGTAAAATATTCGGGAAGAGGGAGATTGATAAAGCCGAAATCGCCGTTGGGCTTTGTAAGCATCCCCGCGAGAACGCTATCCATTCCCGGCGAATCCGGGTTTTGAATGACCACCTGCACAGAAACGGCTTCAACGCCTTTTTTGGTCTTACTATCCACTACTTTTCCATATAAGCGGGCAGGACGGTATGGCTGAGATACTTCATGATCAACGATTATATTATCCTCAGGATGCACCTGAGCAAAAACAAACACAGAAGAGACTAACATCATCAAAAGCAGCAAACACTGTTTCATTAAACTTATTTATTCAGGTGGTCAAAAACTATTTTGAAGTAAGACGTTTATCAATGGTAAAACATGCGATTAAAATTAAAAATACATGGGGGCCAGGCTGACGAATAAAACACAAAACTGTGAAGGTCAGGCCTATACCCCGGAATCATTCAATTATTTCCGTCTTAAGTTAAATTTTAGGGGAACATTAACGATTTATCTTGCTTGTCGCAGGCATATTGCCTGACGCAGGCAATGAAGATGTATTCACCGAATATCTATCATGCGCCTATAACCTATCTCATATAAATTCATCTTTTAGCAAGACCATAAGCCGTTCAAACTGCTCAAACTGCCGACGGTATATTTCTGTTGCGTCCGGGTCCGGCCTGTAAAGCGTAGACTGAGATTCTTTTTCCACAGGCGGCAGCCCCAGCGCTTCCCTTGCGATCACAATCGCGCCCCATGCGGAACCTTCGTTCGCATCTGAAACGACGACCGGCCTCTCAAACACATCTGCAAGCATCTGCACCCATAAGCGGTTTTGCGCAAACCCTCCGGTGACATGAATGTCGGTTACGGTATGTCTTTCCAGGATCAGTTTGCCAAAACTATACAGACTGTAAATAACCGCTTCCATGGCCGCCCTGATCATGTGCGCCCTGGAATGGTCAATGGTAAGGCCGAACAATACGCCTTTTGCCCGCGCATTCCACAAGGGAGCCCGTTCTCCAAGCAGGTAGGGAAGAAAGATCAGTCCCCCGCAGCCGGGTTCCGCTTTCTCCGCCTCTTTCAAAAATGAGGACATGTCCTGGTCGGCTTCAAAAAAGTTATGGTTCAACCATTCCAGTACTACGGCGCCGTTATTCCCTGCGCCGCCAACGATATACTGATCGTTCATAGCATGATAACAAAAAGTGCGCATATCCTTATCGACCGAGGGCGAATCGACAAGTATCCTTGCCGCCGAGCTCGTACCGATGGTGGCTACCAGGGGTTGCCGCCCTGCCGGGCTCATGCTCAGGTTGGCCAAGGCGCCATCGCTGCCTCCGATAATAAAGGGCGTATCTTTCAGCGCCTCCTGCGCAGACAGCCAATGGACGCTGCCCGACAAGGTCAATTTTCTCTTTACGCTCGTCACGACGGACAGCCTGGAAGCGTTAATGCCCAAATACTGTAAAATATCGTCGTCCCAGTCAAGCGTATACAGATTCAGCAATCCTGTTGCAGAAGCCGCGCTGGTATCCGCCTCGTATACCCCAAACAACCGGAACCATATGTATTCTTTTATGCCGATAAATTTATAGGCGCGATGAAACAGCCCGGCGTCATTCTCCTTCAGCCATAATAATTTGCAAAAAGGAGACATGGCGTGAATAGGAACGCCGGAGGCCCGATAAAACCTTTTTCCCGTCTCGCTGTCTTTCAGCGCGCGGGCATAAGGCTCAGCCCTGTTATCCGCCCATATTATACAACGCGTAAGCGGAGCGCCATCTTCATTTACGGCGATCAGGCTGTGCATTGCCGCGCTGAAAGCAATGGCGGCAGGCCGGGCCGGAAGTAGTCGCCGGGTTATATCGGATAGACATTGTAATGTTTTATCAGTTATCTCGTCCGGATCCTGCTCGCTTTGACCGGGCAGGGGATGGAACATTTCGTATGTACATGACAGTTGACAGATCAGCTCTCCGCTTTCCGAAAAAGCGGCGACCTTTACGGCAGTGGTCCCAATATCAACGCCCAGCCAATAACTCATGCTTCAACCCTTTATGAAATGCAATAATAAGCAAACCGTATTATTGCTCTCTTAACAAATTAAGATCCGGCTGGGCATATTTAAACACCTTGAGATAAAAGGTTGTTCGGGTTTGATGAACGCCCTTGATCTGGGATATGGTATTGACAAACTCTACCAGGTGATTATTGTTACGGCACATCACGTCCACCTCCAGATCAAAATCGCCGGAGGTCAGCGCCAGGAAGCTCACCTCGGGCAGCTTTGCGATCTTATCGGCGACCGTCTCTTTCAGGGTCGCGGGGCGCACATACACCGCTATCTGGGCATAGGAATGAAAGCCTACTTTTTCCGGGTCTACCCTGCCGACAATATGAATAATGCCTTCCTGTATAAGTTTATTGACCCTTGTACGGATAGTGCCGATGGAAACATTTAACTTTTCCGCCATCACCGTAAAGGACATCCTGCCATCTTCCTGGAGGCAGGATAAAATATCAAAATCCAGCTCGTCCGAAATAAAACTTTTTGATTTCATTGATGAAATTTAAATCATATATGCGTTCTGATAAAATACTTTAATTTAGGATCATGAAAAACAAGCTAAACAGCATGACCATTTTTAACCGCTTCTCTATCTTTTTGGTCGCCTGTTTCATATGGATAAGCGCAGGAACGGCAAAAGCTCAGCCCAAAAAGATCAACAACGATCAGCTTTACTTCAAGAAGAATCTTGTAGCCTGGTGCGTTGTTCCTTTCGACAGCAAAAAACGCAGTCCCGAGGAAAGGGCGATCATGTTGAAATCCCTGGGTTTCCGCTCATTTGCGTATGACTGGAGAGCCAAGGACCTTCCATCAATGGAAACAGAGCTTGCCATCCTGAAAAAATACAATATAGCGCTAAAAAGCGTATGGTTCCATATTGACGGAAACTCCGAGAACCTTCTTGATGATACCGATGAGACCATCTTAAGCATCCTGCAAAAAACAAATACGCATACTGAACTATGGATCAACTTCAACCCCCGGTATTTTAAAGGATCGCAGGAAGAGAAACTGCAGCAGGCAATCAAAATGATCCAATACATCCATGGGCGGGCCTCGGCAATAGGATGCACCATAGCCCTATACAGCCATGGCGGCTGGTTTGGCACACCGGAGAACCAGGTTGCCATTATCAAAGGCGCCGGATTGCCTGATACCCGTATCGTATACAATTTTCATCATGGCCATGAAGACATGGATCATTTTGCCGATGTGTTATCGTTGCTTGGCCCTTACCTGTCTACCGTAAGCCTTAACGGCATGAGGGCTGAAGGGCCGCAGATACTTAGTTTCGGAGAAGGCGACCGCGAAGCCGGCTTATTAAAAACGCTTAAAGCGTCGGGATATGCCGGATCGATCGCTATCATCGGCCATACGGAAAACGAGGATGTGCAACTGGCATTGCAACGCAATCTCGACGGGTTAAAAAAAATATTGCTGCAGATAGGCGAGAAAAAAGCCGCCAGAACATATAAATAATGATTGTCCACCTATAAACCGATAAATCATGCATTCCATATCCCGCAGAAACGTATTAAAGACGATAGCGCTGGGAAGCGGCTCCGTGATCTTATCCTCTTCCTTATTCTCTGCCATTCGCTCAAAAAAAGACAAGCTGGGCATAGCCCTGGTAGGTCTCGGCAATTATAGTACTAACCTGCTCGCCCCTGCGCTGCAACAAACCAAACACTGTTATCTCGCGGGAATTGTCACCGGAACGCCGGCAAAAGCGATAAGCTGGAAAGAAAAATACAATATCCCCGACAAGAATATTTATAATTACGAAACCTTCGATCAGATCGCCAATAACCCTGATATCGACGTTGTCTATGTTGTGCTTCCTCCTTCCATGCATGCGGAGTATTCCATACGCGCAGCCAATGCAGGCAAACACGTATGGTGCGAAAAACCGATGGCCATCTCGGAAAAAGAATGCCAGGCAATGATCGACGCCTGCAAAAAAAACAAACGATCGCTGGCTATCGGTTACCGGCTTCATCATGAGCCCAACACCCAGGAATTCCGTCGGATAGTGAATAATAAATTATTGGGAAAGATCCGGTATGTTGATTGCGCCGCGGGATATCGCGACAGCCGCGCCAACCACTGGAAACAGAAAAAAGAAATGGGCGGCGGCGCCTTATACGATATGGGCGTATATGCCATACAGGGAGCGCGCCTGGGAACGGGAATGGAACCTCTTGCCGTTCTCTCCGCTACTATTTCCACTACGCGGCCGGAGATATACAAAAACGGGCTCGACGAAACAGCGATCGCCAAACTGGAATTCCCGGGAGGGCTAACCGCCGATATCAAAACGAGCTTTGGAGAAAATGTGAACTTCCTGAACATCAGCTGCGAAAAAGGAGAAATCAAAATGGCGCCTTATTCGGGTTATAACGGTTTCCAGGGAAGCAGCCCGCTCGGAGAGATCCGCCACG
>JAEUVR010000363.1 GCA_016786785.1 Chitinophagaceae bacterium
CGAAACGTTGCTCCGCGCGTTGAAGAATCGTTTTGAGAAAAACATGAACCGCCACAAAGGTATCGTATGGGAAAAGGTAGAGGAAAGGCTCGAAAAGAATGCTGAAAAGCTGTGGTCGCTCCACGAAATGGAAACCACCGGCGGCGAGCCGGATATAGTTGGTTATGATAAAAAGACCGGCGAATATATTTTTTATGATTGTGCGCAGGAAAGTCCTAAGGGACGCAGAAGCATTTGTTACGACCATGAAGCGCTGGCGTCGCGAAAAGAACATAAACCGAAAAATAGCGCTGTTGGGATGGCCGCCGACGCAGGCATAGAACTTTTATCGGAAGAACAATACCGGGAGTTGCAACAACTCGGACAGTTCGATCTGAAAACATCGAGTTGGGTAAGGACGTCTCCTGATATCAGGACGCTGGGCGGCGCTATTTTTTGCGATCGCCGCTACAATACTGTTTTTGTTTATCATAACGGCGCGGAGTCCTACTATGCCGCCAGGGGTTTCCGCGGATCGCTGAGGGTCTGAACGCTAAGCGGTCTCAGCAATTCGCCGGCCAAACGAACAGGCGTCTCTATGGTCGTCATGGCCTCTCAAATGGCTGTCGTATTTCAGGGGATTTTAATTAAGTTTACATTCTAAATTTTATTTATGAATAAAGCCCTGTTTGGATTAGCAACCGCATTAGCAATGGCGGCTGTATCGTGTAATTCTTCTGTTCAGAACAACAATGGCGCGAGACCAGCCGGCGATACCGCCCTGGCGCCGGTGGAAACCAAGGATGCAAATACAAAATATAAACCTGCTTTTGCCGGGCAGACCCGGATTGGCGGAGTAAAGACTACAACCGCCTATGCAGGAAAAATACTGAGCGAAGGATTGCATAGACCCTGGGGTATCACGCTGCTGCCTGACGGCAGGTTTCTGATCACCCAAAAAGAAGGTTCCATGCGTATTGCCACGCAGGAAGGAGTTCTTAGCGATGAAATAAAAGGCCTGCCAAAGGTCAACCCTGCCGGTCAGGGGGGCTTGCTGGGATTAACGATCGATCCTTCTTTTAATGATAACCGGATGGTGTATTGGTCGTTTTCAGAAGCTACGCCGGAAGGGAACCTGACATCGGTGGCCAAGGGCAGGTTGTCGAACGATGAAAAAACAATAGAGCATGCGCAGGTGATCTACCGCGCTACGCCTGCTTTTAACAGCAACCTGCATTATGGTTCGAGAATACTTTTCGATAAGACAGGGAATATTATTTTCAGCACCGGCGAGCGTTCAAATATTGAATCCAGGCCGCAGGCCCAGGAATTGAACAGCGCGTTGGGTAAGATCATTCGCATCACTCCCGAGGGCAAGCCCGCTCCGGGAAACCCTTTCGAGAATACCCCTGGCGCGCGACCCGAGCTATATTCCTATGGGCATAGAAATGTGCAGGGGCTTGCCTTTCACCCGGTTACCGGAGATCTTTGGGAAGCGGAATTTGGCCCCAGGGGGGGAGATGAAATAAATCGTATCCTGCCGGGGAAAAATTACGGCTGGCCAACCATTACTTATGGCATTGAATATAGCGGCAGCCCGATAGGAGACGTTATCCAGCAAAAAGAAGGGCTGGAACAACCTGTATATTATTATGATCCGGTTATATCTCCCAGCGGAATAACTTTTTATAACAGCGATGTTATCCCTGAATGGAAAAACAACCTGTTTGTCGCCGGTCTGAGCGGCTCGCATATTGCCCGCCTGGTGATTGAGAATAATAAAGTCGTAGGAGAAGAGCGTTTGCTGGGCGGCGAGTCGCAGCGTTTTCGCGATATTACGCAGGGTAAAGATGGCGCGCTGTATGCCGTCACTGACGAGGGAAGGCTATACAGGGTTGGAAAATAATCTGCGGCGATGAAGCGGTCAATATCCGGCAATAAGATAGGGGATTACACAGGATTGGCCAATAACAGATAGCGCGGAAAATAAAAATAGCTTTTTCTTCATCTATTGCATCATTCGTTATCATAAAAAAGATCGGCAGAAGGTTATTTCTGCCGATCTTTTTGTCTTACCAGTTTCCTTTGTTTATCGGAGCCCTGGCCTGGCTTAGCTTTCCGGATAATTTGTTAGCGCACATTCTTAAGTTATATCATGCAGGCAAAGCCTGTATAATATGGTAAAAGCGCCATTGGCCTAATGCGCAGCAGCCGTAACGCCGGGATTTGCTTTTTTCTGCCAGAAGAAAAATATGATGAATAATACAATCAGGATAAGGGGGAAGGAAGCCATTTTTGCAAGGGTTTGCTGACCTGCCGATAGTTCCAGCGCCGCTCCCGATAGCCCCTGTAGCGCGCTATCCGCCCTGGCATTATCAATCCATCTGCCAATGATCGGTTGAAAGATAGAGCTGGAGAACATCCCGACTCCTCCGATGATCGACATGCCCAATGCGCCGCTCAGCGGAACCCGCTGCGCCACCGCGCCTACCATAGTCGGCCAGAAATAGCAAACGCCCATAGCAAAAAATACGGCTGCAACATAAGCCAGTGGGCCTGTAACAACGCTGAATAAATAAATACCTATTGCCGCAAAAATAGCGGAGATCAGCAATACGCCGGTTTGCCCGAGCTTCTGCACGACAGGGCCTGCAAAATAGCGGCCCACGGCCATCAACCCGGTTACCAGGGCCAGGATCAGCATTGGGCTGGCGCCGCTACTGCTCATGACCAGTCCTACCCATTGCTGAGGGCCAAATTCCGTGATTGCGGTGAGGGCCATACAACAAAATAAAAAGATGAAAGGAAGGGTCGTCATCGCCTTGAAATTTTCAGAAAGCGAAGCGATTTCTGCCACCTTCGGTTTGGGGAATGTTTTTCCATAGAACAAAATGGCATAAATGATGGTAGGGATCATGATTACCCATATCTGGGCCTGCCAGCTAAAGTTCATATCGGTCATGAACTTGGAGATCAGGCTTCCGATCACAATGCCTCCGGGAAACCACATGTGGAACCTATTCAGCATTTTGTTCATTTTTACGCCTGAATAAGTATCTGCGATCATAGGATTGCAGGCGGCTTCCGTACATCCGTTGCCGAAACCGATAAACAGGGTAGAAATAAGCAGGAGAGAATAACCCCCGCCATAAAGGGTCAATAGAATACCAAGGCTATGGGCAACAAAAGCCACGCGCATGATATTTTTAGGTCCGAAACTATGGTAAACCAGCCCCCCTATGATCATAGAAATGGGGAATCCGAGAAACCACATGGAGTTAATAAATCCAAGTTGTTCGGCAGTGAGGTTAAATTGTTCGCCGAGTTGAGGCAGGATACCCGCCCTGATGGCAAATGTAAAAGCGGTAGTAATTAGGGCAAAGCAGCTTCCGTTAAATAGCGCGCTCTTATTAATGTCGCTGGTCATTGACGTTAGATTGATTGGTTATGGCAATATTGCTGTCGTGAGATAAATTAATCATTAAGACAATATATAGAATAATATGTAAAGTTATTGGCCAGCCCTCAAAAAAATAAATAATGCCGTTCAAAACCTGGGCAGTATAGCGCATCGATTTGGGAATATGATACAATTTGCCCCGGGCCTAAGTTTTTATCAAAACCTGTATCCGATAGAAATGCCTCCCTGCGCTGTTTTAACCGAGCTTTTTTCATCGTTCACTCCGTTGTATGCAGGATCAAGGTCTCTTAAACCTAATTGTCCGTTAATATGGAAATAAATATTCTTCCTGAATTCGTACCCTATAAGAATATTGGCCCCAAAATCGAATGGTTTGAAATAGGGGATCGTCCTGCTGTTGCCGCCTAAGGAGGAATCCGCATCGGAAAGATCATTTAAGAACTTTAATTTTCCTGTTACGCTTACGCCGTTGGCTGCGGCTTTCCATTGGCCGCCAAAGCCATAGGCAAGATAGGGGCCCGCGCCTAAAAGTAGCCTACCGTTCCCGGCTATAGGCTTAAAAATAAGGTTAATGGGTAATTCTATATGATAGCTTGTGAATTTGATATTATCCACCCCGTTAAGGTATTGCGAAAATCCATCGTTGTCCATTGTAAACCCTTTGGTCGTAAATAGCAGCGCAGGCTGTAAAGAAAAATTATCGGAAACGGATATGTCCGCTGTTCCGCCAAAATGAAATCCGGGGCGTAATTTTACCTTTGTATACCCGGCCTCGTCTTTCAGCAGTACCCCCGACATATTTCCTCCGCCCTTAACTCCCCATTGTATTTGCGCTGACGTTTCAGCGGTTATGGCGGCGCAGATCAATAGCAGTATGATGGTTTTGGTTTTCATGCTTGCGGGTTTGATTTTATTGTTTAGCATTAGCGTACAATGTATTGAAAATGTACTTGCAAATTTTATCTTTCTTGCGGGACCTGCAGGGGATATTTTTCATTGGAGATGATTAATGCCCGGCGCCCGGTTGATGCAGCCTGTTCTTCTTTTGTGAAATAAGCGTTTGAAAAATAACGGAAGCGGCGACAAAGGCCAGTCCGATATAAAAGGACGCATTTACCTGCCTGCCCTCGTCAAAAAACAGGAAGGCAATAACAATTGCATAGATCGGCTCCAGGTTAAAGCTAAGGTTTACGGTGAAGGCCGATATCCGCTTTAAGGATTCTGCAAACAGGATATATAAGATCACGGTACAGAACAACGATAATAAAAGCAAGTATAGGGTATCGCTTATGCCCGGGATAAGCGTTTCGGCGGGGAAATAATAAAGATATAAAGGCATTAAAAGTCCCAGGCCTATCGTTCCCCCGATCATTTGATAGTAATTGATCAGCTTGCTATCATAGGTCCTGACAAGACGTTCGTTGTAAATGGTATAAAGCGCGGCAAAGGCGGACGAGATCACGCCCAGCGTTATACCCAGCTGGTATGCGGCGTCAAAATGAAAGATCAGCGCAATGCCGAACAGGGTAAGCGCGCTTAACAAGAGTTCGGTAAAAACGAATTTTTTTCCATTGATAAGCGGTTCAAAGACCGCCGTGAAGAAGCTGGTCAGGCTGTAACAAACCACGCCGATGGAGATATTTGAATACTTGATGCTCCCGTAAAAGAAAACCCAGTGTATGGTTATGAGCATGCCAATTTTTCCAATATCAAATTTTTCCCTAAGGGCTAAGGAGGTATTGACCTTATATATTTTTATAATGAGCAGCAGCCAGATAACAGAGAAAAATACCCTGTACCAGGTCAATAGTCCTTCATTGAGAGAAATAAGCTTTCCGAATATGCCTGTAAAACCAGCGAGGATCACTGCTATATGCAGTATCAGATACGATTTTTTCATAAAGAAGCGTCTGCCGTTTCAAAGTACGGACATTTTAATGTTAACGACAAAATGAGCTTTGAGAATGAGGCGCCTGCGTTTATACTAATCCGTATTTGGCCTTGGCGAACTGATAATGGACCCCTTACCTGAGCCTATAAAAGATAAATTTACGGTTGGGCTCGGGCCGTTAATAATGGATCTGATACCAGGAGCCGCTCCCGAGGGTAGAAAAATACTGCAGGACGTGAAAGCGGCTGTTGAACAGAGATTGCAATCCGCCATCAATAATGGCCTGCAACTGCCGGGTACAACTTCGGTTAGCAAAGACATTTTTAAATAACGTTGGATTTAAAAGATATTTCTTAATTTTTAATGCGATAGCGCGGGGAGGGGTTAAAACAATCAAACAAGGAGAATGAAGAAATATGTATGTATAATAGCCGTCATGCTTGTTGCCATTGCTTCGACGCAGGCGCAGGTGTTAAAAAAACTCCAGGATAAGGCCTCCCGGGCAGTTAACCGTTCGATCGATAATGCCGCTAATAAAGCGGTGGATAAAGCAGTGACTAAGCCAATAGATAAGGCGGTAGACAAGGCGCTGGATCCAGGCCCCAAAAATAAAAAGCAGAGCGATTCAAAGGCGTCGGCTGACGCTGGGTCTAATACGCCTTCGAATACGGAACCGGATAATTCGCAACAGGTAGAGTCGTCTCAAACCCCGGTTAAATCCTCTCTCCGTTCGCCGTCAGTCGACGCAAAGGATGCGCCGGAAGCCAGCTCTGCGAACGCTGTGCAGATCGGCGATCCCTGCGCTACAAAAGAGGAATTGGCAACCGCCCTGGGTAAATATTTTACTGCGGCGCAGTATCCCTGGCCGGCTGTGCGCGCCGAGTATTTTAAAGAAATGACCGCTCCGCAAGACAAAGCCGCCGCCAAACAAACATTAGAACAAATAGAAAAGCTTGAACAGCAAAGCCGCGCAGGATTCACGCTTGCCGGCGGTAGTTTGGAAGCCTATTATTCTTCGGAGGGGTATGAGTATGCCGGCGCCAAAAAATTAGCCGATTATCGTTTCCAGGCTGCCTTTCACGAGTATATCTGCATCAATAAAAAGGTTGCACGGAATAGCGAATATTCCACTGTGCTCAGGGTCTATGTAAACAAACTTCCTGTTAACACTTTGTCTCCGTATATGAGAGCCATTGCTAAAACAGGAGATGAGCGATATTTGCAAAAGGACTGGAAAAACTACAAAGCGGGCGTGGCATCGCCTGAAATAGATGTGTTTACCTACCTGGGCTGTAGCAACCCGGAGCTGATAGCCGCTATTAATTCCGGCAAGGGGTATTGGCAGAATATCCCGGAGAGTGAGATCAGGAAAAATACCTATGAATATATTTATCGTTATTGGTTTGTAAAAAAAGGCGATGCGCCGATGCTGCTGCCTGTCAGCCGGAAAGAATACCTGGAAAGCCTGCTGGAATTTTATGACAGGGAGTCATTGTATCTGACCAAGAGCAGCAATTACGAGGCCGCTTCTAATGAAACAAAGCAAGCTAAGTTCGGCGATATTCCCGCTGTCTTAGCCAACAAAAAAGAGATTGTCAGCCAAGCGCTGAAAGAAAACTCCGCCGAATGGCTTTCGAGGCAGGCAATGGTAAACGAAACGGAAGATCTTTACCTCAATCAACAACAAAAACTGCCCGAGTATAGTTCTTATCTTACTTTTCATAAGTTTTACGACAATGAAAAAGGCTCCATCCCTTTGTATAAATACAACCCGGCCTATTTTTCGGCTTCTTCGAAATCGCCCGCCAACCCTGAATTTATGACCATTGCCTTCCGCTATGTGCACATGCCCGCCCACCTGAGTCTTATCAATAATTTTACAAAGAACTTCGAAGAAGAAACCTGGCAAAAACTATTGGGGTCCCCCGGTAAATAGCGTTCGGTATTCTCGCTGAAAAGCGTCCGGCTTTATAAGTCAGGGCGCCTAAAAGCGCCATTCGGGGGCCTGAATGCTTAACGGGTTGTTTTACTGAACTTCCGCGCTACCCAGGGCAGGGTAAGACCCTGTCCCAGCAGGGAAATTAATACGACTGCGATGGAAAGAAAGATGATCTCGTTGCGCATGGGGAAGGGCTCTCCGCTTTTTAATGTTGCGGGCAGACCAATAGCGATGGCCAGGGATACGATGCCGCGCATACCCGACCACGTAATGATAAAGCTGGTGCGGGAGTCAAATAAGGCTTCCCTGCTGATAGGACGTCTGCCATTGAACGCTCTTTGCAGGTTGAACTGCTGCAGGTATACGCGGATCAGACGAATGCCCAATGCCGCCAACGCAATGACGGCGGCATAGCCGATATAAGGCCATACCTGGGTAGGGGGCATCTTTTTGAGCACGAGCGGGAACTCGAGGCCGATCAGCAGAAATATAAAGCCATTAAGCAGGAAAATGATAACATCCCAAAAATGCCTGGACTGGTCCTTGATGTTTTGGGGGAATCGCTCGCGGCTTAGCCGCGACATTCCCAGGCCTAATATCACTACGGCGATCACGCCGGATACTTTGAAGTGTTCCGCCAGCAGATAGGTCACAAAAGGCATTAGCAGCATCAGGCTGATGACCGCCATATCATTCGTTCGAAAAAACCTGACCATAAATCCCAACAGTTTATTCATGAAGAAGCCGATAAAAAGGCCTCCGCCCAGCGCCAGCAGGAATTGTAAGGAAGCTTGCCACCATACAAAGGCAATGCCCGTTAGAGCAGCTACTGCAAAACGGTAGGCAATCAGCGCAGAAGCGTCATTGACCAGGCTTTCTCCTTCCAGGATCGTAATCGTATTATGCGGCAGCCCCAGGCCTTTGGTAATGCCAATAGCGGCTACTGCATCGGTGGCGGAAAGTATGGCGCCTAAAACAAACGCCAAAGGCCAGCTCATGCCGGGTATCAGGTAATGCGCAATGACTGCGATGCCGGCCGTCGTAATAAATACCAAACCTACCGCAAGCGTGCTGATGGTATTGATATTGGTTTTAAATTCTTTAAAAGAGATATTAAATGCGGCGTCGTACAACAGGGGAGGCAGGAAAATAAGCATAATGATCTCGGGATTCAGCTCTATAGCCGGCATAGCCGGCGCAAAGCCGATTGTTATGCCGAGGATCAGCAGCAATACCGGCGCCGGTAACTTTGTTTTGGCGGCAATACCGGAAGCGCCGATCATCAGCGCCATCAAGAGCAATATAACTTTATAATTTTCCATCAGCTTTTTAATTACGGCGCTCAGGTTAAAGCAAAAAGAATGGCCGGGGCGCTTCATTCAACTGTTTTTACGGCGCGTTCAAGACGAAAAATTACGGCTTTTGCAGAGAAAATAAATCCGGGCTTAGTAATATTGCAAAAACTCCCGCTATGCATCCCGATACGCAGCCTCATCTGGAAAATGAATGGGTGGCATTAAAGCCTCTTCGCGAGGCGGATTTTAACGAGCTGTATGCGGCGGCGGCCGACCCGGAGATCTGGGCGCAGCATCCCAATAAGGATCGTTGGAAGAAAGAGGTATTCGCTGTGTTTTTTGAGGGCGCGATGCAGAGCGGGGGCGCTTTCAAGATCGTGGAAAAATCAACGGGCGAGATCATCGGCAGTACGCGGTTTTACGACTATGCAGAAGCCGACGGGTCCATCCTGATCGGTTATACCTTTTACGTCGTCCGCTGCTGGGGCAAAGGCGTCAATAACTCGGTAAAAAAAATAATGCTTGATTATATTTTTCAATTTGTAGACCGCGTTATCTTTCATGTAGGCGCTGACAATATCCGCTCCCAGATCGCTATTGGCAGGATAGGCGCAAAGAAGACCGGCGAATTGAATGTGGCTTACCATGGCGAATCCCCGAAATTCAATT
>JAEUVR010000365.1 GCA_016786785.1 Chitinophagaceae bacterium
GTAGCCAGCTGCCTTCGCAATTGGTGTTCTATGTCATATCTAAGCATTTCACCGCTACATGACATATTCCGCTGACCTCCACGGTATTCAAGACTGATAGTATCAATGGCAGTTCCCAAGTTAAGCTCGGGGATTTCACCACTGACTTACCAACCCACCTACGCTCCCTTTAAACCCAGTGAATCCGGATAACGCTTGCACCCTCCGTATTACCGCGGCTGCTGGCACGGAGTTAGCCGGTGCTTATTCATATGGTACCGTCAGACGAGTTAGAAAACCCTTTTTTCGTCCCATATAAAAGAAGTTTACAATCCAGAGGACCTTCATCCTCCACGCGGCATGGCTGGTTCAGACTTGCGTCCATTGACCAATATTCCTTACTGCTGCCTCCCGTAGGAGTCGGGCCCGTGTCTCAGTGCCCGTGTGACTGGTCGTGCTCTCACACCAGTTACTGATCGAAGGCTTGGTGGGCTGTTACCCCGCCAACTACCTAATCAGCCGCACGCCCATCTTCAAGCGCCGGAGCTATAATTATAAAATGATGCCATTTCATAATGTTACGAGGTATTAATCCAAGTTTCCCTGGGCTATTCCTCACTTGAAGGGAGGTTGCGCACGTGTTCCTCACCCGTTTGCCGGTTGCCAGCGATGTATTGCTACACCCTGCTGCCCCTCGACTTGCATGTATTAAGCCTGCCGCTAGCGTTCATCCTGAGCCAGGATCAAACTCTCCATTGTAAAAGAGTTAGACCATAGCGTTAAAAATTCTCTTGAAAAAATTAACGGTTCTTGTCTGTTAATATAATGTCGCTAACCTTACCACTGAAATAAAATTTCAATGTGCTGTTACTTTCCAAACTTTCAAAGATCTTCTGCGTTTACCGCTTCCCGATTTTTAATCGGGGTGCAAAGGTAGTCGCTTTTTTTATTCCGGCAAAATCTTTTTGATTTTTTTCAAAATAATTTTGCCTTCTTAAATAACTTATTTCTAAAGAACTATTCGATTTTTTTTCGGAGCGCTAAGATACAATGTTTGCGCCTCTCTTCCCAATCTTTCTCGTATTAATTCATTCTTTTTTTCTACTCTCTTCTTCCTGATTTTCTAAAGAACTAATCCGTTTTTTGAATGCGGGTTGCAAAGATAGTTGACTATGGATTACCGCCAAACTTTTTCTTCGTCTTTCTGTAAAATATTTTATTTGTTGAACCCAAATA
This sequence comes from Chitinophagaceae bacterium, assembly GCA_016786785.1. Lineage (GTDB taxonomy): Bacteria > Bacteroidota > Bacteroidia > Chitinophagales > Chitinophagaceae > Flavitalea. The sequence continues at coordinate 1,216 of JAEUVR010000365.1, forward strand.
TTGAACAGCAGCGCATCCGTACTTGTCTTTTTCTCCGCCTATCTCCTATTTAAAGAACTTCCCTTTTGAATTGGGGACGCAAATATAGCGCTGCAACAACAATCGCCAAACATTTTTTTCAGGAGAAATGGCCTTTACGCTTGTAGTCAGCCCCCATAAAGTGTTCCAGCAGATAACTTATTCTGTATCGCGCTCTTCAAACAATACTTCCTCCAGGCATAATCCATGTCCCGGAACGGAAAAATCCGTTCTCGAAGCGTCCTTTCCTTCTATAATGCCGATAAATTCCTGTATGCCGAGCTTCCCCCTCCCTACCTGCAGCATCGTTCCGGTTAACCCTCTTACCATCCCCCGCAAAAACCGGTTGGCTTTTACCTCGTACGACAAACATTCTTTTTCTCTTACCCACCTGCTTTCCCGGATAACGCAGCGATACGTTTTTACCTGCGAGTTCCTCTTGGCAAAAGCGGTAAAATCGGTATAAGCCATGATCGTTTTCGCCGCCTCCTCCATCAACGGGACATCTAATGCATAGGGATAATAATAGGCCAGCCCCTGCAAAAAAGGATTTTTCCGGTTATAGATCCTGTAACGGTATTTTCTCGATACCGCATCAAAACGGCAGTGCGCATGAGCATCTACCGCCTTCAGGCTGTTGACCGCTATATCGGAAGGCAATAAGGCGTTAAGATTATAAACGATCTCTTCGGATAGCGGCATATCTATATCAAAATGGAAATAGTTCTGCAAGGCATGAACGCCTGTATCCGTGCGCGAGGAACCGGTTAACGCTACCTTATGCCTGAAAAACACCGACAACGCTTTTTCGACCTCTGCCTGCACCGTTACGGCATTCTGCTGTATCTGGAAACCGGCATAGTTTGTTCCCTTATAGCTTATTTCAAGAAAATAACGGTTCATAAAATAGTCTGTAATTACTTTCCTGTCAGCTTTTTAAACCGGCTGATATAGTATTCGGTTTTGAACAGGTCGACCATATCCGCAAAATTGTAGGTATCTGAAACATAAGGATAAGCCGTTTCCAGGAACTGGTACCGGCCTGCGTCGTCGTCAAATAGCTCCGACAAGGCCCTGACCTGCTTAACGCTGTAACATTTTGCCTTAAACGCCGTCTTGGCTGCCATCGACTTGCGGTATGCCTCTTTTTCATTAAGGATCTTCACCCTTAGCTTGTCCAGGTCCTGCTCGCCCGCAAAATTGCGACAGTCCGAATTGATTACCTGAAGCTTTGGCTTTTCCACGGTTTGCGCCGCCTGCATCGCCTGCGCAGTATCTGCATCCCTGGCCTGCCCGGCAATAATAGGAGGATCTGCCTCTATAATGGCAACTATGGTATCGGGGATTTCGCCGCCCCGGTCTATGTATATGAGCTGGCTCCATTCCGAAGCGGTATAGCTCCCTGCCTGTATAATATCATGCTTCTTACCAGCCCGCGGATCTGCGCCGGATATGGCCTGGTTTGCCGCAGCCTCGCCGGGAGACGACGCTTTTCCGGGGGAGGCCGCAGGTTTAGGGCCAGCCTTGGGATCCCGTTGTGATCTTATGAGATTCGATTGCGCTTTCGGGTCTGCCTGGGTTTTCGCCGGATCGGTCTGGACCGCAGTCGCAGGTTCGAATCCCGCCGGATCCGTCAAAAGCGCTTTCGGGTCTGCTTCGCGCCCTTTTGCAAGCGAAGACTGCTTTTTTGAACCGGGCTGCGTTTGTCCAATATCGGTTTGCGTTGCAGATCCTGCATCTGCCGATGATGCCGTACGCTTGTTTAAACTGTCCGGCGATGACGAAACAGCATCTTTCTCTGCCTTCTCTGCGGTTAGGGCAGGCGCCTTTGCCGGCGACAATTGCCTAACGGGAAGCTGCTTTTGTACAGCGTCGCTATCCGGCGGCCTTGGTCCCTGCGCATACAATACCGCCGAATCATTTACCAGTCCTGCCATCAACTGCGAATAGGCATCCGTTCTTTTTACGCCCTGCGCGCCTTGATCCCCGCCCTGCCCATCCGCAACAGGCCTGATAAACTGCAGATACCGCAGATCATACAAGGCCCAGCCATCGGGCGTTCGCTTCAGGTCAAAACCTTTGTCTTCCTGCCCCATAACAATAGCAAACGACTGTTCAGGGTAGCGATCTTTAGGAAAGCCGATCGCCAGCCGGTAAGCGCTGTCTTTTAAGGAAGGTATAAGGATATGCCCCGAAGATGAGGAGCTATAATTTTTTTCGCCCATCCTTACATAAAAAGGCTGACCGGCCTCTTCCTGTATGAATACAAAATATTCCTGTTGAGCCGCCATACGCAAGCCTATCGTAAAAAAAGCCAGGCTGAAAATAATCCTCTTCATGTACTGAAAAGATTTTTTGAGGATAACGTCTTTCTTAAAGGCTGATCCGGATCGCCGGATTTCATTAATCAGGCAAATCTACTTATTTGCCGCCTCTGTTGCGCCACTTATACTTTTTTTAGGTATTATTAAGGAAAGGCAAACTTATCTTTACCCACTTAAATTGACATAATGAAGAAACTATTTTGCGCATTATTAGCATTGGCTTTTTTCCTTCCGCTGGCAGCTCAAACAGAAGCATCCGCCCAGGATACCTCCTGGAAACATTTGTACCGGGAAACTCCTGAAAAGATCAATGACCTTGTTCATACCAAACTCGAAGTAAGGTTCGACTACGATAAAGCCTACCTGTATGGAAAAGCATGGATCACCCTCGCTCCTCATTTTTATCCCACCGATTCGCTGACGCTTGATGCGAAAGGGATGCAGATAAATAAGGTAACGCTCGCCGGGGGAAAACCGCTGCATTATGTCTATGACAGTCTCAAACTGTATATTAACCTGGGTAAGACCTATAAGGGAGGAGAAAAATACACCGTCTTTATTGACTATGTTTCCAAACCCAACGAATACAAGGTAAAGGGCAGCGCGGCGATCACCGACGCCAAGGGCCTGTATTTTATCAATCCGAAGGGAGAGGAAAAGAACAAACCTACACAGATCTGGACCCAGGGCGAAACAGAAGCTACTTCCGTATGGTGCCCTACCATCGACCGGCCCAATCAGAAAAGCACGCAGGAGATCAGCATGACCGTTCCGGCAAAATATGTTACCCTGTCCAATGGCGCGCTTACCTCCTCTAAAAAGAACGCGGACGGCACGCGCACCGATACCTGGAAAATGGATCTGCCGCATGCGCCTTACCTGTTCTTTATGGGCGTCGGCGATTTCGCCGTTATCAAGGACAAATACAAGAATAAAGAAGTGAACTACTATGTAGAACATGAATACGCTTCCGTAGCGCGTAAGATATTCGGCCATACGCCGGAGATGATCGGATTCTTTTCCAGGATTCTGAACTATGAATATCCCTGGAATAAGTTTTCGCAGATGGTAGGACGCGATTATGTCAGCGGCGCCATGGAAAATACTACGGCCACCCTGTACCAGGAAGGCGCGCAGCAGGACGCCCGGGAACTGATCGACGGCAACACCTGGGAAGGCACCATCGCTCATGAACTGTTCCACCATTGGTTCGGCGACCTGGTGACTTCCGAGAGCTGGAGCAACCTTACCCTGAATGAATCTTTTGCCAACTATAGCCAGGTCATGTGGTTCGAATATAAATATGGAAAAGATGCGGGAGACGAAGAAAACTACTCCGACATGGGAGGATACCTGCGTAGCGAAAGCGACCATAAAAACCTGGTGCGATATTATTATCCCGACAAAGAAGCCATGTTCGACGCCGTTAGTTACAACAAAGGAGGACGGATATTGCACATGCTGAGAAACTATGTAGGCGATAGCGCTTTTTTTAAATCGCTCCATTTATACCTGACGACCAATAAATTCAAGTCGGCGGAAGCGCACCAGCTCCGTATGGCTTTTGAAGAAATTACCGGGAAAGACCTGAACTGGTTCTGGAACCAATGGTATTTTGGCGCCGGCCATCCCGTACTCGATATTAACTACGTCTATAACGACGAGAAACACGAGGTAGAAGTGATCGTTAACCAAAAGCAGGAAGGCGCGCCCTTTATCCTGCCCATCGCCGTGGATATATATGAAGGCGGGAAAAAAGAACGCAAACAGGCCTGGCTGCGCAACCGCGCCGATACGCTCCGGTTTTCCTATACCCGCCGGCCCGACCTCGTGAATGTGGACGCAGACAAGGTATTGCTGGCGGAAAAAACCGATCATAAAACCCTTGAAAACTACCTGCATCAATACAAATACGCCGCTAACTATCTCGATCGCCGGGAAGCCATTGATTTTGCCGCGCACCAGAATGACCCCAAAGGGCTTGAGCTGATGAAAACGGCAATAAAGGATAAATATCACGGGCTAAGGACCTACGCCATCTCCCAACTGAACATGCAGGATGAGACGGTCAGAAATGCAGTGGAACCGATACTGGCCGATAATGCCGCAAAAGATCCCAAATCCTCCGCCAGAAGCGCCGCGCTCAGCCTGCTGGCTACTTACAGGGACCCCAAGTATAAATCGCTATTCGAGAAATATATTCACGACTCTTCCTATTCGGTATCCGGCTCGGCGCTGGAAGGGCTTTTCGCAATCGACAGCTCGGCGGCCCTGGGCTATGCCAAGAAATTAAGCGCCTACCCTGCCAAGGGCAAACTCGTGGAATCCATTACCGGCATACTGATCAGCTCGGGAGATGAAACCGGCTTTGACGTCATCTCCAATGTATTTGACGATATGCCGCCCTCTCAAGCCAAGTTCAATTTATTGATGCCATTAACAGAGATCCTTGGAAAAATGAGAGATACCCAAAAGGTTAAAACAGGCGTTGACATGATCGTAAGCTTCAGGGAATCGATACCCGAACATTACGGCCTGTCTCCTTTTATCGATAATTTGTTACAGCGCATTATCTCGCAGAAGGAGGCCGCCAGGCAGACTTCGATGGCGCCTGCCGTTTTCCAGGAGCAGATCGATTACTTAAGATCGAAATTATCGGGCAAATAAGATCGCCCCGGGAGAGCAGATAGGTTTTTCCGAAAATTTTTATCTGATCTCTGTTTTCTTTTGGAAAGCGTTTTTGCTTTTCGGGGTATCGAGCTGTATTTTGAAAGCCAGTCTGGTCGTTAACCCAGGCTGGCTTTACAATTTATCTTATACAAACAAAATGTTCTTTCATGTCTTGCGAATGCAGGCAATGGCTGTCATTGCAAATATCAGCGCCGTTTTTTTCATAAACATTTTTGTCCTTGCAAATGCCTACTCCGCGAATAGACGGTTTTCAGCTTTTCCGCGATATGCATAAAATGAAATATTCGCCGCTACCAGCTTCCGCTGGCGCCTCCGCCTCCGCCGCTTCCACCGCCAAATCCCCCAAAGCCGCCGCCGCCGAAACCTCCGCCGCCAAATCCGCCGCCTCCCCATCTTCCGGAACCAATACCGCCCGGAAAGATCAGCGGCCCCATTCCTTCGCGGTAACCGCGCCGGCTCATAAAACCTCCTCCTCCCCTGCCTCCGCCGCGGTTAGCCAATATAAAAATGAGAATAATAAAAAAAACAATGGCCAGTAACGGAATCTGGCCGTCCTTCTTTCCCCTGTTTCCATAGCCCGCGGGCGCGGTATATTCTCCTTTTGCCGCCTCTATAATGGAATTAGCGGCTTGATCAAGACCCTGGTAATAATTGCCGGAACGGAAGTTTGGAGCGATATCATAAGTAATGATCTGGTTGGCCGTTATATCAGGGATAGCCCCTTCCAGGCCATAACCTGTTTCTATTCTTATCAGCCGGTCGTCAATAGCCGCAACGATCAATGCGCCGTTATTGGTGGCTTTATTGCCGATCCCCCATTCTCTTAATATTCGCAGCGCATATTCTTCAATGGGATATCCGTTAAGCGTTTTTACCGTAACGATCGCCAACTGTATGGAGGTGGAATCGTCGAAGGATTTCAGCTTGTTCTCCAGCGCCGCCTTTTCCTGCTCGGTAAGCGCGTTTGCAAAATCGTTGACCAGCCGCGGAGGATCGGGCTTTGCCGGAATTTGCTGAGCAAAGGGGAGAAGCGGCAATAAGCACAAGAACAGGACCAGGGGCCATGTTACAAATTTCCCATAAATATATTTTCGATGCTCAACCATTCGCGTTGTTGTCATTTACCAAATACAATATCATCAGGCAATTCATTTTTATCCACGGCGGCATCATAAGGGAAATGCTCCATCAACGCAGAGCCGATATCTTCAATCACAAGCAATAGCGCTTCGATATAGTGGTTATGCCGGAAATGCAGGCTCATGGCGGCCGCTTCTTTTTGCCAGAACGCATCTCCTAACTGCTGATGAATGCCCTGGTCGGCATAAATCGCAAACTGATGATCCTTCATGGCCACGTATAAAAGAGTGGAATTCCGTAATTCCGTATGATCCATCTTAAGGTTCCAGAAGACCTCTGCAGCGCGGTCAAGCGGATTCACATACCGGCACCGGCTTTCGATATATACACGGATCTCCCCGCTGGTAGTCGTTTCGGCCTTCCTGATGGCATTTACAATGCGATCATTCTCAGAAGATGAGAAAAAACCTCTTTTTTTAAATGGCGGCAATAAATTCATTAATACCGTTTGGATTAAAAATTAACCTGGGGCGCCCTTTCCGCTCCGGCATCGGCCTGGAAAGCCTGCCGTTGCGCAAACCCGAACATGCCGGCAAAAAGATTATTCGGAAAACGACGCACTACCTGGTTATATCCCTGTACAGCGGTATTAAAATCGTTCCGGGAAACCTTGATCCTGTTTTCTGTTCCTTCCAGTTGCTTCTGCAGGTCGAGGAAATTCTGGTTGGCTTTTAGTTCGGGATATCGTTCAACCGAAACCAGCAGCCTGCTTAAGGCGCCGGAAAGTTCTCCCTGCGCCTGTTGGAACTGGGCCATTGTTTCAGGGTTGAGATCGCCGGCATTAATATTGACGGAAGTGGCTTTAGCTCTTGCTTCGATCACCTTTGTGAGGGTTTCCTGTTCAAAATTAGCCGCTCCCTTTACCGTATTTACGAGATTTGGGATCAGATCTGCCCTCCGCTGATAATCGCTTTGAACATTAGCCCATTTGGTTTTAACGTTCTCATCCAGGTTGACCATATTGTTATAACCGCTACAACCGCAGCCGCCGAGTAAAAGAACCGCGGCAACGATAATAAGCAATACGAGATTACGTGATTTCATAAATTATTATATTTTGCTTAAATGATGACCTTGCTGTTAAACAAGGGCTTTAACCAGTTAAAATTACTGTTTTTGACCTTGCGGTAAGCGATTTTTTCACCGGACCTGTACCGGGGAAATAACAAGACTTTTTACCGTCAAATACAGGGTTTGGCATTTCTTTGTCCCTGCCAAGATTAGCATTTGCTTATCCCTGCCAATACCAGCGGCAATTTTTTGCAGCGACTTCATTTTCCGCCGGCTCTATTTTTTAATGGCGGCAATGCCGGGCAGTTCTTTTCCTTCAAAAAATTCCAGCATAGCGCCGCCGCCGGTAGATACATAGCTCACTTTATCGGCATACCCGAACTGGTTGATCGCCGCCACCGAGTCGCCTCCTCCGATTAAGGAATAAGCGCCGCGCTGGGTAGCTTCGGCAATGGCTTCGGCGACGGCCCTGGTGCCCTGTTGAAATTTCTCCATCTCAAAAACGCCCATCGGACCGTTCCAGAGGATGGTCCTGGATCCCAGGATCACTTCGCGAAACGCCTTAATGGCTTCAGGGCCTATATCCAGCCCCATCCATCCCGCAGGGGTCTGGCCGTTCTTACAGATCTTCGTTTGTGCATTGGCGTCAAATTTATCGGCGATGATGCTATCTACCGGAAGATGGATAGCTACTTTTTTGGCTTTTGCTTTTTCCAGCAGTTCCAGCGCCGTTTGCAGCCGGTCTTCTTCCACCAGCGAATTCCCTATCTCTCCGCCCTGCGCCTTAAAAAAGGTATAGGCCATTCCGCCGCCAATGATGATATGGTCTGCTTTTTCGAGAAGGTTTTCGATCAGCAGGATCTTATCCGATACTTTGGCGCCGCCCATGATGGCCGTAAACGGTTTCTCCGCATTCTTCAGCACTTTTTCCGCGCTTTTTACTTCGTTCTCCATCAGCAACCCGAACATTTTTTTATCTGCAGGGAAAAAGTCCGCAATGACCGCTGTGGAAGCGTGCGCCCGATGAGCGGTTCCAAAAGCGTCATTGATATATACATCTCCCAATGCAGCCAGCTTTTTGGCAAATTCCTTGTCGCCTTTTTCCTCTTCCTTGTAGAAACGAAGATTTTCTAATAACAATACCTGTCCGGGCTTTAAAGCTTTTGCCATTTCCAATGCCTGCGCGCCGATACAATCATCCGCAAATAGCGTCTGCGTTCCCAACAACGCATTCAAATGATTTACCAGGTGTTTAAGCGAATACTTATTGGTCGGGCCATCCTTTGGCCGGCCCAGGTGCGACATGAGTATAACCATTCCCCCATCCTTCAGTATTTTTTTGATCGTGGGTATGGCGGCGCGGATCCTGGTATCGTCGGTAATCTCAAAACGATCGTCTAAGGGCACGTTAAAATCAACGCGGATCAGCGCTCTTGTATGGGCAAAATTAAAATGAGAAAAGTCTGTCATAGAAAATAGCATTAAATAAAAAAATAAACAGGGTCTTAAAACCAGAGAAGGCAGGAAACAAAGACCGTTATTGTCTTCTGTTTACTGCCTTCCGGTTGATGATAAAAAATTATTTCTGGATAAGCCCGGCAAAATAATGCACCGTCCTGACCAGTTGGCTGACATAGCTCATCTCATTATCATACCAGCTAACGGTTTTTACTATTTGTTGATCGCCCGCGGTGATCACCTTGGTCTGCGTGGCGTCAAACAGCGAGCCGAAATGAATACCGATGATATCGCTGCTCACAATTTCATCTTCCGTATAACCGAAGCTTTCGTTGGCGGCGGCTTTCATTGCTGCGTTCACTTCTTCCACGGTAACTTTTTTACCGAGGATGGTATTCAGTTCGGTAAGGGAGCCGGTCAGCGTAGGAACCCGTTGCGCGGATCCGTCAAGCTTGCCTTTCAGCGAGGGCAATACCAGCCCTATCGCCTTGGCGGCGCCGGTGCTGTTGGGAACAATATTCTGAGCGGCGGCGCGCGCCCTTCGAAGGTCTCCCTTGGGATGGGGGGCGTCCTGCGTATTCTGATCATTGGTATAAGCGTGGATGGTAGTCATCAGCCCCAGTTGAATGCCATATTTATCATCCAGCACTTTTGCCATCGGCGCGAGACAGTTGGTGGTGCAGGAGGCGCAACTGATAATGGTTTCGGATCCGTCCAGGATCTCATGGTTCACATTGAAAACAATGGTCTTCAGGTCTCCGGTAGCGGGCGCAGAGATCACCACGCGTTTAGCGCCGGCCGCAATATGCGCAGCAGCCTTGTCTTTATCGGCAAAAAAGCCGGTGCATTCCAGCACAACGTCTACCCCATGGGATTTCCAGGGAATTTCAGCCGGATTTTTCTGCGCGTATATTTTCACTTCATCGCCATTCACAATGATCGAATTGTCCGTAGCCTGGACATCCTCGTCAAACCGCCCCTGGGCGCTATCGTATTTAAGGAGATGAGCCAATGTTTTTGGGCTAGTCAAGTCATTAATTGCCACCACGTCAATTCCTTCCATTTTATATATCTGGCGATATACCAGGCGCCCGATGCGTCCAAAACCGTTAATAGCGACTTTAACTGTGCTCATAATAGAATATTTAGTTTTATGAATTTGAGACGCAAAATTACGCAATTGGCCTAACTTAAATGAGGGAATCTTATAATTGGCCCGGAAAGCCGGTAGTCAATCGTTTGCGAAAAATAAACCAGCCGGGTTCAGGCAGATTATCCGGGCTGCGCTGTTGATCGCTTTAAAAATACCCTGGCGCTCATTAACCGTTCCATCATTTCGGCTTATTCCTTATTACGCTTCAACGCCCTGATCTTCCGTTTGCAGATCAGGCGCAAAGACCGTTTAAATTTCTTTTCATAAAAGAGAATAAAGTTTTGGAATAAAATCTCCCACCCGCTATCTTTGCCGTCCCAAAACCGGGCATGCCGCGTTGGTCAATCGGTTAAGACGCATCCCTTTCACGGATGAATGAGGGGTTCGATTCCCCTACGCGGTACAGATTGCATAATAAACTGAAGAGGGTGTATCAAAAGTCCGATACGCCCTTTTTTTATTCGCTTGCCTGATGGAGAAAGTTTTCATTTACGCGATCCTCGGGCTCTTCAAAATACTTTTGATACTTCCTCTTTTAGTTATGAAGCATCCGTATTTGCTCAATACCTTAATTTTCCCTCCGTCGCCATAGAATACGGATATTTGTATACAAGCGTAATGCCCGGTTTGACAGGCGCAGAGACCGACCCTCTTATTGGCGTAAAACAGGAACGAATGTTAGAACAACTCGATCATTACTATCTGAACAAAGAAGAGCCAAACAAAAGCTGCCTGCTTGCATTGAGAAGCATTATTCTTGCGCAGGATACAAACATCACCGAAACGCGAAAATGGGGAATGCCCTGCTTTTGTTTTAAAAAGAAGATGTTTTGCTATCTGTGGACAGACAAAAAAACGGATGAGCCCTATATGCTTATGGTGGAAGGCGCCTACCTCAACCATCCCAAACTGGAAGCAGGCGACCGTTCCCGAATGAAAATTCTCCGGATCAATCCAAACAAAGACTTACCGCTAAAGACAATAAAGAGCATTTTGCAAACAGCGTTGGACCTGTACAGGAACGAAACAATAAAAATCAAAAAATGACCGGCGGAAAAGCGCGCGACTAACCTCGTATTAACGAGACGGCGTGACTATCGGTAAAATCAGCGCTAGCTTCTTATACCGTCAATGTTTCTTGCATTGCTATGAGAGTCATCAGCTAAACATTTGCGCTTCTTTCCACGATAAGCTGACTTTCGAATTCTATATGGTATTCCTTAAACCAAAGATTTGCGCTTCTATTCTACTCCATTCCCCCAATCTTTCCCAGCGATTTTAGACAATCCCCCTCCCATCATAATTGCCGCAAGAATCAAAAAAAATTTGCGAAACCGAATAGTTGCATATATATTCGCAACCGATTGGTTTCTTAAAATAACGCCACAGCAAAAATGAGAAGAGATATTTTTCAGGCAATTGCCGACCCGACACGACGGGCAATTATTGCTTTAATTGCTTTACAGGCAATGACGCCGAACGCCATTGCCGAGCATTTTGACGCCACCCGGCAAGCCGTATCCAAACATCTACGCATTCTGACAGAATGCGAATTGGTAAATCAACAACGCCAGGGCAGGGAGATCTACTACTCGCTTGAAATGAAAAAAATGAAGGAAATAGACAGGTGGCTAGAACAGTTCCGCAAAATCTGGGAAGACCGTTTTGATAACCTGGATAGGTTATTGGCGAAAATGCAAAAGAAATAAGCCATGGAAAATAAAAGAGCGTTGAAAATGACGAGAACGGTAAAAGCGCCTGTTGAGCTCGTCTGGAAACTGTGGACAGAACCGGAATATCTGGCCCAATGGTGGGGGCCCGATCATCATACCACGACCATTCATAAAATGGATTTCAGGGAAGGCGGCGAATGGAAACTGACGCTACACAACCATGCTAACGGACAGGATTACCCCAACCGGAGCATTTTCAAAGAGATCATTCCCCTGAAGAAAATTGTTTTTGAGCATTTCAACCCTCATTTCATTGCAACGGTTTTATTTGAAGCCAAAGGCGAGGAAACACAGATAACATGGAGCTCGCTGTTTGATACCGAGGAAATGCTGGCAACCGTTATCAACGTATTCAATGCCAGAGAAGGACAGGCTCAAAACTTTGAACGACTTGAAAAATATCTTGAACAGATAAAATAAAAAAAAATGAAAAGCAATTTATTATTCGACTTTATCATAGATAAAGAAAACAAAACCATTCGCGTTTTACGCGAATTTAACGCCGATCTTGAGCTGGTCTGGCAGGCCTGGACAACGCCCGAATTGCTCGACCAGTGGTGGGGACCAAGGCCCTGGAGAGCGGAAACCAAAACAATGGATTTCCGGGAAGGAGGATTTTGGCTTTATGCCATGATAGGTCCCAAAGGCGAAAAACATTGGAGCAAAGCCGATTATATCTCTATTGTAAAACAAAGATCCTTTACTGCAAAAGACGGCTTCTGCGATGAACACGGAAACATAAATCCCGAATTTCCCCAGAATTTATGGGAAAATTTGTTTAACGAAACCGGAGAACAGGTATTGGTAACCGTTACGCTCACGTTCGACCATCTGAAAGATCTTGAACAAACGATCGCAATGGGCTTTA
>JAEUVR010000429.1 GCA_016786785.1 Chitinophagaceae bacterium
GGCGCGCACATTAATTTTTTTCCATGAAAACGATTTTGTTGGTACGGCACGCTAAAAGCGACAGGGAATCTCTTTCTATGAGCGATTCGGCCCGCTCTTTAAATGAGCGCGGCAGGAAAGACGCTTCCGTTATGGCAAAAAGGCTGCTAAGTAAAAACATACCGATAGACGTCTTTTTTTCAAGCCCCGCCCGGAGAGCTTATTCTACGGCGTCGATATTCGGCGAAGCGTTTGGAGTGGATAGCAAGAAAATTACTGTTATCCCGGAGCTTTATATGGCCGAGCCGCCGGCTTTTCATCAGGTCATTACCCGGGCGCCTGCAGAAGCGAATACGATCATTATTTTCTCTCATAACCAGGGAATAACTGATTTTGCCAATATGCTTACTTCGGTGAAAATTGATAATATGCCCACCTGTTCCATTTTTGCGATAGAGGCGGCTGTTGACGACTGGAAGGGTTTTACTGTCAAAGGCAATCGTTTCCTGTTTTTTGATTATCCTAAGTTGGTATAGCGGGGGCGGTTTTCTTCGTATAATTGGCATGAAATCAGGGCCTATTAAAGCGGGTCTTTATTAAGAGGTATCCCTGCCGTTTGCTCAAAACCGTATCAGCCATAGCCTTAAACCGGCTTTATGAACAGGTTTGGCGACCGGCTGAGCCCGGATTCGATGCCGGCAAGGGTAAAACCGTGATTTTTTGCTGGAAATACTGGAAATTTTTTGTAAGTTGTTGTGAGCTGCGAGATATTGTTTCTACTTTCGCAGTTCTATCCATCCTTTATTCTTCAGAAAACGCTGTAATCTCCAATTATCCGGGAAGGGTTTGCTTAATCTCAATTGCAAAAGCGGCGTATGTATTATAGCAATAATAAAGAGATAACATTCTTTTTTGTTTAAGGATACTCTTTTACTGCATAATTTTTTGCTTTTGATCTCAAGCCGACAGTTATTTATTCATTTTAATTGCTTCATATGCGGCGTATAAAATATTTTTTCTGGATTACCGTATTAACCCTCATGTATGGCGTGGGTATCGCACAAGTCTCGTGTGTAAATTATTATGGCGGCTTCTACACTCCCTGGAATAGCGCTGCTTGGGATTTTCCAAACATGAAGCAGAAAAAGGTAACCTATTATACTCCTACTCCTATAGACGCTACTAATGGTTTTTTCTACGGTTTACTTGAATACAAACCGGCCAGCTATAATTTACCTGAAAATAGCGGTAAGAAATATCCCGTAATTATCTATTTCCATGGAGGCGCGTCTAAAGGATTTGGAGGTCCGACCGAGTTATGCCGACTATTTAAAGACAATGGATTAGATGACCTGGCCACACATCTGTCGATACCCGGAAGAGTGGAACGGAGTACCGGCTTGTTTACTCAGACAGTTGGCGGCGAAACCTATGAATATCTTGTTATCAGTCCACAGTTTTCCAGATATAATCGTAATGATTCTCCTAACCCCCCAAACCCAACAGCTGCTTTGGATTTCCCTAGCGCCCAAGAGGTAGAAAACGTTATCAATTATGTCGAGGCAAATTACAGGATAGATCCAGACAGGATATATCTTACAGGTTATAGCAATGGCGCCAATATGATCGTGGAATATGCCGCAAGCAGCGTTGCAAGAGCGCAACGGATAGCGGCGATGGTGCCTATTTCATTTTGTTCTGACATTTCTTCCCCAAGGAATACGCAAAGAGGGTATATCCCTCAAAATATTGGAGCTGCAGGGCTTCCTACCTGGTGGATTCAATGTAATATAGATAACCCTTGTGGATTAAGACCCCGGGAGTGGGTGGATGCTATTAAAAATACTCCCGGCAATGCTACCCCAAGGTTTACTATCTTGAACGACGCAAACCCAAATCCTTTGTATCAGTGTAGCGATACGCTACTACATGATGCCTGGAGCAGGGCTTATGATCCTAACTTTAGGGCAAGCTTTACAAATGGAAATGGCGAGAATGATGGCATTAACATGAATATCTACGAATGGTTACTTGATCCGGTATATATAACCCTGCCCGTAGCGATGAAATCCTACACCGCCAGGCTTGTTGATGACAGGGTGGAATTGAAATGGGTTACTACAATGGAACAGGACAACGCCTCTTTTGTTATCGAAAGAGCGGGGGCTGATCAGCAATATACAACCATCGGCCAGATGCCCGGCGCAGTCAACCATAGCGGCGAAAAATCATATACGTTTACGGATAATAATCCCCTGCCTGATCTTAGCTTTTATCGGCTCGTGCAGGTCGATATTGACGGAAAGAAAACGTATTTTGATATCAAGAAAATACTTAACCAGAAAGGCAATAGCGCTTCAGTGATCGTTTCGCCAAACCCAATTGTCGGCGATGCGTCCGCCTTTATTTCCATCAGCAGATCCCAAAAGATCGCCATGACGCTTACCGATATGAACGGAAAGATCATCCAACAGGTAAATGGCATCTATGGACAGGGCAGCTCGGAGGTGAAACTGCGCGCTTCAGGCCTGTCTAAAGGCGTTTACTTATTGAAGGTTTCCGGGGAAGATTTTAACGTTACCAAAAAGATCATCAAACGCTAAAGCGGGCTCTGCTGGGGGGGTGATTTGTTTTCAATATTAACGCGACAGCGCTGGTTTAATATGGGGTTCCCGAAAATTATTTAGCGGTACTTTGTCTTTCTTTGGGGAAAATTTTTTTTCTTTTTGCAATGCTGGGTAATCCGGATCTGACAGGCATGGCCTATGCTAAATCAGAGTAAGATTCGTCTAAGAAACATATAAAATCTGCTGCGGTATCGGTGGCTTTGTGTTTTACGAAAAGCTTGTCAATGGCTTTAAGTACGGTTGTAAGCTCTCCTTCTTTAGGGTCAGGATCAGTTAAATTTCTATACGCTAATAGATAGTCGCAATCAGCCCATGGTCTGATAAAAATTTTCTGATCACTTTTTTATATAGCCCCATATCCTTATCCAGGTATTGGAACTCAAATGCCTCCGCTTGCTCCACTGCGCGTTGAATGGAGAAATCTTCCTGTTTCATGGTTATCGCAAGCCGGTTAGATTGCAGTCGAGCCGCAAGGTATTCCTGTTCCCCCTGCCCGGGCGTAGGCGTCAGGATCATTTTTTTTCTTAAACTTAGCATATCCATCACTGTTGTATATCCCGAACGGCTGACTACCAGCGAGGCATTGCTGATCAGTTGATATAACAGGTCAGAAGAGGCATAAGGGAATACGGTTATTCCTGGCGGGTTTGAAGAAGAATAACCCATATCCCCGGAAGAAGAAGTTCGCACGCTCCCGGGGGGAGGGAGGCTCGAATCCTTAAAATAAGGATTATGCGTATTGCTGAAAGAGGCATTAAGCGAATCCGATGCAGGAGTAGCCTGTGTTTCGGCGCTAAGGCCCGGAACTCCTCTGACCAGCGCCGATTTGCCTGGATAAGCGGCCAGTTGTTTTTGTATGATCTGTTCAAAGATGCTGCGTTGCGGTTCGGGACCGGATAATATACACAACAGATCATACGAAGCGGGAGATTGCGACGATGGCGCCGGCGCTTTCGTTATGCCTTCCGACGTTTTTACTATGCCTCCGGGCGCGGTTATATTACCTGCGAAGGATCGAGGCGATAATACCGCCGTTTCCGCCGTATTGTTTATTTCGCGCACATTGCTTTCGTCCATTGTATCGTTATCGCTTCTACGCCGCTCTTTTTTCTTTTTATCGGAGAACCGCGAAAGACAACCAATATAACGGACAGGTAAGGGGGGGAGCTTTGACGGATGGGATAATATTCCGGCGGCATTGGGACCGTCTTCAAAGTCAGGGATCCAGCATTCTGTAAATTTTTTTATCCATCGGTAATTGACCCATTGCGCTATTTGGTCGATCCATTTGCCCAAACCTGTTTGTATGGCCAACTGATGGGTAATAAAAACAGAAGGCGTTTTGGGCGAAAAAAAACCGAAGCGATTGTCGGAAATCACCAGATCTACCCTGTTCTCCTGTAAAAACCTTGATATCCAAAACTTTTCTTTGTTGATTTTAATCAATATTTTGGGTAGCTGCAGGGCCAATAGCAGGTAAGTATATAACCTGTTTTTCCCATATTTAAGATTATACCCCTCCAGCCCCACAAAAGAAATTTGGGGAAATTCGGCTTCCAAAATGGCTTTTTGTATTGATTTACAGGCAACTATGACAGAACAATGATTAGACAACAATTCCGTTATGATAGGAATTGACCGGGTAGTATGGCCCAATCCCCAGTCCAGCGGGGAGAATAATACCAGTGGTTTTTTTTTACAAATAGAAATTTTCGCTGTTTGCGCCAATTTGGGGTACTTATTTTGATGTAAAATAGTTTAATTTAGAAGGATCAAGGTATGAAGAAGATTAGTATGCAATTTATTTATCTGTTAATTTTTATTAGTGTTGTTGCTGCAAGCTGTAGCGCTGGTAATCGTATGAGCGGTTCATCAAAAAAATGCGGCTGCGGTTTAAATAAAGGCTTTGTTGGTTATTAAAATCCCAATGAGAAATGAAAACACCTAATCGCGATTTGCTTGTACTCGTTAAAGACAATCATCTTGACAAAGATGCCATTGAGTTTGAATTGGAGCAGTTAAACAGGTTGTTGTTTGTTTTTGAAACAATAGATAATCTTAGCGCCGCTCATGAAGTATTCGATCTGAACAAATACAGGATTATCTGTAATACCAAAGCGGTTAAGCAGATCCTTAAACAGAAGGAAATAAAACCTTTTGTTTTTATTTCTAATAGAAACTAAATAGTAGTAATAGCCGTTTATTGTAGTCGCGGATAGCGCGGATTATAAACGGTAACTATCGCCTGCATTTCAGTTTTTTCCTTCCTCCTTATCCTGATTTTTTAAAACCGAATATCCTAACGCTCCGCCTATAATGGATGCGGCAAAGATTCCGATCTTAGCCTGCATTTTATATTCTTCATGCGAAAATGCCAGTTGCGTAACAAACAGCGACATGGTAAATCCAATGGAGCCCAATAAACCAAGCCCCAAAAGATTTTTCAGGTTCATTCCTTTAGGAAACGGAGCAATTCGGAGCTTAACGCATAGCCAGGTAAATAAAAATATTCCAACCGTTTTACCGATCAGAAGACCCAGCGCTACGCCCAGCGCTACATTGGCGGTAAAGATTTGCTTTAAGTCAATATCTAAAACAGAGACTCCTGCATTTGCGAGGGCGAAGATCGGAATGATGATAAAGGTAACCATCGGGTGCATGGAGCGTTCCAGTATTTGTAATGGCGGAATAGCTTTATCCGTATTGTTCTTTACTTCGTCCAGGATATGTAATTGCTGATTGGTAAGGGTTGGCATTTTGTTGTTGACATCCGCTTCTTTAAAGAGGGTAAGATAGTTTCTGATCTTCAGGATATAATCATTTTCGCTTAATCTTACATTGGCGGGAATGGTAAAAGCGGCCAGGACTGCCGATATGGTAGCATGAACGCCCGATAGCAGGAATGCCGTCCAAACGCCGCCGATTCCAAAAATGGCATAGAAAAGAATACTCCTTATACCCATTTTATTGCCCATATACATGATGAAAAGAAAACCGAACCCGAGCAGCAGGTTCAGCGCCGAAATGTCCGAGGTATAAAAAAAAGCAATTACCAAAACGGCTCCCAGGTCGTCTACAATGGCCAAAGCGGTAAGAAATACCTTTAAAGCCAGCGGAACCCTTTTGCCCAACAAATACAGTACGCCCAGGGCAAAAGCAATATCGGTAGCCATAGGAATGCCCCATCCGCGCTGCGTTTCGCCGGCAGGGTTAAACGCAAAGTAGATGGCCGCAGGCACAAGCATGCCGCCTATGGCGGCAATAATAGGAAGTAATGCTTTTCTCGGGTCGGACAACTCTCCCGCTACTATTTCTCTTTTTAATTCAAGCCCTACAACAAAAAAGAAAACAGCCATCAACCCGTCATTTATCCAATGGTGGAGGTTGTATTCCAAATACGTCTTACCGTCAAATTGAAACCCGAATCTATGTTCTAAAAAATAATGATAATCATGCGCCCATGGAGAGTTGGCTAAGACTAAAGCAATAATGACGCTTATACCTAATACAAGTCCCCCTGCTTTTTCATTCTCAATGAATTTTTGAATAGGATAAACGACTTTGTCAATCCGGTACTTTCTTGAATGACTCATGTTTACAATTGAGAGATAAATACGAGCTGCAAAACTAACCCTTAAAAGCTATATAGCTTTAGGCGTTGCTCTTTCGGCCCTGCTTGCGGGGGCTTGCGGCTTTATTTTTCTTTTGCCTGTTTATGCCTTTCCGACCATTGTTGATTGAAGGTCTTTTGGGGGAAGTGGAGAGGGGCTCTGTGTTTTGTCCATCCCTTGAATAACTTGTTGATCATCCAGTCTTTGATCTGGTGATTGCCCGCATTCATGAGGCTGCGATGAAGGCTGGCTGTTTTCCAGGCTTTCCAGGCCAGTTTTTCCTGCCATGTTGCGCTGCCGGATGCTACCGCTTCGATCCTGTTTTCGAGCAGGAGTCCATGCAGGTTGATCTTTACAGCGCAAACTTCGGTGCAATTGCCGCATAGGGAAGACGCATAGCTAAGGTGTTTCCATTCTTTCATGCCCCGCATGTTCGGGGTGATCACCGATCCGATAGGGCCGCTATAAGTGGTTTCATAGGCGTGCCCGCCGATGTTTTTATATACGGGGCAGGCATTCAGGCAGGCTCCGCAACGGATACAATAAAGGCTCTCCCGCTGTTTCTCGTCCTGCAGGATATTGGTGCGGCCATTGTCCAGCAGGATAACATACATCTCTTCCGGTCCGTCCGTTTCGCCCGGCTGACGCGGACCGCTCAGGATCGAGTTATACACGGTAACCCGCTGCCCGGTTCCATAGGTGGAGAGCAGGGGCCAGAACAGGCTTAGATCCTGTATGGAGGGGATGATCTTTTCAATGCCGACAATGACGATATGGGTTTTAGGAAATGCGCAACTCAACCGGGCATTGCCTTCATTTTCGGTCAGGGCAATACTTCCCGTATCGGCAATGATAAAATTAGCGCCTGTTATGCCTACTTCGGCGGAAGTGAATTTCTCTCTTAGTTTTTCTCTGGCTACCAGGGTCAGTTGTTCGGGAGATAATTTAGGCGCAGTGAAAAGCTTTTCATAAAACAGCTTTGCCACATCTTCCTTGCTTTTATGCATGGCAGGGGTGACGATATGATAGGGAGGCTCTCCATCCAGTTGCTGGATGTATTCTCCCAGGTCCGTTTCAATGCTCTCGATCTGGTTTTTTTCCAGGAATTTATTGAGATGGATCTCTTCCGTCGCCATGCTCTTGCTTTTCACAATGGTCTTGCATTGCTTACGCTTGCAGATGGCCAGTATTTCTTCCAGGGCCTGCTCCGCTGTTTCTGCCCAGATCACCTTTCCTCCCCGGCTGGTAAAGCACGATTCGAATTCCTCCAGTCGCTGGTCGAGCGATTCTATTGCGCGCCATTTTGCATTTTTAGCTCTTTCCCGCGCCAACTCTACATTTGTGAACTGCTCCTTGCCTTTAGGAACGGCGGCGTTGTGCATGCTGACGTTAAAGGCGATCTTCCGGCGATGTTCGAGATCCGCCGCTTTTATGGCGCTCTTGGCTAAAAAGGAGGAAACATGTTCGCTCATCATCTAAAATTTAACCCCTTATAATTATGAAGGCAATGCCCTTGTGTTGATCTGCGGCTACCGCCGGATAAAATAGCGCATTCCTGTTATCGTTATACTCAGAACTTATACTCCAAACCGCTACCTGCTTAATGCTTTCGCATCAAAATAATCCTTTGCAATTTTTTCAAGGGCATCGTAAAAAGCCTCTCCGTATTTTCTTACGAGCGGCTCTTTCAGGAATGCATATACCGGAACCTTGAGTTTCTTTCCCAGGCTGCATGCTGGTTTGCAAAGCGTTTCACGGGGCTCGTAATTCATGCGGTCATAATCGCCTTTTTTGCCTTCATGGGCGATGATGGGATAGAGATGGCAGCTTATCGGCTTTTTAAAACTTATTTTCCCATCGCGGTAAGCCTGTTCAATCCCGCATTTGATGATGCCGTGCTCGTCTTTAAATCCATATACGCACATCTTTCCTTCTATAGTAGGGGTGACCCATCCAAATTCCCTGTCGTATAAATATCGCCCATGCTTTTCGATCCATCTTATCCCTTCCTGGGTAAGATAGGGTTTCACTATTTCGTAAATATCATTCAGAATACCCAGTTCTTCTTTTGTAAGCGGAGCGCCGGCGTCGCCGTCTTCACAGCAGCCGCCTTTACATTTCATCAGATCGCATACGAATTGAGCTTCTACAATGGCATCGCTTACCAACACATTGTCTATTGCAATCACAGCGTATAAGTTTATCGTAAAATTACTAAAACTATGCTAACGCGCGGGGAAATAACTTTATGCGGCTTATACCAGCTGTATATCAAAGTTTACCAGGTTAACGAAGTCCTGTATGCGCATATCGATATCGTATCGCGTAAGCATTTTTAATTTTTCGGGGCCGAACTTTTCAACGCAAAAAGAAGCCATTGCAGAGCCCACGATGATAGCGGTTTTCATATTTTCAAAGGAAATATCATGGGTATGAGCGATATGCCCTATAAAACCGCCGGCAAAAGTATCGCCCGCGCCTGTAGGGTCAAATACTTCTTCCAGGGGCAGCGCAGGAGCAAAAAAGACCTTGTCTTCATGAAATAACAAGGCGCCGTGTTCTCCTTTTTTGATGATCAGGAAGCGCGGGCCCATTTTCATGATCGCCTTAGCGGCTTTGACCAGGGAGTACTGGCCGCTGAGCTGCCTGGCTTCGCTGTCATTTACCATCAGCGCATCCACTTTTTTTAGTACCTCCTGCAATCCCGGCAGCGCTATGTCCATCCAGAAATTCATGGTATCCAGCACGATGAATTTGGGGCGGCGGGTCATTTGCTCAATTACTTTTAACTGTACAGCCGGGTCGAGGTTGCCGAGCATCAGGTATTCGGTTTCGCGGTAAGCTTCAGGGAGTTTGGGATCAAAATCGGCCAGCACATTCAGGTCGGTAACGAGGGTATCGCGGGTATTCATATCCAGGTGATATTTCCCGCTCCAGAAAAAAGATTTTTTACCGGCAATGCGCTCCACCCCTGCAAAGTCTGCCCCCCGGCTCTCCAGGTCAGCCACCGTTTCCTTTGGAAAATCTTCGCCTACCACCGAAACCAATTGTATGGGCTTAATAAAATTGCTGGCAGTATATGCGACATAGGTGGCGGATCCGCCTACGATCTTGTTCACTTTTCCGAATGGGGTTTCAATAGCATCAAATGCCATGCTGCCGACAGCTAATAGGGACATAATTTTAATTTCCGTTTTAAAATAAATTAGTTAAGACGCCTGCGGTAGCAGGCCATGCAATTACCGTTGCAAACCTAAAGTAATTTGTCGAAGAGTTAACAGGAATACGAAAAAGAGAGAAAGGAGATTTATATTTGTTTAACGTTGTATATGGCCATCAGTAAAACAAAAAAGAACAGCCCCAGGAAAGAGATCATCCTGGAAAAAGCGGCCCAGCTATTCAGGAAGAAGGGTTTTAATGCTACTTCCATGCGCGACCTGGCCGAGAATGTGGGCGTTGAGGCCGCCAGCTTATACAATCATATCCGTTCCAAAGAGGAGATACTCCAGGAGATCTGTTTCAGGGTAGCGAATAAGTTCATGGCCAATATTGATGAAGTGAATGCAAAGGATACCAGCGCATTGGCCAAGGTCGAAGCGATCCTTCGGTTTAATATCCGGCAGATGATCCATCATTACGAGGAAGTATATGTAAGCGACAGGGAATGGAAGCATCTTACCGATCCCTATCTTTCCAATTTAAAGAACCAGCGGCGGATCTATCGCCAACGCATAGCTTCTATCATTGAAGAAGGCATCCGCAATGGAGAGATCAAAAAGATCGACGCGCCTACCGCCGTGCTGATCATGTTACATGCGGTAAGCGGTATCGAATCCTGGCACCGCAGCAAACAGAAAATATCGGGCGAGCTGCTGGAGCAAAATATGACCCTGATATTAGTGGGCGGGTTGAAAAAATAGTATAGATAACCTCTTTTTAGCGCGTCTGTTAAGTTTGGTAACTTGCACCCCTGATGGAAAAATCAAACTTTATCGATTATATCCGGATCTTTTGCCGAAGCGGGCATGGCGGCGCGGGGAATAAGCATTTTATGCAGACCAAATTCAACCCCAAAGCCGGACCGGACGGGGGCGACGGAGGACGGGGCGGTCATATCATCCTGAGGGGAAACCAGAATCTCTGGACATTACTCCACCTGCGTTATTATAAAAACGTGCTTGCCGAGGACGGGGAGAAAGGAGGTAGCAACAATTCCTCCGGCAGGAATGCCAAGGATATCATTATCGAAGTGCCGCTGGGCACTATTGCCCTTGATGAAGAAACAGGCAGACTGGAAGCGGAGATCCTGGAAGACGGCCAGGAAGCGATCCTGATGAAGGGCGGCCGGGGCGGCCTGGGGAATGCCCGGTTTGCTACCGCTACCAACCAGGCGCCGGAATATGCGCAGCCGGGAGAACCGGGACTGGAAGGATGGAAAATACTCGAATTAAAGGTACTGGCCGACGTGGGATTGGTGGGCTTCCCCAACGCGGGTAAGTCGACCTTGCTTTCGGTGATCACCGCCGCAAAACCTAAAATTGCAGACTATGCCTTTACTACGCTGACCCCGCAGTTGGGCATGGTGGAATACCGCGAGGGAAAAAGCTTTTGCGTGGCCGACCTTCCGGGGATCATTGAAGGCGCCGCTGAGGGAAAGGGGCTGGGGCATCGCTTTCTCCGGCATATTGAGCGCAACCCCATATTGCTATTTGTTATCCCGGCAGACAGCAAGGACCACCGCGCCGAATTCAATACGCTGGTTAAAGAATTGACAGCGTATAACGAAGAGCTGCTGGATAAACAATTTGTGATCGCCATTAGCAAAAGCGATATGCTGGATGAAGAATTAAAGCAGGCCATTGCCTCGGAACTGCCGGAAGATATTCCCCACCTGTTCATCTCCTCAGTTTCGCAAAAAGGCATCCGGGAGCTGAAAGACCTGCTATGGAAGACCTTAAATGAAGGGAACGCGGTTTCATAGCGCTAAAAGCTGGTTTGAACGAATGATTGTAGACTTTGATCCGCTGACCTTATAGAACTAAAAGCTGGTTTGAACGAAGGCATGTCGCTTGATCGACCTGGAAATCCTACCGTCTCTAAGGGTTCTGAAAATTGCATTAGGTTTGTCTTCTTTTCGCTTACAATTTCGCTGGAAAAGGTCGCCGGGGCTTTTTATGACAGGTATTTGGTCGAGGCGGTCCGATTTCTCGCGTAGAAAGATGCGCTAAACATTGCTATAGGATTCTTCATTAAATAATTCAATATGAAAAAGCTATTGCTATCTCTTGTATTGCTTGTTTCTATATTCCGCTCCTATGCGGACGAAGGCATGTGGCTTCCGCTATTGTTGGGAAAGCAGGTATATGACGATATGGTTAAACGCGGACTTAAACTATCAAAAGAACAATTATATAGCATTAACAAAGCTTCTGTGAAAGACGCTATTGTTTTATTCGGCGGCTTCTGCACCGGGGAGATCGTCAGCAATGAAGGATTGATCTTTACCAATCACCATTGCGGATATGACGCTATTGCCTCAGCAAGCTCAGTGCAGCAGAATTTCCTGAAAAACGGCTTCTGGGCTAAAACAAAACCAGAAGAGATACCCGCGAATGGATTGTATGTAGAATTCCTGTTGAAGATCGAAGATATTACCAAGAGA
>JAEUVR010000439.1 GCA_016786785.1 Chitinophagaceae bacterium
GGTATTTGCCGTATTGGTCATTGCGGATATCTTCATGGCCCGATTTTTTTCATTTTAATCATTCACGATGGCCCGGATCCTTGCTATTGATTATGGACTGAAACGAACAGGGCTGGCGGTTACCGATCCCCTGCAGATCATTGCTACCGGCCTCGCAACGGTGGCTTCCGGAGAGCTGATCGGTTACCTGAAACAATATTTTGCGAAAGAGCCGGTGGAGCTTATCATTATTGGCGAACCTAAAAACCTCGACGACACGGACACCCATGCTACCCCCCTGGTAAGAAATATGATTAAAAAGCTGAAAAAAGAATTCCCTCAGATGCCGGTGCTCGCGGTTGACGAACGGTACACGTCAAAAATGGCTTCCCAGGCCATGATAGAGATGGGTATGAAAAAAATGCAGCGCCGCAATAAGGCGCTAGTGGATGAGATAGCGGCAACGATCCTGTTGCAGGAATATCTTCGGAGCCTGCCCGGAAGCTGATCCCCTCCGAATCTGCTATTATTGACGTAAATTTGCCGTTATCAACAGCTAAATTTATTCTAATCATGATACTTCCGATTGTGGCATACGGGTCGCCGGCGTTAAGAGAAAAGAGCAAGGAGATAGACCCGCAGTACCCTGATCTTGATAAGCTGATCGCTGATATGTGGGAAACCATGTATGCCAGCAATGGGGTTGGACTGGCCGCTCCCCAGGTGAACAGGAATATCCGTTTGTTTGTGGTAGACAGCAACCAGATATTTGAAAACCAGGAAGAGGAAGACAAGGGCCAGTACCCCGACGAACCAGGTATCAAACAGGCATTTATCAACGCCCGCATATTGGCGTTGAATGGCAAAGAATGGGTATACAACGAAGGCTGCCTGAGCATACCCAAAATCAGGGAAGACATTACCCGGAATGAAACAGTTACGCTGCAATACTGCGATGAACAATTTCAAGAGCATGTTTCTACTTTTAACGGCATCACCGCGCGGGTTATCCTTCATGAATATGATCATATAGAAGGCAAGCTGTTTATCGATCACCTGAAACCGCTTAAACGCAAGCTGCTCCGAGGCAAGCTGGAAGATATTTCCAAGGGCAAGGTGAAAGTAGACTATAAAATGAGTTTCCCCAGGTGAGGGCGGCGCCGTTTGTAAACAGGGCGGCGCGAAGAAGCGGACCGTTCTCAGGATTGATCTTTATTTTGCTATGTCTATTATGCTGTTTTCATTTCCCCTGCCATGCGCAGGATTCCGCCGTTTTTTTTGACAATAAATCGGTCACGCTGAAAGAAGTGGTGGTGCGCAGCGGGCTGAATGTGCCGCTGTTTATCCAAAGGGTGAGGGACGATACCACGTTTTACAAGGCTTTCCGTAATCTTAAGGTCCTGGGATATTCCGCTATCAACGATGTTCGCATGCTGGATAAGAAAGGCAATGCGCAGGCCTCGTTATCCAGTAGCACCCTGCAACAGGTAGGCAATCATTGCCGGTGGATGCGGACGATCAGGGAAACCCATACCGGCGATATCTATACCCGCGACGGGGCTTATAATTATTATACGCTTGAGTTATATGCGGGGTTGTTTTTTGCGCGCGACACCATTTGCGGGGAAACCAATATCGTTTCCGGGTCTTCTTTTAGTTTAAAGGGAAAATCGGGCATTGAAAAGCATAAGGAACAACTAAAAATGTTGTTCTTTAACCCTGGAAAAAAAATTCCTGGCCTTCCTTTTGTCGGCAATAAGATCGCCTTGTTCGACGAAGACGTGTCCAGGCGTTACGATTTTACCATCGACATGGAAGAATACAAGGGCGAGCTATGTTATGTGTTTAAAATGACGCCGCTGGAAGGATTGAGCGCATCAGAGCGAAGCCAGATAGTGATCAATGAAATGACGACATGGTTTAACCCGCACAACTGGGAGATCGCCGGTCGGAACTATGACCTGAGCTATCATGCAGGGGTATACGATTTTGACGTTCATATAGAGGTGGAGATGACAAAATTCGGCGACTATCTTGTGCCTAAGACGATGCGCTATAACGGCAACTGGGATGTTGTTTTCAAGAAAAGAGAGCGGGGCGTTTTTACCGCCACCTTATTTGATTTTACAAAATAAGCCGCTTGCGAGTCCCTGGCGGCAGAATATCGATTATGCCTACCCGAAAGTATATCCGCCGCCGCTGCCCGAATGCCGATGCGCTTACCCGCTGAGGGCGAATAAAAAGCGCCGTCATTACATCCTGTTCTTCGCGTAGTTTTTCCACTTCTCTATTACCTGTTTCATGTCGTCGGGCAGTTCGCTCTCGAAGCTCACCGTCTGCCTGGTGCGGGGATGGATGAACCCGATCGTCCTGGCATGCAGCGCGTGGCGGGGACATATTTCGAAACAATTGTCTACAAACTGCTTGTATTTTGTAAATACGGTTCCTTTCACGATCCTGTCGCCGCCGTAGGTTTCATCGTTGAAGAGAGGATGGCCGATATGTTGCATATGTACGCGTATCTGGTGCGTTCTGCCGGTCTCCAGCTCGCATTGCACCAGGGTTACATATCCATATCTTTCCAATACTTTATAATGGGTGACGGCTTCTTTTCCCTGTTCGCCATCGGGATAGGCGTCGAATATTTTCCGGAATCTTTTATGACGTCCCACATGCGCGCGGATGGTCCCGGTATCTTCTGCGATATCTCCCCATACCAGGGCAATATACTGCCGGTGGATAGAATGGTCGAAGAACTGTTTGGCAAGGCTGCTATGGGCTTTTCCATTTTTTGCCAGTACCATCAGGCCGCTGGTGTTTTTGTCGATACGGTGGACCAGCCCGTAACGGGGAAGTTCATCCTGGTTTAAATGACTGTTTTGTTGCAGCAGGTACCAGGCCACCCCATTGATCAGGGTGCCGCTGTAATTGCCGCTGGCAGGATGCACTACCAGTCCCACGGGCTTATTAATGATCAGGATATCCTCATCCTCATACGCAATATTGAGCGGCATCTCTTCCGGGATGATCTCTTCTCCCGGCGTTTCTTTATCGGAGAACAGGACGATCTCTTCTCCCGGCTTGATCTTATGGTTAGGCTGAACGGTTTTTCCATTGACCAGCGTCCGCCCCATTTCAATGGATTGCTGAACCTTATTCCGCGAAGCGCCCTCTATACGGGCGACGAGGAATTTATCGAGCCGCATGGGCTCCTGGCCCTTATCTACCACCAGGCTCATGCGCTCGTATAGCTCTTCCCCGCTATCCGAAGATTCTCCCTCTGCAGTTTCTGCGTCTGCCGGTTCATTATCCGCTCCGGGATTATTGCCCTTGTTTCCCGACGGCGAATGAATATCGCCGGGGACGGGCTTTTTCGGGGATTGATCGGATGCGGATCTTTTTTTGCGCATAAGGAGATAAGGTTTTGGCAAAGATAACTGATTGGCGGGGATCGGGCTGGCAGGCTGAATGGGAACAACAGGTTCAGTACCGTCGAACGATAATAGCTACCCGTCCAACCTCGACATGTTGTACGGACCAGCTTCGGCGCATTACGCTTGAGTTCGAAGATCAATTCCGCTCTTCGTTGGGCGAGGCAGGGACAGTAATCTGACTCGGGCCGCTACCTGAGCGCCCAACAACAGGTTTTTGTAAAGAAAGGCTGTAAATTTGCCATTCATTTCCGGGAGAATATAATGCAAAAACTATTGTTTGAGGATCTGGGGCTAATGGATTACCAGGAAGCCTGGGATTACCAGGAAGCCCTGTTGCTGCGGAACGTGGAAGCAAAAAAAGCGCGCGCAAACAGATTGCCCGAAACGGCATTGTCCGCCTCTCCGCCGCCCGATGCAAGGGCTGATATGCAGGCTGACGCCGAAACGCTTCCCGGCTCCCTGCTGTTATCGCCTGCAAAGCCGGATGTACAGAACGATCCTGCGGCATCGCCGGCTTCGGATACGACGCATCATTTATTATATGTAGAGCATCCTCCCGTTTATACGCTTGGCAAAAGCGGGAATATTCAGCATGTGCTGCTTGATGAAGCGGAAAGAGCAAAGCGGAACATCCGGTTTTATAAGATCAATAGGGGGGGAGATATAACTTTCCATGGCCCCGGGCAATTGGTGGTATACCCGATATTAGACCTGGAGAAGTTTTACAGGGATATCGGCAAATACCTGCGCAACCTGGAAGAGGTGATCATCCTGACCTTAAAGGACTATGGTATTAAAGGAGACCGGTCGCCGGGCGAAACAGGGGTATGGATAGATCCTGAAAACAGGGCTAAGGCAAGGAAGATATGCGCTATCGGCGTTCGCTGCAGCCGCTGGATCACCATGCATGGACTGGCTTTTAACGTAAATACGGAGCTGGGCTATTTTAACGGCATCATACCCTGCGGCATCCAGGACAAACAGGTTACCTCGCTGCAAAAGGAATTATCCCGCGAGATACCGATGCAGGAAGTAAAGGAAAAAGTAAAAAAATATTTTGAAGAAGTATTTGGCGTAGAGATCATTTAGGGTTTCCCCGAAATTGTCAGGCGCGTTCATCAATGCCAGATGTCTACGGTAGGATCCTCAATCTGTTTTTCTGTAGAAAGAAGAGTAACGTATACCATAACTACTGCCGCAACTGTTCCTATCACCGCCGCTGAGAGCAAAATTTTTTTCATGTCAGGGGTTTTTATTTTTTAATTATGCAATCGTTATGCCAACCTTATTGATCGTACGGCGCGGCAATCTACATTATTTTATTTATTGTTTTTAACGGTGGAAACCCTTTATTATTTTATATAGATAAGGCGGAATCCTGGTTACCGTTAAGATGCATGGCTTCTGCGGGAGGTTGCATCAGCAGGCGGGATAATTAAAAATCTTTCGGGATATAAAATTTGTTTTTTTCCTTGAGGGTGTCATTCTCAAATAACTCAAACCAGAACCATCCTGCATGGATAAAGGCCGATTTGTCCAGCGCCAGCGACGGGGAATTGAGTTGTTTCAGCTCGAAAATAAAGTCTTTGTTCTCTTTGGCTTCTCCATTTGTTCCCTTGTCCTCATAGAAACGAAGGGTGTATTTCTTGGATTCCGCTTCCGGAAGGACGATCATCAGGTTTCCATACTTCTCCGTATATACGAATTTAGACGGCTTGTATACTTCCTTGGGCACAAAAGGCCTGATCAGGAACAGGTCGCCTGCGCTCAATACCAGGGTGTCTTTTGTTTTATACAGGATAGAATCCCTGAATCTTTTTACCTCTTTTTCGGCCAGTCGCCCGATGAGCGTATCCCTTCTTTTTACAGTGAAAAACTTTTCTTCCCTGGGTTTTGGAAGCGGGGGAACCTGCTTTTCTCTTATGGTCTTCGTTAAGGTATCGGGAAGCTGCTTATCGGTTATGATTAGCTGTTTGGGTTCTTTCGGCGGATGGAGGGCCGTTAAAGTATCAGGAGAGGCTCTTTTTGACCGGGTGAACTGGTATTTTCCGCTGTCCAGCACGATCAATATGCGGTAAAACGCGTAGGGAGACGGCGATTTAGCGTCGACAAACCCATTTTGCGGAATGGCGGGATCCGGCACGGTCAGGATGGTTTTGAAATTTCTCAGGCTGTCGATGGAACGTTGTATGCTGAGCTGGGTTACGATAGGATAGGGGTTGGTCCAACTGATCACCACCCTGTTCTGGGTTTTTAATACTGCGGAAAATTTTGGAAGGGTGTCCTGCCCCGCCAGGGTAGCCGGAATAAGACCCGCCAATAATAAGACTGCCGTCAGTATTCGTGTCATAAGAAAATAACGTATTTGCCGCCTGCCTGTTTACCCCTGCAAATATAGCGGATGCCTGCTTTTATCTTCCTGTTAAAAATAATCGGGAGCCTGCGATAAACATCTGCTGTTGCTGCCCGACGGTTCTTTTCATATATGACTTATCATACACATTACAGGCGGCGCGCCTATACTTCAATTTATATACTCCGAGGGTGTCGGACATGGTCGTGCCGGGGAACACAAGCCTGCCTGTATATTTTTGAGCTGGTTAAATAATGCCTGAAACGCTGTAAAAGTAACCGGTAAGCTTGCGCGCTTCGGTCCGGGTTAAAAACAAAGCGCGCCTTCGGAAAGCGACCTGTTCCCAAGCAATCCTCCGCTATGAATGACCAGTATGCGGTCGCCTTTTTGGAAATGATCCTTTTGGGCAAGGTTGATTATGGCATAGAGCAGCTTACCCGTGTACACGATATCAGTGGGTATGCCGTTGGTCAGGTAGACTTCATTCATAAAGGCAAGAAGCGCGGGGGTATGCCTGGCATATCCGCCGAAATGATAGTCGAAATACAAATGGTAGCGCCGGCTGCCCGCATGACTTTGAATATAACGGTTAAGCTCATTGCCCGGAGCGTTTTCGGACGCTTGTTCGGAGAGAGGGATCTTAAGGCAGCAGACGCCGATGCACTGTTGTTTTCCAGCGGCATTGATGATGCCGGCAAAAGTAGTTCCCGTGCCTACGGCGCAGGTTATATGCGTATACTGCTCCAATGGCGCCAGGGATAATATTTCAGCGGCGCCAGCGATGCCTTTATCGCCCTGACCGCCTTCGGGAACATAATAATATTGGGGGTAGCGGTCAAGAGCAGTTTTCAGTATTGCTTCCTTGTCGCGGTAACCGGCGCGGCTTACAAACACCAGGTCCATGCCATATGCTTTCATCTGTCTTAGCGTTGGGTTGAATACGGCAGGCTCCTCGCCTCGTATGATGCCGGTCGACTTCAGCCCGTATTGCCGGCAGGCGCAGGCCATCGCTACCAGGTGATTCGACCATGCTCCGCCGAAACTGATCAGCCCCTTTTTCTGCTGCGCGAGCGCATCCGAAAGCGAATATTTCAGCTTGAACCATTTATTGCCGGAAATGACGGGATGGATAAGGTCTAATCTTAATATGTCCGCCTGTACCTCCCTATCCTCAAAAACTGCATTCGTCCAGCGGTCAATACGGATTCTGGCTATATCTGTTTTTTCATCGGTATGTATCGTCTCGTTCATTGCCTGTTGTAGCTAATAGGGTAGCGGCCGGCTGCTTGGCCTTGCATTCATTTTTCCTGCGTTCATAGCAAAACTTTTTTTAGATAATCGCTTATGCGTCAACCTGCGGCTTTGGGCAAGATAGCATTATTTAAACGACAGAAGGGGCAATTACTGGACTTCCTTATTTTAATTATATAATTTAGCGCCATAATTTAAAACAATGGCAAAACAACCTACACTTTTGATCCTGGCGGCCGGTATGGCATCGCGCTATGGAAGCATGAAACAGATACAGGCATTTGGACCTGCAGGCGAAACGATCATGGAATATTCTATTTACGACGCCATAAGGGCAGGGTTTAAAAAAGTTGTTTTTATCATTCGCGAAGAATTTGCGCAGGACTTTAAAAATATTTTTGAGCCGGTACTTAAGGGAAAGATCGCCACAGAGTATGTTTACCAGAAGCTTGACGCTTTTACAGAAGGCGCGGAGATCCCGGCGGAAAGGACAAAACCCTGGGGAACGGCCCATGCGGTGCTGTGCGCTAAAAATGCCGTCAGCGATCCTTTTGCGGTGATCAATGCCGATGATTTTTACGGCAGGGACGCTTTTGAAAAAGCGGCGGATTTTCTTACGGGTCGTTGTGACGAAAAGACTTATTCCATCATAGGATATGAATTGGTGAAAACCCTTTCCGATAACGGAACGGTCAACCGGGGCGTGTGCGAGGTTGATGGGGCGGGCAACCTGGTTTCCATTGCGGAGCGACTGAACATATCCATGAAGGAAGGCAGGGTTGTTTGCGACGACGACCTGCAGCCGCACGAGATCTCAAAAGACGCTAATGTGTCGATGAACTTCTATTGTTTCCATCCATCCCTGTTTGCTTATACGGAAAATCTTTTCAGGGATTTTATCCGGGAAAATGCAACCAAGCCGAAATCGGAATTTTTCATTCCGCTGGTAGCCGACAGTTTTATTAAAGATAAAAAAGGGGTTATCAATGTGATCCCCACTTCTGCCCAGTGGTTTGGCGTCACTTATAAGGAAGACGCTCCTGAAGTAAAAGCAAGCCTGGACGCGCTGATCAGCAAGGGAGAATACCCGGGCAGCCTTTGGGGAAAATAGTTGTCAATAGCTTTTCACCATAAATACGCAGTCTTCGATCTTCTTGATCTGCTGCACCCTGTCGAGGCCTTTCAGCGAAGAATGAAGGGGCAGTTTGATGTTGATGGATTTATTCTCCTTGATGATCTGTTCAACAGAGCTGAAGATATTTTTGGCGGTGACGGCAAAGACAACGCCTTCCGCCGTAGATTGACGGGTATTGATGATGCCGATCACTTCCCCGCTTTTATTAAAAACAGGGCCTCCCGAATTTCCCGGGTTGGCCTGGACGCCTATCTGGCAGGTGAGGGTATCGCCGTTAAAACCTGTTTTGGCGCTCATATAACCCTCGTTATACACGATCTCTTCGCGGGGGAAGCCCAGCGTGAACAAGGTTTCCCCGATTTCCGCGCCGATCTTTTTTAGCCCATAGGGCAGCGCCCCCTGGGTTTTAAAATCGGCGTCTTCTATTTTAAGGATGGCGATATCGTTTATTTCGTTGATCAGGATGGTCTGGGCCCGGTATTCCTGTCCCTTGTTGTTCTGGATCACTACGGAATTAGCGCCCTGCACCACGTGCGCATTGGTGGCCAGGTATCCTTTTCCATCGATCAGGAAGCCGGTGCCGCCGGATTTAATAGGGGTATTGGTAGGCGCTTTTTCGATCCTGTCGCTTTCTACCTGTTGTTTAAGGGCGTTGACGGTCTTCTCTGTATTTTCAAATTTTTTGCTCAGTTGTTCCAGCTCTGCGGTATTTGCCCTGCGGGAATAATAAGACGCCATCCCGGCGATAAGCAGGGTAGTGATGCCTGCTATTGAAGCGGCGACAGCCATTACCCGGCGGTGTTTTTTAAATAATTGAAGAACGACAGCCCCTGATGGCTTTTCCTGGATATCGCCTTTCTGGAGCAGCTCGGCATGGACCTCATTCAGGTTCGACCGGAAATTTCTATGATCGCCCAACTCATCCATCTGGTGAAGAAAAATAGTATGTTCCACCACGAGCTGATCAATTTCAGGCGTTGACTCCCGCAGTTGATTGAACGCTTCCTTTTCAGACGGCGTCATTTCATCTTTAAGGTATCTTTCGACGGCTTCCAGCAATTTTATTTTTTCCATCATCACGGTTTACCTGGTTTATAGTTGGCAAAGAATAGTTTTCTTAGTCGGATAAGGCATTTGTATTTCTGGTTTTTGGCATTGTCGGCGTTGGTATATCCAAAGGCGTCGGCAATTTCATTCATGTTCTTTTTTTGCAGGTAGAAGGCTTCCAACAAGCTTTTACAGGGTTCTCCCAGGTTGGAAAGCGCTTTTTCTATGCCCTGGAATTCCTGGCTTCTCAGCTCATGCGACTCAAGGTCTTCTTCCACGGAAACCGTTTCTTCCAGCCCGTCGATCTCGGGATTTATGCGTTGCGCCTGTTTCAGCCTTTTTAACCATAGCCTGCGGGCAACCGAATAAATATAGGTTTTCAGCTGGCAATGCAGCTCAAAAGATCCCGATCTGACTTTCTCATACAGCACGATCATTGCTTCCTGGAAGATATCCCTGGCGTCGTCTGCAGATCCGTTATTATTGATGATCATGGATTGGATCATGCTATAATGACCTGCGTAGATGGCTTCCACGGAGCGCCGGTCGTTCTTTGCCAGCCCATTCAATAAGCTTTTTTCGTCCTGCTCTGCGCTCAATCTTTATTCCTTTAGTTAATACCGAATTTATGAAGAAGTAACCCAAAGGTTATACTATCCTTTAAAATGGGCGCAGAATTTCCTTAAAAAAGAAAAAAATATTTTTTTGGTCTGACGGGTTACCTTTTCCCGATTTGCGTATAAACACCAAATCATCTAAAAAAAATCAAAACTCAGTACAATGAAAAAATTCTTATTGGTTTTAGCGATAGGCGCTTTTGTAGCCTGCAATGATAACTCGAATGCAGATGAAAAAGCAACAGATACTATTCCTGCCGCTCCTGCTCCTGTAGAGCCTGTTGCGCCCGCTTTGGATAGCGCCGCCGCTGTTGTTGACTCTGCTGCCTCTGCGGTAGTAGACTCCCTGAAGAAATAAAATAGTAAGTTTTTATACGGCAAGCAATCGTTAGGGGTCGTCCTGTTTCGGGACGGCCTTTTTTGCTTTGACATAGCTATTGCGGGCAAGGCGTTTTGCGGGTATAGAAAACGTTTTTGCGCTTTGTTCTGCAGGTTCGGGATGCAACGTACATGAAGCTGGGAGCCGGGGGCATAAAAAACCCGGAAACATCAGCTTCCGGGTTTTTTAGCAAAACGATATATTGATTATCCCAGTTTCTTTTTCAGGTTTTCATCAACCGTATCCAGGAATTCTTCCGTGTAGAGGAAATGTTCTCCATGGGTTACTTTATTGCCATGGATTACAATAGCCAGGTCTTTGGTCATCTTCCCGCTTTCGACGGTTTCGATACAAACCTGTTCGAGCGCGTTGCAGAAATTGATCAGCTCCTGGTTATTGTCCAGTTTGCCGCGGAATGCCAGTCCCCTGGTCCAGGCAAAAATAGAA
>JAEUVR010000004.1 GCA_016786785.1 Chitinophagaceae bacterium
TAGAACCTGGCGTTTAATCCCAGCATAAAGATCTTCACCGGCGGCGTATTGATGCCTACGCTCCTGTCGAACTCCGGATCTATCCCATGGTATTTGTTTACATACGGAGAGAACAGGATAAACGGCTGCTGCGCGCTGGCATAGATCCGCAACGACTGCATCTTTAACCGTTCCATCAACCCCCTCGGAAGGTTATACCCCAACTGCATATTCCTGATCTTCACAAACGATCCCGAAAAATAAGTTAATGTGCTTACATTCGTCGGGCTCTCCTGGTTCTTGTTAGGACGCGGCCACATGTCCGTCGGATTCTCCGGCGTCCAGTAATCCATACTCATCACATTGGATTTACCCGACAGGGAAGCAAGGGAACGATGATAGTTACTTTGGATCATGCTGCCCTGCCTGGCGTAAGCAAAAACAGAAAAATCAAATCCCTTGTAGCTGAATCGATTCGTCATCCCGCCCGTCCACTTCGGTATATCGCTGCCCAGGATAACTTTGTCCAGCGAGTTGATCTCCCCGTCGTTGTTCTGGTCCTTCAACCTGATCTCCCCAGGTCTTGCATTATAGCTCAACGCTAACGCCTCGTCCTTGCTCTGCCAGATACCGATCTTCTCATAGTCATAAAACACTGTTAGCGGCTTGCCGATAAACCATGCATTCTGTGGATCGTCGTGCTTGCCCGTAGACAGGCTCACGATCTTCTCCCTGTTGATATAAAAACTAAAATCCGTCTGCCATTTAAAACCGCTCTTCGAATCAATATTCACTGTCGACAAGCCTATCTCCAAACCCCGGTTCTGCGTGGCCCCGATATTGCTCAACACCGACGTAAATCCCGTATTCGCCGGTATCTGCCGGTTCATCAGCAGATCCGTCGTATTCTGATGGTACACATCTATCGAGCCGCTCACACGGTTATTAAAAAATCCGAAGTCCACACCCACATTAAAAGATGCCGTGCTCTCCCATTTCAAATCTAAGTTCCGAAACACGTTAGGATGGAAGCCAAAAGCGCTGGTCTCGCCAAAAGAATAGGCATTCCTAAGCAAGGCTCCCTGTGTAGCATAGGGATTGATACCCGTATTACCCGTGCTTCCGTAACCTACTCTTATTTTCATTTCTGTCAGGTAATCCATATTCTTCATGAAGTTCTCATCGCTGATCCTCCAGGCCAGGGCCATCGAAGGAAAATACCCCCACTGGTTGCCCCGAGCAAAGCGTGAAGACCCGTCCGCCCTGGCCGTTACCGTTAGCAGGTACCTGTCCTTATAACCGTAATTAAGCCTTCCCATATGCGACAGGATCACCCATTTACTATAGTCGCTCTCAACGCCCAATATCGTCGAGGCGCTACCCAGGTTATAAAACTGTTGTTGATCGGCCGTAACCCCTTCCACAGACGAAGAATAACGCTCATTCTCCTCGGCCTGTACGCTGAACAACGCCGTTGCCCCGATAGAATGATCGCCCAACTGCTTTTTATAGTTCAGGATATTCTCCAGCGTATAGGAAAAATCTCCCGTGTTTTCTGCTGAAGCCCGCGGCAGGCCCTCCGAACGAAGACTGGTCTGGGAAGCGCTGAACATCCCTCTCCTGCCGGAAGATAGGCTGGGACCGAAGTTCACCCGCGCGCTAAGATCGCGCGTTATATCATACTCTGCAAACAGGCTGGCAAAGATCCGGTTCTGTTTGGTCTCGTCAACCAAGGCCCCGGGAACCATATCCGACAGCGGGTTCTTCATCACCGTCTCTGAAGGGTTGGGGAAGAAAATAAGACGACCCTCATTGTCATAAGGAACCGTCAGCGGGCTCAGGCGCAAAGCATCGCCCAATGGAATAAGGCTTTGGCCATTGCGTTTGCTTAAGGCCACAAAGCTCGAAAAACCCACCCTTAATCTTTTACCGATATCCTGGTTGATGCTGACCTTTAAATTATAACGGGTAAAATCCTGTATGGGTATAACGCCCTGTTCATTAAAATAACTCGCGCTCACTGCATATTTTGTCTTCTCCGTGCCGCCCAAAAGGCTCAGGTCGTGTTGTTGCTTGAAACCATTTTCCAAAAGCAGGTTCTGCCAGTTGGTAGAGCGTTTAAGATCGATCGACTCCA
>JAEUVR010000029.1 GCA_016786785.1 Chitinophagaceae bacterium
CAGTAAAAAGCCGCCCATTGAATACATTGCCATCCATATCATTTATGATTTTAAAGGAAGCGAAGAAAATAAGGAAGCGGCATTAAAAGCGGTAACCGATTCCCAGGAAAAATACTGCGGGGTCAGCAGCATGCTGAAGAAAGCCCTGCCGGTCACCTGGGAAGTGAATTACAACGGCGTCCTGATCTTCACCAATAAGGAAGCCGTCGGGCAAGTATTAAACTGAGGCGCACATTTCGGGAGCGGCGTTGCAGGCGCGCCGGAACTAACGTGTAATCCTTACCATAAGCGCCATTCCTCAAGCAGCATCCCGCGACAAAACCGCGACCATTCCGCAAACGCTAAAAACACAGATAGCCATGAAAATTTTAATAAATCGGTTTTGGGTTAAACACAAGTTATCCCTCATTGGCATAGCGGCGGGGGCTATCGGCGGTTATCTTTACTATTATTTTATCGGCTGCGAAGAGAGTTGTACGATCACTTCCAACCCCTTGAACAGTACGCTGTATGGCGCGCTGATGGGAGGCCTGTTATTCAATATGATTAAAAAATAAAAATTACCAAACCCTGAGATCATGACTGCTAAAACCATTATAGACGTAAGAAGCCGGGCGGAATTTGACTACGGCAACGCGCCGGGAAGCATCAATATCCCGCTGCAGGAGATACCCGAACGCCTGGAGGAGATCAAAAAAATGCACCAGCCGATCATCCTTTGCTGCGCCAGCGGCGCCAGAAGCTCGGAAGCTGTTCAATGGCTTTCACGGAAAGGAGTCAATTGTAAAAACATCGGCTCCTGGCGGGATATAGGCTGCCTGGAAGAAGGATAACGCGCGAGTCAGGGTCAACCAGCCCCGGATAAACGCACTTTTTGAAATTCGTTGAGCTTTTTCTGTTAAAACATTCACTATGCTTTCTTTTATAAAAAAACTACTGGGCGGGGGCCCAAAAACGGACTACGCCGCATTGCTGCAACAAGGCGCAATGATCATTGACGTCAGAACCAAAGAAGAATACCGGGGAGGCCATCTTCCAAAATCTTTAAATATCCCGCTGGATACGCTGAAACAGCGTTTATCAGGACTTGAAAAGGACAAATGCATTATCGCCTGCTGCGCTTCAGGAATGCGGAGCGGATTGGCAAAGCGGATGCTGCAATCTCATGGCTTTAAAGAAGTGTATAATGGCGGAAGCTGGACCAATCTGAAACCCTTTATCAAATAACATAAAACGACCAGTCAACATGAAAACGATCAGGCAGACTTTATTCCATAACTGGCATGTTATGCGTTGGGTGAGGCTCGGATTAGGCGCTTATGTAGCCGTTTATGCTTTCCGGCATACCGATATCCTTTCGGGTTTTATTGCCGCATTTTTTCTTATCCAGGCGTTTACCAATACCGGTTGCTCAGGAGGAAGCTGCGCTATTCCGCCTCCAAAATCACATTCGGACAAAAACGTCTAATGATACGCGTTGTTCCTCATGCGGGCAATGCGCTCGCATTATTCCGTATAAACGGCTCCGGTTTACATTCGCGCGCCTTTAGAACAGGCGCGCGCTCGAACCAGCTAAATTGACCGGGGCTTCTCTGCCATCATAGATAATGACTAAAGTTCCAAGCGTGCTGGCCCAATTGACCGACGCTTTACCTTCATAAAATATAGGCAACGACCCGGCTTTTACCCGGATAAACAGCGCCTGTTCAAATATATTGTTCCTTATGAGCAGGCGACCGCCCGCTGTGTAAACCGCATATTGCCGCCGCATAAGATTGATGCAGTTTTATCCGACAAACTGCCGGGTCCTACCGTAAACTATGGAAACCGGCTAAGGCTTCCCAAACCAGGCTTGCTTTCGTCAATCCTGAAAAATTCGCAAACGATTATAGAAGCATTGCTAACTTCCAGGTCAACCTTGCTTTTGCCAATCCCCGCTCAACCCTGAATAGCAGCCCTAATTAAATATTTTTTAACGCCCCAAAGTCATCAACTTACGAAACGCATCGTAAATTTGGTTAAAAGCTATTATCATGTCAGGCGTTAAATACATCAAGCCTACCGAAAGCGAGCTGGAGATCCTCCAGGTATTGTGGGCAAAGGGGACCGCCAGCGTTCGGGAGGTGCACGAAGAATTGTTGAAAACAAAGGAAGCGGGATACACCACTACCCTGAAGCTTATGCAGATCATGAACGAAAAAGGGCTGGTAGTGCGCGACGATTCCATTAAAACGCATATCTATCAGCCTGCGGTAAGCCGCGAAAAAACGCAGCGGCATATATTGGGGAAAATGATC
>JAEUVR010000032.1 GCA_016786785.1 Chitinophagaceae bacterium
TTCGATGGCTTTCAATAAAGACATATATCCTTATCCCGGTAAGCTGGCTTTTCTCGACAGGGCGGTGGATCCGCAAACGGGAACGATAAAGGCCAGATTGATCTTCCCCAATCCCAAACAGGCGCTTCGCGCAGGGATGAACGGAACCATACGCGTAAAATCAGCCTCTTCTTCGGAAACGATTTTGATTCCTTATAAGGCGGTCACGGAAATGTTAGGCGAATATTTTGTGTACGTTCCGGGCGACAGCAATAAGGTATCCCAGCGAAGGGTGGCGCTGGGCAAACAGATAGGGACAAACGTAATTATAAAAGAAGGATTACAGCATAACGAGCAGGTTGTCGTTGAAGGCGTTCAGAACCTTAGAGAAGGAGCTGTAATAGCGCCGGTTTCTGCGTCTCAGCCATAACCGACGGGAAGAAAAATCAGTAGATAAAGAATATTCACAATGATAGCAGAAACTTTTATAAAAAGGCCGGTTACGGCAATAGTGATATCCATAGTGATTGTGCTGGTAGGGATCATCTCGCTCATTAATCTTCCCGTTGCGCAATATCCCGATATATCTCCCCCGACCGTATCCATTTCCGGCAATTTTACGGGCGCGGATGCGCAGACGGTTGAGCAGACGACCACCACGGCGATAGAGACGCAGGTGAATGGAACGCCGGGGATGACCTATATGACGAGTAACAGCACCAGCAGCGGTCAGAGCAGCATTACGGTAAATTTTGAGGTAGGCACCGATATCAATATTGCGACGCTGGACGTGCAGAACCGGGTGAGCGTGGCCGAGCCGACATTGCCGGACGCTGTTAAGCGTTTGGGGTTGACTGTTAGAAAGAGGAATCCCAGCATTATGACGGCGCTTGCTTTCTATTCTCCCAATGGGACCCATGATTCGAAGTTTATCGGAAACTTTGTTAGTTTATATGTGAAGGAAGCGGTTATGCGGGTGAAAGGCGTTGGCGACGTGCTGGCGCGCACGGATGATTTTGGCATGCGCATATGGCTTAACCCGGATAAGCTGGCTGCATTGGCCATTACGCCTGCGGAAGTAAATGCGGCTTTGCAGGAGCAGAATCTTCAGGTTGCCGCGGGAACGGTAGGCGGCAACCCGCAGCGGGAAATGCAGGCATTTGAATACAGCGTGCTTACCAATAGCCGCCTGAATACCCGCGAGCAGTTTGAAAACATTATCGTAAGAACAAAGCCTTCGGACGGCAGCATCGTTTACCTGAAAGACGTGGCGCGGGTAGAGTTGGGGCGTTTTGACTACGGCGTCAACTCCTTCGTGGATGGAAAACCTGCCGCATTCCTGCTCATTTATCTTGCTCCCGGAGCCAACGCGATCGAAACATACGACGGGTTGATGGTTACGCTGAATGAGATGCGAAAGAGCTTTCCGAAGGATATTGATTTTTCCATTCCCAATGAAACGGTCTCCGTAGTCAAAGCTTCTATTAAGGAAGTGACGCATACGCTGGTCGAAGCGCTGTTGCTGGTGATCTTTGTGGTATTCCTCTTCCTGCAGAACTGGCGCGCTACGCTGATCCCCGTATTGGCTATTCCCGTCTCGCTGATCGGCACTTTTATCCTGTTTGGCCCGCTGGGTTTTACCCTCAATACGCTTACCTTATTTGCTTTTGTGCTTGCGATCGGTATTGTGGTGGACGACGCCATCGTGGTGGTGGAAGCCGTACAGCATAATATTGATCATGAGAAAATGTCGCCCCGGGAAGCCACCCAAAAGGCGATGAGAGAAATATCCGGCCCCGTTATTGCCATAGCGCTGATCCTGGCGGCCGTATTCGTGCCTGTAGGATTTATACCGGGCATCGTGGGGCGCCTATACCAGCAGTTTGCCATTACCATCGCCGTATCTGTGCTTATTTCCGCTTTCGTCGCCTTATCATTGACCCCTGCATTGTGCACTATCCTGCTTAAACCTTCAGCAAACAATAATGGGAAAAAGAACCTGCTGGAAAGGTTTTTTACCGCCTTTAACGGCTGGTTTGCGCGCGTTACGAACGGATATGCCAAAGGGGTAGGGAACTGGATCCGGAAAACGCCTTATGTATTGGGCATGCTTGTCGTATTATTTGTAGGCCTGTTTTTTCTTTTTAAACACAAACCGACTTCCTTTATCCCTGTGGAAGATGAAGGCAGGATGTTTGTTACCTACGAAATGCCTGAAGCGGCGTCCACAACCAGAAGCGTGAACATGATGAATACGCTGCTCGATCGTATCGGCAAGATACCGGAAGTGCGGGTGGCCGGGGGATTGGCGGGGCTCAATATAATTAGCTTCTCCACCAAATCCAATGCAGGAACGATCTTCGTCAACCTAAAGCCCTGGGACGATCGTAAAGGGAAGGGACAGCATGCGCAGGATATCATGAATAAGATCCGCGCGGCTACCGCCGATATCAAGGAAGCTCGGATATTGGTCATTGCTCCGCCTGCTATACCCGGGCTGGGCGCGACTTCGGGGTTTACTTTCCAGTTGCAGCAAACCGCCAGTACGGATAATTTGCAACAGTTTGAAAAGGTAGCCGGCGATTTCCTGGCCAAACTGTATCAGCGTCCGGAGATCGCCGCCGCTTATACTTTTTTTAACGCCCGAACGCCAAGCTATCAGGTAGATGTGGACAAGGAACAGGCTAAGAAATTAGGCGTCCTCGTATCTGATGTCTATGCTACGCTTTCTACCTTCCTGGGGAGCAGCTATGTAAATGATTTTAATTTATACGGAAGAAATTTCAGGGTGATGTCGCAGGCCGACAGCAGTTTCAGGAGTTCCTTAGAAGGCGTAGAAAGATTCCAGGTGCGCAATAGCCAGGGTAAGATGATTCCCCTGGGTTCATTGATCAGTTCCAAGGTCATAGAAGCGCCCGCGGTGATCTCTCATTATAATATTTATCGCTCGATAGAAATAAACGGATCCGCCAAGGAGGGATACAGCAGCGGAGACGCGATAAAAGCGCTGGAAGAAACGGCAAAAACGTTGCCGGCAGGGTATGGTTATCAATTCTCCGGGATGAGCCTCGAAGAGATAAAAGCAGGCAATCAGCAGACGCAGATATTTGTTATTTCCATAGTCTTTGTATTTCTTTTCCTTGCCGCCTTATACGAAAGCTGGTCGGTTCCTTTTTCGGTATTGTTTGCCGTTCCGATCGGCGCCTTCGGATCAATCTTAACGCTTACCCTGCTCCCTTCGCTCACCAATAATATCTATGCGCAGATAGGATTGATAACGCTTATCGGGCTTGCCGCGAAAAATGCTATTCTTATCGTGGAGTTTGCAAAGGAAAGGGTAGACAGGGGGATCGACGTAATCCACGCGACCATACAGGCCGTCCAACTTCGTTTAAGGCCTATCGTTATGACATCGCTGGCGTTTATCCTGGGCGTATTGCCGCTGGCATTTGCCTCCGGCGCGGCGGCGGAGTCGCGTAAAACCATTGGCTGGACGGTCTTTGGCGGAATGTTATCCGCTACTACGCTGGCCATTTTTGTGGTGCCGGTATTGTTTGTGCTGATCACCAAGCTGGCGTACAGAAAAAAATTAAAGGAGATCGAAGCGCAGAGGAAAATGGAAGAAGACGCCGACAGGTCTATTGTAGAGAGCCATACCTGACAGCTTGCGGAAGCGCCTGAACGCCGTATTATATGCGCCCGATGTTTGCTTTTGCCTTAAAATGGAAAGCGCATAACAATTTTCGGAGAACCCTACCGTATACGGCTGTATTATCCGATGCCGAGCAGCTCGACTTCAAATATCAGGGCGCTGTTGGGGCCGATCTGCGCGCTTACCTGCCTGTCGCCATAAGCCAGATGGGCCGGAATAAAAAACCGCCATTTACTGCCTGCCGGCATCAGTTGTAAGCCTTCCGTCCAGCCCCTGATCACCATATTCAGCGGAAAAACCGCCGGTTGGCCGCGACGAACAGAACTGTCGAATACAGTTCCGTCGATAAGCGTGCCATGATAATGACAGGTAACCTTATCCGTAGCCGAAGGTTTTGCGCCCGTTCCTTCGGAAATGATTTCATACTGTAACCCGCTTGGCAAAGTAGTTATGCCCGGTTTGTTTTTATTTGCTTCAAGGAAATCCTGGCCGGCTTTTAAATTAGCGGAGGCTTTTTCGTTTTTTAACTGAAATAGTCTGTCTGCAATGCCCATGCGTTTGTTTTTGCAAAGCTAATCAATCAGGTCCATCTTTTACAAACGACGGCTGAGCGCATCTCGCTTAATTCCGGTATGTTTTTTTATTTCAGACAATAAAAATTCAAGAGAAGCCAATCCCAACGGCTGCGCTAATGAATTGGCCGGCTTAACTTGATTTTGCTAAACGCCCGTTTCTTTTATTGATCGTATTGATGATGAACTGGAAAAATTGCGGCCCTATTTCTTCTGAATTAGCGTCTAACCTATGCCTTGGCGCCAGCGTCCATATAATAAAATCATTATTGGGAAACGCCCGGAATTTTTCACGTAATGCGCAGTATGCATTTTGTAGTTCTCCAGGCTTTTCCGCGAAGCGTTGAGGGCGGGAGCGCCCGTATCTTCCAGGATATCGGCGCCGGGATAGCAGTGTTTTAGAATAATGACATTATTAGTTGAGCAGATATCTTCCAGGCAGGCCACGCTGGGGTGGTGGGCTACCTTCCCGTCATTATAGATCAATCTGTCTGTGGAATGATGAAGAAATACAATTTTTGTATCCTGGGCTCTGGCTTTTCCAATGCAAAAGGGAAGAATAATCAGGGAAAAGAATAAGACTTTTCTCATAAATTATACTTGGTAAACTGTTTATATAGGCTTCTCAATATAAAAAAATATGGGGAATCCATGCTATTATAGCCGCCGGCTCTTTTAGGGTATGCAACAATTCCTGCAGT
The DNA here is from genome assembly GCA_016786785.1 of Chitinophagaceae bacterium. GTDB lineage: Bacteria > Bacteroidota > Bacteroidia > Chitinophagales > Chitinophagaceae > Flavitalea. The sequence continues at coordinate 4,905 of JAEUVR010000032.1, forward strand.
TGCATTGTCTTATTCAAAGGATTTAAGGCATTTGTCGTCTTGATACTGACGCAAGAACGAATAATAAACCAAATAATAAACACAAACGTTTGCGTGAAGAAAATTCAGAAAAAAAACACACTTTGAGTATGCTTTCTATTAAAAAAATCGTATGTTACTATAAGATCAGGTTGCCAAATAAAATGGCGTACGCAAGGAGCAATTAAACTCCGTAGTTCTTTAATGGTAATGGTTATAAAATAGACAGCCAGGATTCTTAGCTTTTAATAACTATTCAAACCAATCAATTCAATTTTTCTGCTTATGACACAATTTAAGAGATTAACCTTAATCTTCTGCTTCCTTGCAGCAAGCCTGTTTGGTATGGGGCAGAACCGAACCCTGACCGGAAAAGTGGTTGGGTCGGACGGATCGCCTATCATAGGCGCTACGGTAGCAATAAAAGGATCTTCTGTTTCTACCGCGGCCTCGGTAAACGGAACGTTCTCGCTGAACATTCCTCAGACAAGGACTACTCTCGAGATAAGTTCCGTTGGCTTTGAGACCCTAGAACAGTTTGTAAATCCCGGTGAAAACAATATTACCATTAGCCTGAGGGAAAGCAATGCCCAGCTTGGCGAAGTGGTGGTTGTGGGTTATGGAACCCAAAAGAAAAGAGACCTCACCGGATCGATCAGTTCAGTTAAGGGAGAAGACCTTACGCAGATTGCCACGCAACGCGTTGACCAGGCCTTACAGGGCCGGGCCGCGGGCGTATTGGTATTGAATACCGACGGCGCGCCCGGCGGAAACACGACGATCCGTGTGAGGGGTATGAACTCTATCAATGGCGGCAACAATGCGCTTATCGTGATAGACGGCTTGCAAGGCGCAGACCTGAACTCCCTGAACCCTAATGATATCGAATCCATCGAGATCCTGAAGGACGCTTCTGCTACGGCTATTTATGGCGCGCAGGGCGCTAACGGGGTGGTGCTGATCACCACCAAGCTGGGTAAAAAAGGCAAACCGATCATTGGATATAATTATACCTACGGCAGTTCTAAGCTCCGGAAAAAACTGGACGTTATGAGCGCCGCTGATTTTGCGAGGACGGCGAATGCGTATAAAGCTACCCAGAATGGCACCAGCACTCCTGCTCCGATATTTTCTGATGCGCAGATTGCTGAATTTGAAAAAAGCTGGGGAACCGATTGGCAGGATGTGATTTATCGGCGGGCGCCCATGCAAAACCATGAGCTATCTGTAAGCGGCGGCACGGAAAATTTAAAATACCTGGTTTCTGCGGGTTATCTTGACCAGGAAGGAATTATGCTGAATTCTGATTACAAAAGGTTTTCTCTTCGCGCCAACCTGGTGGCAGACGTAACCAATTGGGCCAGCTTTGGCCTGACCTGGAATGGGACCAAGGAAACGGGAAGCGCTCCTCCTTTCGGAAGCAGCGATTTGATCAGCTTCCTGGGGATGTCGTCGAATACCGCTCCCCGCTGGCCGGCTACAGAGCCCGTTTACGATCCGAACGGAACTTATCATAAACACGGAAACGGGTATGGTCCTTCCGATACCTGGAACCCCCTGGCCAGCACCATAGAGCCTAGAATTAATAACAATACCAATAAGAACTTATTAAATACTTATGTGGAGTTCACGCCTCTGGCAGGATTGTCTCTCAGGATCACTGGCGGCGCGAATATCGTCAATACCAATAACCAGCTTTATTTCAACCAGAATACTTTTGACGGTAAACAAGCTGGCGGGGTAGCAATTGTTACCGGGATAACCAATCAGCGGTTCCAGAATTCCAATATCCTGACCTATGATAAAAAAATAGGTCAGCACCGGCTTACCCTTACCGGGGTAGCCGAGCAGCAGTATTCCATATATCGTTTTAATTCCACTACCGGAAAAAACTTTCTGGTTGATCAGTTGGGAGTAGAAGATATGGGAGCCGCAAACCTATTGCTTTCTTCATCGTCTGCTTCAGAAAGAGTACTTAACTCTTACCTCGGTAGGGTGAACTATATTTATGCAGATAAATATTTATTAACGGCCAGTTGGCGTGCAGACGGATCGTCCGTTTTCGGCGCTAACAATAAATGGGGGTATTTCCCGTCTGCCTCAGTGGCCTGGAGGGCTTCCGAAGAAGAATTTATCCAGGACCTGAACATCTTCTCCGACCTTAAGTTCAGGTTTAGTTGGGGTATTACCGGCAACCAGGCAATTGGCACATACCAGTCAATGCCAGGCATTGCTTCGGGAAGTAACTATCCTTATAACGGAACGGAGGCTACCGATCTGGGCGTTCTAGTATCAAATGCTCCCAACCGCGATCTTAAATGGGAAAGCACCACCCAAACCAACTATGGCATTGACCTCGGTTTCTTTAGCGGCAGATTGCAGGTGACTGCGGATTATTATATCAAAACGACCAGAGACTTGTTGATGTCTCGTACCTTGCCCGGTTATACCGGTTTCACCTCAATGGTGGCCAATGTAGGATCTATCGGAAATAAGGGGTTTGAGTTCGCCATCAGCGGCGATCCGCTGGTAGGCGCTGTTAAATGGAATACCGGCTTTAATATCTCTACTAACAAAAACAAAGTGTTGAGCCTTGGCGAAATAGACAGGATCGGATACAGGACAACGAAAGGAGGTTATAGCGTTAACAATCCCTTCATGTACCTGGTTGTTGGCCAACCCTTTGGTCAGATCTACGGATATGGTTATGAAGGCGTATGGGGTACGGATAAGGCTTCCGAAGCGGCCGCATTTGGCCAGTTGCCCGGAGATCCAAGGTATACCGATGTTAATGGCGACGGCGTGATCAATAACCGCGACCTGAAAGTGATAGGCAACGCATTCCCCGATTATATCTTTGGCTGGACCAACAGGCTTTCTTACAAATCATTCGAACTTACCCTCCTTATCCAGGGATCACAGGGGAATGATCTGTTCAATATGCCCAGGATCCGTTTGGAGAACCCCGCAGAAGGAACCAGCGCCAGGTTGTTGGACAGATGGACGCCGAACAATCAGAACACAGATGTTCCCGGCCTGATCGATGCGCTAACCAGACGGGCCGCAGGTCTGACAAGCAAAGTATCTATCAGTGGCGACCAGCGGATAAGCCGTTGGGTGGAAGACGCTTCCTATATTCGTTTAAAGAATATTATGCTGGCGTATAATCTGCCGAAAGACCTGCTCAGCAGGCTTAAGCTGAATAATATCAGGGTTTTCATTAGCGGAACCAATTTGTTGACGAAAACCAAGTATAAAGGATATGATCCCGAAGTGAGCGCATATAACGGAAATGACGCGCAGATAGGCGTGGATTTTAGTAGCTATCCTCAATCAAGAATTATTAACGCTGGTTTGAACTTATCATTCTAATAGTATTTATATGAAACATATGAAAGCATATTTTAAACAAACCCAGTATTTGCTGGTTGCCCTGACGCTTCTCCTGGGAGCCTCATGTAAAAAACTGGTCGAAAAGCCTATCAGCTTCGTTACTCCTGACGATTTTTATACCACCCCTGCCCAGATAGAAGCGGCATTCGCGGGCGCCATGAATACGCTCTGGGACTATTGGGGAGGATACAGTTATGGGTATGGACCTTTTATCAATGATGATCAGTACATAGACGGCGACCTGGTGATTGGCAATAACAATGGCAGCGATCTTTGGAACATACATTATCGCGCCATCCTGAACCTTAACAACGCCATCAGATCCATGAAAGAAGGGAAACTTGGTCCCTTGATGCCTCAGGCAGATTTAGACGTACTGATGGGCCAGGCCAAATTCCTGCGCGGATATAATTATTTTATGCTGGTGAGAATGTTTGGCGGTCTGCCTTTAATTACCGAAGATACGCCTGACCCACTCTTAAACCCGGTAGTACGAACATCTATAGCCGACGCATATGCGCTAATCGAAGCGGATTTTAAAGAAGCCGCTAATAAGCTGCCGAGAAAATGGTCTCCTGAGAAAAAAGGAAGGCCTACCAGCGGCGCGGCAAAAGGATTGCTGGCCAAAGCTTATCTTACCATGGCCACTGCTCCCTTAAACCAGACCAGCAACTACCAGAAAGCCGCGGATTATGCCAAGCAGGTGATGGACGAAGCCGACTATTCGCTGGTGCATGATATCAGGAATGTATTTTCTGTAGCAACCAAATACGGCCCTGAAATGATGTGGAGCTTTAATTCCAATTATGCCGATATCAATACCGATCCGCAGATATACCGTCCCGGGTTTATGGACGGCTGGGGCGATATTACCATTCAGCCCGAATGGGAGAGAGCGCTTCCCCATACGGCCCGTAAAGACGCCTATATTTTGTATGAAATTGACGGCGTGCGCTATGAAGATTGGGACAGCGATCAGTATCCTTATGTTAAAAAATTCATGTACGATAACCAGGATGATTTTGATAATTATTCCAGCATTATGAGCATGCCTATTATCCGCTTTGCTGATGTGCTCCTGATCTATGCGGAAGCGGCCAATATGGCTAACGGGTCTCCTACCCAGGCTGCCGTTGACGCGATCAACAAGGTGATCGATCGCGCGAACGACTATCTTCCTAATCCCGCTCATCCCCTGCTTACCGTTGGCATGACCAAGGAAGCTTTTGATGAAGCCGTTATAGAGGAAAGAAACCAGGAACTTTGCTTTGAATACGATCGTTGGTTTGACCTTGTCCGGAAAAGAATATTGAAGGAAAAAAGTATTCCGGAGATACAACAGAATTTTACCGAAGACGATTACCTTTTTCCGATCCCTGATAATGATGTAATGCTGAGCCCGGGAATGGAACAGAATCCCGGATATGCGCTGCCTTAATTAAGCGGATATATCGGCATATTTTTTTAACGCATTTGGATGGAATAATTTCCATCCAAATGTTTTTATATCCTATCCGAACATTGGTTGCGGTTAGCCTTTTTGCGCGGTCTCGGTTTTTTGTCTTCAATGGCTCCGGGTATTGCTTCAACTAGGTTTACCGATAACCCTACTGCTTGTTATTTTTTTATTAAAGCGAATAACGGAATGATTAAAAAAAACCTCCTTGCGTTAACCTTACTGATCATCTTACTGAATTCCTGTTCCAATACCCAGCAACAATCGGGTATTGCCCGCGTATGGGTTGTAGACGACGGCGAAAAAATAAAACGGGAGGATATCAACAATCCCCTGGCCAACGATCCTGCCAACGCAGTATGGAAAAACAATAGCATCCATATCTTCGGAGGCAAAAATGAGATAACGGCTTTCCAACTGATCATCCAGGCCGATACCGCCGGGGCCGAAAAGGTGAACGTGGAGATCAGCGACCTGGTCAATGGCAATTTTACTATCCCCGGCTCTGCAAAAGGCCCCGCCGATCCGTTTGATTACCGCGGAAGGAATATTGAGTTGTTTACCCAACATTATCTCAATATTACCAAACGTTCCCCTCCCTTATGGTTTTTTGCCGAATCAGCGGCCCCTTCCGGATATTATTCCGGCTGGGTTCCCGATGCGCTGATCCCCTTCTCCGCCGCTGAAGGAAAGGGCGGCGCGCCATTTTCCATAGGCCCTTCCAGCAACCAGGGCGTATGGGCGGATATACTGATTCCCAAAAATGCATTGCCTGGAAAATATGAAGGAAAAGCGACTATAACGGTATCAGGTAAGCTATATTCGGCCATTCCTATCAACCTGCAGGTATATGATTTTACGCTTTCTGATTCCACCCATCTGGACAATATGTTCGGGCTTTATACAAATTTAGTGGCGGAAAGGCATGGGGTTCCGCAGGAAAGCCCGGAGTATTATGCTATTGAAGCCAAATATCATCAAATGGCCCATCGTCATAGGTTTGACCTGGTAAGAAGAGTGGACAATCTCGAAACCATGACGGCTAATCATAAAAGGTATTTAACCGGCGAACTCTATACTGCAGCGCATCAATATGCAGGCCCCGGTGAAAATGTCGGCAACACGACCTTCTCCATTGGTTATGGCGGCAGTATTCCCCAGGAATATGGCCATAGCGTTTCTACTATGACCGAAGCCGGCTGGAGAGCCGGATCCGACGCCTGGGAAAACTGGTTCCTTCAAAATGCGCCAAAGGTAAAAAGGCATAAATACCTCTATCCTGATGAACCCGATTTTCAGGGGCCGGAAGGAGCAAAGGGGACTACTTCAATGGATACCATTAAAATACAGGCTCGCTGGACGCACAATAACCCAGGTATCGGAAAAAATATTCCTGCGATGGTTACCAATAAGATCAAACCGATTCTTAAAGGGTATGTCGACTTCTGGTCGGTGTCCAGCCAGGAGGCGACAACGCATACCGATCCCGTGGAACTGGCTGCCGAAAAGGCAAAAGGACGCATATTCGGCATCTATAACGGATACCGGCCGGGAATGGGCGCCGTAGTGAGCGACGCCGATGCAGTGGAATTCCGGGTGATGCCCTGGATCGTATGGAAGTACAATGTCGATCAGTATTTCTATTGGTCTGCTAATTACTGGACCAAACTAAATGTATTTGAAAACCCGTTGACCTATGAAGACAGGATCAATGGCGACGGCACATTCTTATATCCCGGTCAGGATGCCCTTTTTTCCGGGGAGAGCAGAAACCTTGCAGGTCCTCTTTCTTCCATAAGAGCAAAGAACTGGCGCAGGGGAGCGCAGGATTATGAATATTTTTGGATAGCCCGCCAGGCGGGGTTGGAAAAAGAATTAAAAGCGATCCTGGATGAATGCGTTCCGGCAGGATTATGGGAAGCAAAATCTCTTGAAAACATCAGTTGGTCGAGCAGGGGATATAAGTTTGAGGAATTTAGGAAAAGGCTTGCCGAAATGCTTTCGGGAAAAATACCGTCTAATCCTTCGGAAGCAAAATAGCGGTTGAAGGTAAACGCCGTCAACCCTGTTTAAACATAAGGAACAAATAAATTGTAGACATATGCCCAGCCCTTCTAATGCCGGCGCGCCGGCGATTAATCCCGCCGCCCCTGCCGTGCAGCGCATGGCTTCAGTGGACGCTTACCGTGGATTGGTCATGCTGCTGATGATGGCCGAAGTGTTGTCTTTGCGAAGGGTATCCGAGGCGTTGCCGGATAGCGCTTTCTGGCGGTTTCTGAGTTTCCATCAGAGCCATGTGGAATGGGTGGGCTGCTCGCTGCATGATCTTATACAACCTTCCTTTTCCTTTCTTGTAGGCGTGGCCCTGCCGTTCTCTATTGCCGGCAGAATGGCAAAGGGCATGAAGTTTAGCGCCTTGCTGAGATCGGCGATCAAACGTTCGTTGATTTTGATCTTTCTCGGCGTATTTTTAAGATCATTAGGGTCTACCCAAACCTATTTTACTTTTGAGGATACGCTGAGCCAGATAGGGCTGGGATATACCTTTCTTTTCTTATTGGGGTTCAGGTCCTGGAAAGTACAGTTGGGCGCATTGATTGTTATCCTGGTCGCCTACTGGGCGGCTTTTGCCCTTTATCCCCTGCCGGGTCCTGACTTCGATTATTCAGCCGCAGGCGTTACAGCGGATTGGGAGCATAACCTGAAGGGTTTTGCGGCGCACTGGAATAAGAATACCAACTTCGCATGGGCGTTCGACAAGTGGTTCCTGAACCTGTTTCCCAGGGAATCGCCTTTTTATTTTAACAGGGGCGGCTATTCTACCCTCAGCTTTATTCCTACGCTGGGCACCATGATCCTGGGATTGTTTGCCGGTAATATTTTAAGACTTAACCTGACCGCGAAAGAAAGGATAAAACGATTCGTGAGCATTGGCCTGGGATTATTTGTATTGAGCGCCATCTTCCATTTCGCAGGCATTAACCCTGTGGTAAAAAGAATATGGACGCCTGCCTGGACACTCTTTAGCGGAGGCTGGTGTTTTTTACTCCTGGCCGCATTTTATGCCGTCATCGATGTCGCCAACTACCGGAAATGGGCCTTCTTTTTACTGGTCGTCGGCATGAATTCCATCGCCGCCTATGTGCTGGCAGACGGCTTTTCCGGATTTATTAACCGGACCCTGCATGTTCACCTGGGCCAAAACTTCGACAAAGTATTCGGCGATCCTTACGCCTCCCTTGTATCGGGCGCGCTGGTATTGTTTATCGAATGGAGAATACTTTACTGGATGTATAAAAGGAAGATCTTTCTTAAAATATAAAAGTATACCAAAGATAAAAACGGGATACCCGATAAATAAGTATTGAATGATGAGAAGACGCTGTTTTATTATTGGCGGGATCATATCGTTGTCGGCGATGTCGTTTAAAGCCGGCATAGCTAAACAGGTCATAGAACAGCCTGTCTACATAAGCGGTTATCCTACTATGTTACACTCCGGCTTGGATAATTCGGATCTTTTTTATCGCCATGAGGCGGATACCCTGCCTTCTGTATTTGCCGCCCAACATGCCGATCTGGTCGACGGTCGGTTGAGAAATGAAGCGATCCGCCGGTTCCCTCTTTTTGAACTTCCCCGCACAAAACAGGAATGGGAAAAACAACGTCTTCAACTCAGGAAGAAGATCATTGCGCAAACAGGCGCGGTTCTTCATCAGCCCGGGCTGCCGCTCCAGTTGACGGAGACAGGGGCTATCCAAATGAATGGTTATCGCGTCGCCAATATCGCTTATCAGTCCAGGCCAGGCGTCCTGGTTACAGCAAACTTATATATTCCCGATGGAGACGGCCCGTTCCCCGCAGTGATCGTGATGATGGGCCATTCTACTATTGGACGGTTCTATGATAAGTACCAATCGGTCGGGCATAGCCTGGCCAGCAAGGGATATGTGGCGCTCTGCGTTGATCCCTGGGGAGCCGGCGAAAGAACTACTACGCACCATGAATACGAAGACCACGGCGATGAAAATAACCTGGGCTTCGCCCTCATGAATGTTGGCGAAACCTTAATGGGCATGCAGATCACCGATAACAGCCGGGGCGTGGACCTGCTTTGTTCCCTGCCTTATGTGGACAAGGAACGAATCGGCGCCGCCGGCGCCAGCGGCGGCGGCAACCAGACCATGTGGCTGGCGGTTATGGATGAAAGGATCAAGGCGGCTGTTCCGGTGGTGAGCGTCGGCACCTTTGAATCGTATATCATGGGGTCTCCCTGTATTTGCGAGGTGCTTATCGACGGGTTGACTTTCACTGAGGAGGCGGCCATCCTGGCCCTGGTAGCGCCAAGAGCGCTCATGATGTGTAATCACTCAAAAGACAATAACCAGGCATTCTATCCCCGTGAAATGAAACGCAGTTATAAAAATGCGCTTCCCGTTTTTAAGATGTACGGCGTTGAAAATAGCCTTGCTTACCAGGTGTTCGATACGCCTCATGGATATGAAAAAGAAGACCGCGAAACAACCCTGGGCTGGTTTGATCTTCATCTTAAAGGAGCAGGCGATGGAACGGCAACAACAGAGCGGCCATTTACCCTTCTGCCGCAACGCCAGCTGATGACCTACGCGCCAGGCGCCAGGGATTCCCGCGTGGCAACGACAATGTCGTTCAGTAAAAAAACAGGCGGGGAATACAGGAACGCGCTGCTGCATACAAAATCCATTGACGTCGCCGCCAAAAGAAAAGCCCTTGGCGCCATGCTAAAGACAGGGGAAGGGTCAGGCTTAAAACAGGCGCATGAACTTTCTCCAATAAACGGTTGGAAGCGGGTTATCCTGGAAACCCGGGATGGCCGCCTTATCCCGCTGATAGTAAAGACTCCTTCCGCTCAACCCCCGTCATTTGTTATTTTCGGCGATCCCGGCGGTAAAGAAGCCGTCTCCCGCGACCTGGTAAAAGACGCGCTGGATAAAGGCAATGGCGTGGCTATCGTAGATCTTTTCGGAACAGGAGAAGCGTCGTCTTTTTATCCGGCCGACCACGACAGCATCGGCTCGTTGCGCATGGTTTCCAAATCTGTTTTGTGGCTGGGCAGGACCATGATGGGCGAATGGGCGAACGATTTCAGCCTGGCGGGAAAATTTCTTCGGTCGGCCTATCATGCGCAAAAGATAAGCATAGACGCTTCAAAGGAAGCGGGCCTGGCGGCCTTGTTCCTCGGCGCGCTGGAAGAGAAAACGGTAGACCAATTGACGTTGCGGAATACGCCGGTAAGTTATTTGTTTGACGCGCGGGAGGGCATAGAGTTTTTTAGCACAGCCATTCATGTATTTGGCATGCTTAAATGGGGAGATGTTTCCCTGGCGGCGGCATTGAATAACCATGATATCCTTTTTGTAGGCCCCAGGACCATGTCGGGAAAGATGTTAAATGCCGGCCAGCTAAAAGAATACCAAACTGAATTTGACAATATAAAGAAGCGTTGCCGGCAAGCCGGGAGAACGCGTTTGCGCTGATATGAGCCGAATGAAAACCCAGGTAAATCAACGGTTTTATGGGTTTTCATTTGTAGATTACAGGTATAATTATAAAACAAAAACCACTGATAAATGAAAAATAACCGAAGGGATTTTTTAAGACTGACCGGTCTGGCAGGAACAGGATTGTTGACTGGTTTGACATCTTCTGCCAATGTTTCTTTAAGGAATGGCGAGAAAGTTTATTCGCCCGGCCCGCCCAGGTTTAATATGTCGGGATATGCCGCTCCTAAACTGGATACGGTGCGGGTAGCTATTATTGGATTGGGCAACCGAGGGTCTGGCGCAGTAAAAAGGTTGAGTAAAATCGGAGGATTGGAGATTAAAGCGCTTTGCGACGTGAGGCCGGAAAAAGCCGCAGCCGCAAAAAAATCCATCGAAAATACCGCCCAGAAACCGGAGCTGTACACGGCAGGCGAGAACGATTGGAAAAAGATCTGCGAAAGAAAGGATATCGACCTGATCTATATCACCACGCCCTGGCACCTGCACACGCCTATGGCGCTGTATGCCATGGAACATCAGAAACATGCGGCATCGGAAGTGCCTGTAGCCCTGACGCTGGAAGAATGCTGGCAACTGGTGGAGACTTCCGAAAAGACCCGCAGGCATTGTATGATACTTGAAAACTGTTGTTACGACTTTTTTGAACTGCTTACCCTCAACATGGCGAGACAGGGGTATTTCGGAGAGATCATGCATGGCGAAGGCGCTTATATTCATGACCTTTTGCAAGCGAATTTCAAGAAGGATTCCTATTACGACATGTGGCGCCTGAAAGAGAACTTTCATAACGGCAACCTGTATCCCACACATGGGCTCGGTCCCATTGCCCAGGTATTGAACATCAATAGGGGAGACAGGATGGATTATCTTGTTTCTATGTCTAATAATGATTTTATGATGGGCCCCCTGGCGAAAGAGCTGGCGGTAAAGGACGATTTTTATAAGCCCTATGTTAACAAAATATTCCGCGGCAATATGAATACCACCACTATCCGCACCTTCAACGGCAAGACCATCATGATACAGCATGATGTTTCTTCGCCCAGGCCTTATTCGAGGTTGCATACTTTTAGCGGAACCAAGGGAGTAGCGCAAAAATACCCTGCTCCGGCGCGTATAGCCCAAAGCCATGAACGCTGGTTAACGGAAGAGGAGTTAAAAGAAGTGGAACAAAAATACCAACCGCCAATTGTAAAAAAAGTAGGCGAGCTGGCTAAACAGGTCGGCGGCCATGGCGGTATGGACTTTTTAATGGACTGGAGGATGATCGATTGCCTGCGGAACGGCCTGCCGCTAGATCTTGACGTATATGACGCCGCGCTTTGGAGTTCCATCACGCCGTTAAGCCAGAAATCGCTGACGAATCGTTCTAACTCTATAGACGTGCCGGATTTCACCCGGGGAGCATGGAAGACGAATGCGCCTGTTGATATTTCGCTTGAGAAAGGCGGCAATACAAAAGTCGTTTTATAATCTTTCGTATAAGCAAAACCCCCAAACGATCATTGAAGCGTTTGGGGGTTTTTATTTATCGGGATTTTTATCGTCTATCCGCCTGGCGCGTCCGACCAATCTATATTGGCCGCGGCCTATACATTTATCGTGTATTCAAATACATCACTTCGACAACCATTTCGCTAATTCGGTATTCATCGCCAATTCATATACATACATCCAGTCGCTGTTCACCGTTCCATTGGCCAGATGATCGTGCCAGTTCTGATCCAACTGGTATCCCTCAGGGTTTGATAGTATCCTGGTTTTTGTGAACGCCTCTTCAAAGTTTTTTCTTACCTGGCTGAAGCCGGCCGTATAATTTTCTATTTCTTTTTTTGCCGCGGATTTTGCCGCCGCCGAACCGGCATTGTCATATTTGTCTAATAACAGCAGTAGTCGGGCAGGATAGATCTGTAATTCATTAATTTGGTTAAATACCAACAAAGCATATTCATTACGACGCGCCAGCGCGATCGCCTTGCCCAGCCTGTCGCTGATCAATTGATGCCTGTCGATTTCCTTTTTGGCGCTCGCGACCCTGGTCTTGTATTTCTGGCTCCACGCGCCATTTTTCTGCGGGTCGGGCAATTCGATCAGGTTAATTTCTTTGGGATAATGGAACCGGTGCGTGTTGACGACCAGGGCCGTATCCCAAAATGCTATCGCCTGTTCCAGTTCATCCTGGAATGCGAGAGACGGCGAGCTGAGCGCGGGCGCATAAAACCGCCAGCGGAAAAGAGCGTGCACATCGTCCGCCTTAGCGTCGGAGTAATTCCAGGTGAAAAAAGCAAAACTATGAAACCCGCGGAAATAGGTTTCGGCATGGGGAGAACAATCATCCCATGCCGTACACAATATTCCTTCCAGGTCTTTCTCGGCGGTGATCCTCGAAAAATCTTTTATAGTCGCAAAATTAGACTGTCGGCGGGGAACCATGGGCCACAGGAATTGAGCGGCAGTGGCGGCGATGGCCTTCAGCCCGTTTGATTTATACCAGTCCAATGCGCGAAGGTTGCCGGGTATGCCGGGATAATCGTAATTCCATCTCATATACCGGCATTCTTTAGGGAAGAGCTTGATGTTTTTATTCAGCCGGCTTTCGTTCTTCGCCCAGGCCTCATCGACCTCCTGCGCGCTCATCGTTTCATCCCAGGTGGTCCGGTACAGGTCTGCCAGCTTAAAGGTCATATCGTCCCAGAAAATTGGAATACGGTTATGCTTAACCGCAAATTCAGAAACCTTGTTTAACCAAAACAGGTTTAATTGCAGGTGGCTAAGCCCTGATTTTTTAGACAGCTCCGACATGCCGATATTGCCTACCTCGTCGCCTCCGACATGTAGGTATTTCCCGTAAGGCGTCGCCTTTATCGCGTCTTCATACAGAGAAAACTGGACTTCGTAGGTTTTTGGATTCATCGGGTCGAAGGACCAGTCGGAAGTTATGGTATCTCGGATATCTTTGTATTGCTCGTGTTTCAGGATGAAGGAAGCGTGCCCTAATCCCTGCACCAAGGGGCTGATCTCGATATTCCTTTCTTTTGCATACCTGCTGATGGCGGCAAATTCTTCTATGGAGATGGCATGATCGGCCCCCACTACCGGCGATTTTCGATAGCGCAGCTTGTCTTCAAACTCAATAATGATGGCATTTATCTTAAAGGCTGCGAGCCGGTCAATGACGCTGTAATAATAATATCCCGCATCGAGATGGTGTTTAAGATCGATGTGAACGGCGCGATAGTCAATATCGGGATAGTCGGTTATCCTGACCGCCGGGATAACGATCTTCTGGTCCCTGGCGTCTTCCAGCAGTTGAAGCAATGTCTGGCAGGCATAAAACAGGCCTGCCTGGCTGCGCGCGCTCGCCAATACCTGGCCGTTTTTAATCTCCATTACATAACCCTCCCTGGAGGCGGGGAGCGATGAGTTGTCGGATAGCTGCAGCGTCAGCGTTCCTGTTCCGGGCCGGGAGGCATGTGGCAGGGAAGCCAGTATGCCCTGCAATACGGGTTTCTGAGCGGTTCCCTGCAAATAAACGGATTGAAGCGAAAAGGCAGATAAGCCTTTCCCTGCCAGCATTTCCACCTGCTGCGGCTGCGGCGACAGTTTGAAGTTTTTTTCAAAGTTGTTGATGCCTGCCGCTGAAGCATATGCGCTTATCAATAATAAAAACAGGAAAAGGTTGCGTTTTAATAATGTCATAAATAGCATTAATCGTGTGCGTGAATAATGATCATGATATAAATCGCATAGGTTAGTTGGATATGGACCGGCGCCGCGGTTATGTCCCCGGCGATACCGAAGTACGGACCAATCCGTCTTCCGAACAAAGCAGCTTCATTAGCCCAATTTGCCGATGATAACCCAGTATGGACTGAAGCCGTTTCAATAGGGCGTCAACGGCGTTACAATATCTTCTATCGCCTGCTCATCTCCCCGCGCCGGGCCATGCCAGACCCCGCCGCCAAATGTGATGATGTAAACTTTTTCGGGGTCTTTCGGATCAGGTTCTACTCTTTTCCCCCATTTAAAATTATATCCTTTTATCCGCTTCCATGAGGCGCCGCGATCTTCCGAACGGTAAGCGGAGCCATTAAAGCCGCAGGCATAGTAAGCGCTGTTGCGCGGATCGTAAGTGATATCATGGATATGCTGGTCTTGCTGCAATGCCGGAGTCCAGCTTTGCCCATCGTCTTTCGACAGGTAAATGCCGCCGCCAATATCGGAAGCAAACTTTCCTTTTACGCTTCTTCCCCAGGCGCCGAGAAGAAGCTGTTTCGGATCCTTTTGATCGACGATCAGGCTCATAGGAGCGTTTGTTTCGGCAGGCATGTCCATCTTCTTCCAGGTCTCCGCCCCATCATCCGAACGATAGAGCGCTCCGTCGAGCGCATTGCCAATGCTGCCGTCATCGCTTCTGCGGTAAACAACCAAAAACAGCGCGCCATCCTGATCTCTCCTGGTAATTCTCCAGGCAAACGGCTCTTTGCCTTCAATGCCTTTATTTTTTTGCGCCCAGGTTTTGCCTCCGTCTGTGGATTTATAAACTCCTTTACCGAAAGCGGAAGCATAGAGAATTCTTGCATTGCCGGGGCTGGATGGATCCATCAGGATATGCGTAAATGCCGTTTCGCCAAGGTTTTCGCTAACGGGGGTCCATGTTTTTCCGCCATCTTCCGTGGTTAGGATGCCGCCGGTAAAATGGGCTATGCCATTGCTACGCCACATTTTTGGCCTCGGCAGGTCGTGCGTTCCGCTCATTACCGCCCAGGCCCTGCCCTTGACCTGCGGATCAAATTCGAGCCAGTAAGTACTGTTTTGCCAGCGGCGCGGAACGCCATTGTTGAGCGTGGCGCTCGTCCAGCTTTCTCCCGCATCGACGCTTTCCATCAGCCCGATATCTGTATTGCATATAAATACATGGTTCGGATCAAAGGGATCGAATACGATATTATAGCCGGTTGTTACTTCCAACCCCCGTGTGATCCATCCGCCGCCAACTTTTTTATTGGTATATTCCTGCGTCCAGGTCTTACCGCCGTCGATAGTTTTAACGGTTCTGCCAAAATCCGTCGCGTAGCAAACATCGGGATTGGTTGCAGAGACCCCGATAGAAAAAGGATTCTCTCCCCAGGTTGGCCCGAAGCGTATGTTGAGCCAGCCGCTGGTAAAATTAGGAGACGGCTTGTTGCCGCTTTTGGCGATAATATCTTTCCAAACCAGTTCCCAGGTTTTGCCATGATCGGCGCTTTTGGCGACGCCTATATAGCTGGTGTCGCCGTTTCCGCTGAGATGGTTATAAGAAACATATACTACTTCGGGATGCTTTTCAGAAGTAGCGATGGTCCGGAATTCAGGCAGCCTGGCGCCCTTGCGGTTAAACGCAAGCAATCCGTCCTGCCTGTTTTCCCAACTTGCTCCGCCATCTTCGGTATAAAAAATACCGGATGCTTCTCCTGCAGGGTCGAAATATGATTTCCCCGCAATGCCATAGATGATAAATTTATTTTTCCCCTTGTCAAAGCCTCCTCCATATTTAATGACCTGGTTAACGCCATCAGGGGTTTGGTTGGTTTTCCAATTTCGATTGTTCTTAACTGTTATCCCATTTTTGGCGGCAAAATAGACGGTCCGGTTTTCCTGTGGAGAGGAGGGGTCTACATAAATATTCATAGCCCCTTCGGACAGCGCTTTTTCTTTTGTCCAGGTTTTTCCGCCATCTTCAGAAACATAAGCGGAGGCGTTTTGGTCTACCGTAATGGCCGCATATAATTTTTGATTATTGTCGGGGTCGATGGCGAATGCCAGGACCCTATGCAGGGAGCTGTCGCGGGTAACCAGGACCTCATGCGCGTGGTCGCCCTGGGAGACAATGCCGCTGACTGCCGATGGGTCGGGGTAAAAAAGCGACCAGCTAACGCCGCGATCAACGCTCTTGAATAAACCAACCCCGTTAGCATATACTACATTAGAATCCAGCGGATCGAACACAAAATAGTTGACCGGGTTGCGCAGGTTAAACATTCTCCAGGAGGCGCCGCCATTGTAAGTGACGTAGGAACCGGTCATGTCGCAGGCCACAAAAGCGTAATCGGGATTAAAGGGGCTGACAGCCGGGTAAAACATAGCGCCGCCGCCGCCAAAGCCCGTCATGCCCCAGTCGTCATTTCTTCCGTTAGGGTTTGGGGTTTTCTCTGTTATGGCGGAGCCAGTCGTTCGCGAAGAGCATGCGCTTGCCAGGCTTAATATGCCGGCGACCATAAGATAGATGGCGAAGGCTTTGACGCTTCTCAGTAAGACGTCGATAAAGACCAGTTTTTTCATGAGCATTCCGGTAATTTTATTATTCTACGGCAGGCAGGCCATGCCATACGCTTGAGCCGAACGTGGTGATGTAAATTTTTTCAGGATCATGTTGGTCGATA
>JAEUVR010000041.1 GCA_016786785.1 Chitinophagaceae bacterium
CGGCTATGTCCAGCCCTACGGTTAAATATTTGTTGATATTGGCTTCTATATTTCCTTTTAAATTATAACGGTTCCAGTTATGCGGGCTGTTTTTATACAAGGCGTCCGCCCATTGGCTGCCGAAGGAGAAATAATATTTTACCGCCTCTGTTCCGCCGCTTACCGAAACATTATGATTACGGTTCTGGCTGAAATTTTTCAATACCTCGTCATACCAATTTACGCTGGGATGGGTCCAGGGAAATTTACCAGAAGCATATTTTTCCACGTCTTCCTGGCTATAAAGCATATTCGTGGGAGAAACGCCGTCGTAGGTCTGCATTTCTCTGATCATCTGGGCATAGGTAGCCGCGTCGGCCATTTTAGGCAAACGGGTTGGAGAAAGAAAACCCTGGTAAAAATTATAGTTCACTACCGGTTTGCCGGTTTTGCCCCGCTTTGTAGTAACCAGTACAACGCCGTTGGCAGCGCGGGCGCCATAGATACCGGCAGCCGCGTCCTTGAGCACAGAAATACTTTCCACATCATTGACATTGATGGAATTCAGGTCCCTGCCAGGGATACCATCAATCACAATCAAAGGGCTATTGTCGCCAAGCGTACCCTTGCCCCTGATCAGGATCTGGGCGTGGTCAGCCCCGGGTTCGCCGCTTCTTTGCTGGATAATGGCGCCGGGCAAACGGCCAGCCAGGGCGTTGCCGATACTGGTAACGGGCGCCGCGGCCAGTTCTTTATTGGATACGGCTACTACAGAGCCGATCAGGTTCACTTTTTTCTCCCTGCCGTATCCGACCACTACAGTTTCCTGTAAACTGCTTACCGCGGAGTTAACCTTGATATTCATGGTTGCCCCGCTTACTTTTACCTCCATCGGATCAATGTTCACCCCAGTGATCACCAGGGTAGCGTTATCATCGACGCCGGTAAGGGTAAACTCCCCGTTTGCATTGGTAGAAGTAGCTTTACTGGTTCCTTTTACCATAACCGTTGCAATAGCAGGTTCGCCATCCTGGGTGGTTACGCGTCCTCTTATGTCAATCGGAGGCGGAAGCTCAGCAGCCGCTAACTGCGTAGCAGAAGTAACAGTAGTTGCCAGCTTGCGGCTGATAAAAACCGTTTCGCCCTTGATAGAGTATTCAAGGGGTTGGTTTTTTAAAGCCTCTTTTAAAAACCCTTCCAGCGAGCTGTTTTTTAAGTTCAGCGTCACCGGGGTGGTCAGCTTCAATAAAGCATCTTCATAAAAAACAACAAATTTTGTCTGGCGCTCTATAACAGAAAATACTTTTTCCAGGGAGATATTCCTCCCGGAAAAACTTACTGTTTGCGCATTGCCTTTGGCAAAAACCTGGATGCCAAAAGCCAGGAGGATTACGGCGGTTAATTTCATAACTCGCAAAGTTTTGGTTAAAAGGCCATGAAGAGGACGGCCTTTACAAAGTGCAGTTAAAAGCATACTTTTGTAAAGTTTTAGGTTAAAGAATAAAGCAGTGTCTATCTACTTTAAATTTTAGTTAACCTGAACTCCGCCGTTCCGGTCGCAACCCGGGACGGTTTTATTTTCAGGCAACCATATCTTCTACGTTATACCCTACGCGCTTCCGTTAGGGCGTAACGATCAGTTTTTTTCCCTCGATCTTAAAATGTACATCCGTGCTCTTTAACCCGTCTAACAGATCCAATAAACCCAGATCCCGCTTGATCTTTCCGCTGAAAGTCCGGGAAAGCAGGTTTCCCTGGTATTCCACTTCCACATCATACCAGCGGGATAACTGGCGCATCACCGATGCCAGGTTATCTTTGTTAAAAATAAACACTCCGTTTTTCCAGGCCACCGCCGCTTCCGTATCCGCTTCCGTCACTTTGCCATTACTGTAAGCCTGGCCGGGTTGAAGCACTACGTTATTGTTGATCATTACCGATCCTTCCAGCAAGGTGGTCCTTACAGAAGGCTCATCGGCATAAGTGTTGACATTAAAATGAGTGCCCAGCACCCGGATCTCGGAACCGTCCCTCAGCTTCACTTTAAAAGGCATTGCTGCATTTTTTGCCACTTCAAAATAGACTTCGCCGCTTATTTCCACCTTCCGTTCCTCGCCGACAAATGCCGTGGGATAGGTAATGGAACTGGCGGCATTCAGCCATATCTGGGTGCCGTCGGGAAGCGTCAGCCTGTACTGCCCGCCTCTTGGAGTGGTCATCGTATTATAAGCGACGATATTCGTTTTGCCATATACCAGTTCTCCCTTATCCTTGTTGATCACCACCCCTCCATCGGAAATAACGGTGGTATTGGTTTCATCCAAGGCCACCTGTTTTCCATTGCTTAAGGTAAGGATCGCCTTATCAAATCCCGGCGCAACATCATCCAGCCTGATCTCCTGCTGAACGGTTGCCTTTTCCTGTTGCGGCAGGGCCGGATCCTGGTCGTAATAGAAATAAACGCTTACCCCGACAGCCAGCAGTATCATTGCCGCATACCGGAACCAGGCCATACGAAGAAAATGAATACGATGGACAGGTTGCTTCGCTAGCTGCCGATCGCCCAAAATACGCTCCAACACACGGGCAGGATCTACGTTGGCAGTCAGTTTATCCGCCCCCTCTTCATCATGCCACCAGGCCATGATCTGTTCCTTAATGGGGTCGGCGTCTTCCAGGCGGTCGATAAGCCCCCAGAACTCAGTTAACTCCTCAGGCGTATGCCGGCCAGTAATATACTGGTCCAATAAATAATGCAGCCTGGTAGTGGATATAGCCATAGAGATTTGTCCTGTAAATAACAGACACCGGCCGGGGGCCGATGGGAGTATTCGGGTTAAAAATATTTTTTATTCAAAGAGAAGAAACCAGAAAAACACGATTATGGATACTTCAATGCCTCTTTTCTGAAGATAGGACTTGAGGGATCGCAGGGTGAGCGACATCGTTTTTTTTACGGTAGTCGGCGAGAGTTCCAGCTCCTTAGCGATCTGGTCGTAGGTAAGCCCACGCGTTCTGCTGAGGCTGTAAATAAGCTTTCTCTGGGGAGGCAACCGGTCAATGGCCTCCTTTGTCAGCTCTTTTATTTCAAAGTCAGAAAGGGAATTGGCTTCATAAGCAGGCGAAGCCTGTAAAGACTGGCGGATCAACGCCTCCTGCAGCTTTTTTTGCCGGGCGACAGATCTGAAAAAATTCAGGGCCTTGTTGTATGCCGACCTGGAAAGAAAGGCGTCCATATCATTGATCTCGACTATTCTTGAGCGGCTTGTCCACAGTACCGTAAAAATATCCAACATCAGCTCTTCGGCTACCTGGGAAGATTTTGTCATACGCACAAGAAAGGCGTATACCTTTTTCCAATACGTATTATACAACTCCCCGAACGCCTGCTCGTCTCCCTCTGATATTCTTTTCAGTAACGCGTCGTAATATGTAGATCGTTGCTGCAATTAGTTTTTGTTTGTTTTATTTATGCTGCTTTGGACAACAATACCAATGCTAGTAAAAAGCAATGCCCGGAGCTTCATAAAATTAGTACAAAGTTTAAAATATTTTCACATTTAAACCTTCCACCACAACGAAACTATACAATCTGCTTCAAATTCAGATAATACATAGCGGTTCATTTTGAATTTCTGTCCGCGACCCTATAAAGCGTTAAGGCTGAAACGGAGTCGCCGCCAGACGATGATATGGGCGCCTTATCATTTAGGCCTCCATGTTCCTAATCCAATTGTTCGGCGTCTTTCCAGTTCAGCGAACCCGTCCGCTGGGATAAACCGTTCTTTGCTGCAAATGCATTTCGCGCTTTTTGGGTCTCTTCCGCCCACTGGCCCAAGGGATAGTTCAGTTGACGGTAGATCAGGTAGCTCATGTCCACTGTCCTCACCGGGATATGGTCTTTGATATCATCCACTTTATCGAGGTATGTCCTGCCATTCGCTTCCAATACCCTGGGGAACCATTCCTCGTACCATACCGACACCAGCGACTGATAGGTTTTATTACGCTGGTTGCGGATGATCTTTGCCTGGTCCAGCGCCTGGTCTACCATAGCTATAGCCGCTGAAGGATCAGAGGAAGATAGCTTTGCAGCAAGCTGCAAAAACGAATTGATACGCTCCAGGTCGATCAACAGGTTCAGCTCCTGCCTGCACAGCTGGGCGATGGTGAGGAAAGCCCGCAAATTATACTGCTGATACTTTACATTCCTGAGATTGGCATGCAATAAACCAAGCAACTCATTGTTCTGCGCCAAATATTCCTTAGCGACTTTCAGGCGTTGCGCGTTACCGGCCGCCCAGTCTTTGCTCAACGATAAATCGCCTGCAGAAGGAACCGACAAGGAAGATATAGTATGATCAAAAAGATGCCTGGGCTCATCGAATATGCGAAGATGGCTTCCCAATATCGGGGTGCGCAACATCAGGGGCATTTCATCCCAGCTATCTTTCCAGAATTGCGCCTGCGCGCTTAATAACTGGTAAACCTTATCCATATCTGTAGCGCCGGGGCCATAAAACGAATAATAGAAACGATCAGTCAGTTCAGCGGCGGTTACAGACTTATGATTCCATGCTATTGCCGAACCCGTTACATATCCCAGCCAAAAAGACTCAGGATGCAAGCCGGAATCGCCCCATCCGGCAATCACCGTTCCGAGGAAATCCGATTTTTTTTCCGCTACTGCGGTTGATATTGATCTTAGCAATCCAGCCACGCGACCGGCTTTCAGTTCGCCCTGCGCCATTTCATCATCGGTAAGCAGTTTGGTATTCACGCTATCGGCGGGAATAAACTTATGCTTAGGATAGCTATAATATGTAGGGAACAGGGGTTCCATGCCCTGCGTGGAAGCGTAAACCAACTGACGAATACCTTGCTTTTTGTACAACGCAGCGGTTTCGCTGTCATATACTCCATTGATCAAATGCGGGGGCAGGTAGGCAATATCTCCGGGTTCCAGCGGATATTCGCCCCATATCAACACGTTTCTGCCTTTTTTATGCAGCTCGTTTGCAATACGTGAAATAAAATGAGCCAGCAATCGTCCGTTTCCGCCTAACTCCTTGGCCTTTGCCTGTTCATTCTCAGGTTTTCCGGCATAATACGCTTCATCGGTGGAAAGGAAAATATACTTAACTCCTTTATTCGCTTCTATCAGGTTATCGTACATCTTAAACAAGAGCTCGTCTACCTTAGGATTGACGGTACTGAACTGATAATTGTTATTTGCATATGCCCTTAAATCGGCATATTCCGGATGTTTTAAAATGAACGCCACATGCGCGGGAGCATCCAGGAAGGGGATCAGGTCGAGATGATGTTTTTTTGCATAATCCGTTAACTCCTGGTATTCTGCGGGCGTATAAGCATAGGGCTCAACAATAGGTTTTGCGTCTTTGTACTGGAAATGTCCTTCCAGCTTCAGCGCTATGGCATTGATCTTAAAATGGGCGGCCTGACGGATTATGCGTTTCATAGCTGCAAAACGCTCCAGGTGATGCGCGTCGTCCCAGTAGATCATCCTCAGCTCCAGGTCAGGCCAGTCGGTGATCTCGCCCTGGGGCAGCGAAAGTTTATCGTTGTCTTCCTGAACCAACTGCAACAGGGTTTGCACCCCATAGAACAGTCCGGCAGGAGCATTCGCGGTAATGTCAATGGCGTTGGCGCTTAGCTTAATACGGTATGCCTGCTTTTTTAATTCTTCCGGCTTGTACCCGTTGACCGCGCCGATAGCAACGGCGCCGGGCCTGAGCGTGAGCCGGATGGTCTTGGCCGACGTCGCTTTGGAAGGCGACTGTAGCTTGACCTGAAGATTAAACCGTTTCTTGAACTCATGCATCAGGTCAGTAATAGCAATATCGTCTTTGGCAATATTGGCTCCGGGCGCAATGGTCCAGGCATTGGAGAGGGCGATAGTTTGGTTTGTCAGCGCTACTTTCTGCGGAGCAGGAAGCAGGCGGGAAGCAGGGTCTACGGCAACGCGGGTATCGCTTACCGCGGCATACGCTTCTGACTGTGTAGCGGTAAAAAACAAAAGGAAAATACCAAGAAGCGCTGTTCTGAGATGCATAACCATGAACAAAAATTTTAGATAAATTGAATATTAGTTGTCTGCGTTACGAATTATTCTTTTATAACAGACTCAACATCGACTTTTTTATATCTCGCGCAAAATAATCTGAAAACTGAAGAATAAAAATTTATTGACGGCAATTATACCTCTCATTACCCGCTTGGGCGCTGCGGGTTCTGTTTGCCTTAGGTATAAAGTCGATAACAATAGGCGCCCCTAAGTATTCCTAATCCAGTTGTTCGGCGTCCTTCCAGTTCAGCGAACCCGTCCGCTGGGATAAACCGTTCTTTGCCGCAAATTCATTTCTCGCTTTTTGGGTCTCTTCCGCCCACTGGCCCAAAGGGTAATGCAATTGACGGTAGATCAAATAGCTCATGTCCGCTGTTCTTACCGGGATATGATCTTTTATATCATCTACCCTATCCAAGAACACACGGCCATTTGCTTCCAACACTTTGGGGAACCAATCCTCATACCATACGGATACCAGCGACTGGTAAGTTTTGTTCCGCTGGTTGCGGATGATCTTTGCCTGGTCCAGCGCCTGGTCTACCATTGCTACAGCCGCTGAAGGATCGGACGAAGATAGTTTTGCGGCAAGCTGCAGGAATGAATTGATGCGCTCCAGGTCGATCAGCATATTCAGCTCCTGCCTGCACAGCTGGGCGATGCTGAGAAAAACCCGGAAATTATATAGTCGCTCAGGCCTCGCATTTCTTATATTGGCATGCAATAAATTAAGCAGTTCGCTGTTTTGCGCTAAATATTCCTTAGCTGCTTTCAGGCGTTCCGCATTACCCGCCGTCCAGTCTTTATTCAGCGATAAGTTGCCGGCGGAAGGAATGGGCAAGGAAGACAAGGTATGATCAGAAAGATGCCTTGGTTCATCGAATATGCCGCTTGAGCTTCCGAGTATAGGCGTACGCAACATCAGGGGTTTTGTATCCCAACTGTTTTTCCAGAACTGGGCCTGTGCGCTCAGTAACTGATAGACCCTATCGATATCCGTTACATCAGGACCGTAGAAAGAATGATAGAAACGATTGGTCAATTCGGGGCCGGTTACTGATTGGCGATTCCATCCTATTGCCGAACCTGTCGCATATCCCAGCCAGAAAGACTCCGGATGCAGTCCCGAATCCCCCCATGCGGGGATCACCGTTCCGAGATAATCTGATTTCTTAGCCTCAACTGCTTTAGATATCCTGGTTAGCATCGCCCCTACGCGGGCCGGATAGGTTTTACCCTGGGCCATTTCGTCATCGGTGATCAGCCTGGCGCTCTCGCCGTCTGCAGGAATAAACTTATTTGGAGGATAGCTATAGTAAGTAGGAAATAAAGGTTCCATGCCCTGGGCAGAAGCATATACTAATTGGCGAATGCCCTGCTTTTTAAATAAATGAGCCATTCCATCATGATATACGCCAGTGATCACATGAGACGGCAGGTAAGGAATATCTTCGGGCTCCAGGGGATATTCGCCCCATATAAACACCTCTCGGCCTTTCTTATGCAATTCATTGGCGATACGGGAAACAAAATACGCCCACAATCGCCCGTTCCCGCCTAATTCCCTGGCCTTTGCCTGTTCATTTTCGGGCTTACCCACATAGTATGCTTCATCGGTGGAAAGGAAAATATACTTAACGCCTTTATTCGCTTCCATAAGGTTATCATACATCTTCAGCAACAGTTCATCCACCTTAGGATTGACGGCGCTGAAATGATAGTTATTATCGGGATAAGCCCTTAAATGCGCATATTCCGGATGCTTCAGGATAAAAGACACATGGCCGGGAGCATCCAGGAAGGGGATCAACTCAATATGACGTTTTTTTGCATAATCCGTTAACTCCTGGTATTCGGCGGGGGTATATGCATAGGGCTCAACAATAGGTTTTGCGTCTTTGTACTGAAAATGTCCTTCCAGCTTCAGCGCTATGGCGTTGATTTTATAGTGGGCAGCCTGGCTGATTGCGCGTTTCATGGCAGCAAGACGTTCTAAATGATGCGCATCGTCCCAATAAATCATTCTTAATTCCAGGTCCGGCCAGTCAGTGATCTCGCCCTGAGGCAAAGACGGCTTATCGTTGTCTTCCTGAACCAACTGCAACAGGCTTTGAACGCCATAAAACAGGCCGGCTGGAGCATTGGCGGTAATATCAATAACATTATTGCTCAGCTTAATATGGTAAGCCTGTTTTTTTAATTCCTCCGGCTTGTACCCGTTGACCGCGCCGATCGCGACCGATCCCGGCCTGAGCGTGAACCGGATAGTCCCGGCAGGAACCGCGGCTGTTTTGGAAGACGACTGGAGCTTGATATGAAGATTAAAACGCCGCTTCAGTTCATGCATCAGATCAGTAATAGCAATATCGTCTTTAGCGATATTGACTCCGGGCGCAATAGTCCAGGCATTGGTAAGCGAGATTGTCTGGCTTGTCAGCGCTACCTTCTGCGGAGCAGGAAGCAGGCGGGAAGCAGGGTCTGCAGCAACGCGGGCAGGTTTCGCCGCAGCATATGTTCCTGATTCGACGGCGGTAAAAAGCAGCAACAAGATGCCGAAGAGCGCTATTCTGAAATGAATAACCATGAATAAGGGTTTAGGTGAATTGAATGATAGTTGCCTGCGTTACAAATTATTACGACAGCGCGTCTGTAGCGATTTTTCGGGGATGGTTCATCTTAAATTTTATACCAGGTTATAACGCGCCAAACTCAAATGAACTATTGCCAATTTTTTACATTATGCGCAAAATAATCCGAAAATTGAAGAATAAAAATTTATTGATGACAATTACAATCTTTGTATAGAGGAAGAGGCGCGGCGCTTAAATTTATTATTGCCTAATATTTTTTTAAGCCGCTTGCGAGTTTTTAAGCTACTTGTAAGTACCTTTCGTTCCTTTTTTTATATCCTTCTTTCCGAATCGGTTTTAACATAATAACACTTTCATTAAATGAAATACTTAATTATTGTTTGCCTTATTGCTGTTGCGGGCCTGTTGGTCTTTAATCTTGCCAATAAACGCGAAGGTTCCGCCGATAATTCTTCTCAACAGGTTCTGATAGATTCCGGCGGCGTTTCCGCGACTTCGGTCGTCAGCGGACTGGAAGTTCCCTGGGAGCTTATCTGGGGACCCGATAACTGGATATGGTTTACCGAACAGAATGGAAAGATCAGCAAGCTGAACCCTGCTACAGGAGAAACAAAATTATTGTTGAAAGTCCCCGACGCCTACAGGAAAAGACTGGGACTGATGAGTATGGCCTTGCATCCCGACATGAAGAACTCGCCCTACCTGTATTTGAATCACCTGTTTTGGAATAAAAATTTTGATCCTGCAAGCGGCGGAAAAGATAGTATTATGACCCGGCTGGTGCGATACACGTATAAGAACGATTCGTTAGTAGACCCGCTAACGCTTTTAGAATACCCGGGGAATACGGGCCATAATGGTTCCCGTGTAGTCATCTCCCCCGATAAAAAAATAATGCTGATCACCGGCGACATAGACATGAACAATGACGACAAGAACGGAGGAAATGCGCAGGACACCGCTACAACCGGCGGAAAGACGCTTCGCCTGAACCTCGACGGCTCCATACCCGACGACAACCCCTTTCCCGGAAGCCCCGTTTGGGCGCTGGGATTCCGCGTGCCACAGGGGCTGGTCTACGGCCCTCATGGCAAACTATACAGCGCCGAACACGGCAATGACGACGACGATGAGATCAACCTGGTAGAAAAAGGAAGAAATTACGGTTATCCATATGTGCGAGGAGCCTGCGATAGACCTCAGGAAATGGATTTTTGCGCTACGCACAATGTGGTCGGTCCCATCAAAGCATGGACGCCCACCGTAGCGCCGGGAGGCCTGAGCTATTACCCCGGCAAGGCGATTCCCGAATGGGAAAACGCATTATTGCTGGTTACTTTAAAAACGCAAAGCCTTCGCGTGTTGAAGCTGAACGCCGAAGGAACCGAGGTAACAGACGAAAAAGTTTATTTTGAAAAAGTCTTCGGCCGCCTCCGCGCTATTTGCGTTTCACCGGCAGGAGACGTTTATATCGCCACCTGCAACAGGGACTGGAACCCGGCCACAGGATTCCCGGTGGAAGGGGACGACAAGATCATCCGGATATCAAAAAGTAAAAATTCCTCTACCGGCAAAGAGACCCGACCCACGCAGCGGGTAGTTATGCCTGTGGGCGCCGCCTCCTATAATAGTTATTGCGCTTCCTGTCATAAAGAAGACGGTTCGGGAGTGCCCGGCGTATTCCCTTCGCTTAAGGGATCGGCGGTAGCGCTGGGTAAGAAAAACGAGCTGATACAAAAAGTGCTGTTGGGCGTAAATCCCCCCGGTTACAGCACGGCGGCGTATGAACAAAAAATGTCGGCATTTGGCTTTCTCTCAAATACAGAGCTTGCCGATATCCTTACCTATGTGCGCAGCCATTTCGGCAACCAGGCGGAAAAAGTATATATGGACGATGTCGCCCGGCAACGGACGGTCTCCGCTCCTTAACAAAACACAGTATGACGCCCTCTTGCTTTCCCGGCCGCGGCCAGGAAAGCGTGATGCCATGACGCAGATGGACGGCGCCAATGGCAGCAAAACAGGGATGCTTAAGCCAGAAATCCCGCGGCCGCTTCATAAGAAGCCCCCCGGCCAGCGGTAGCGAAGCAATGCTTATAGGGAAATATGAATACCTGGCGACCAGTCTGCCAGGCTTTTCAATCCATGACAGGGGGCTCGCTTTCAACCGCCAAAGCTTGCCGCCTACGCTTTTCGCCCGCCGCAGCTCCGCAGGAGCGGAGGCAGTAAACCTTGCCCGCTGACGCCTCCTGACGCCTCCTGGCTCTTCTCGAAACTTCCCCCGTCTTCGCTTCTTGGCTATCGCCCCTGTCAGCCTTCCTCTTTTGAACCCCTGCACGCCTTCGCTCCTGCGGAGCTGCGGCGGGCGAGGCAAACAATTATGTCAATAATATTAAAATAATCTGCAAATTCTGCACCTAAAATCAATAATTATTGTCAAATTTGTAATCCTTGAATAAACAGGACATAATCATGAAATATCAAAAAATTCAGAATTTTATCAACGGGCAGTTTGTGCCTTCCTCTTCTTCCCGAACGCTGGATGTGATCTCGCCGCTTGACGGCTCCTTATTATCTACGGTTCCTCTTTCTTCCCGCAATGAACTGGATACGGCTGTTAGCGCAGCCCAGAAAGCTTTTCCGGGATGGTCTAAGACGCCGATAAAAGAAAGAGTGCAGGTTTTTTTCCGTTACAAATACCTGCTGGAAAAAAACCTGAAAGAACTCTCCGATTTAATTACGGAAGAGAACGGGAAAACATATAGCGAAGCTGCCGCAGAAATTGAAAAAAGCATTGAGCTGACCGAGTTCGCCTGCGCGCTTCCGCAGATCGTGGGCGGCGAACTGCTGGAAGTAAGCAAGGGCATCGAATGCAGAACGGAGCATGTTCCTCTTGGCGTGGTAGCTTCCATCGTTCCCTTCAATTTTCCCAGCATGGTTCCCAACTGGACCATCCCCAACGCTATCGCTTTGGGAAACTGTATGATCATTAAACCTTCCGAAAAAGTGCCCCTGAGCATGGCGCGCATCGCTTCGCTATTAAAAGAAGCCGGCCTGCCCGACGGAGTTTTTAATATTGTCAATGGCGATGTGGAAATAGTGGAAGCCATCTGCGATCATCCCGCCATCGACGCCGTTTCCTTTGTCGGCTCCACTAAAGTGGCTAAAATTGTTTATCAGCGCGCCACCAACAATTACAAACGATGCCTGGCCCTGGGAGGCGCCAAAAACCATTTGCTGGTATTGCCCGACGCCCAGCCCGATATGACGGCAAGCAACGTGGTGGCTTCTATGAGCGGTTGCGCGGGGCAACGATGTATGGCGGCATCCGCCATGCTTGGCGTCGGCAACGTAGATCATATTATCGAAAAAATTTGCAACGAAGCCAGGAAGGTTGTCCCCGGCGACAACCTGGGAGCGGTCATCAACAAAGCTTCTAAAGAAAGAATTGAAAGATATATTACTGAAGCCGAGCAACAGGGAGCCAAAGTGCTGGTAGACGGAAGAAATGCAAAAGTTGCAGGAAAAGAAGGCGGAACCTATGTAGGCAGCACCGTAATAGATCATGTAACGCCGGATATGGCGATCGCCAAAGAAGAGGTTTTCGGCCCTGTTATCTGCATCATCAGAACCAATACCGTCGACGAAGCGCTGGCCATTGAAAACGCCAACCCCTACGGCAATGCAGCCGCCGTATTTACGCAGAACGGCAGAATGGCAAAATACGTTATTGATAAAGCCAGCGCGGGAATGATCGGCGTAAACATCGGCGTTCCCGTGCCGCGCGAACCTTTTTCTTTCGGCGGATGGAACGACAGCAAATTCGGCGTTGGCGATATTACCGGCAAGAGCTCTATAGAGTTTTGGACACAGTTGAAAAAGAGCACGGTGAAATGGAACGCAGAAGCCGGCATTAACTGGATGAGCTAGCGCGCATAGTTTTTACACTTATAAAAGAAATATATATACTTATGGATACAAATACCATTTCGGAGAGCGCTCAGGTTATCTCGGATAACCTCGACTACACTTTGTTTAGCTGGAGCAAACAAAAAGGCCTGAACCCCATTGCCGTTGAAAGAGCGGAAGGGGTTTATCTCTATGATTATAACGGCAAACGATACCTGGATTTTTCGTCCGGGCTGATGAACGTTAACATCGGTCATGGAAATCAGCGAGTGACCCAGGCCGTTGTCAAGCAAATGCAGGAAGTAAGTTATGTTACGCCTTCCTGCGCAACCAAAGTAAGAGGCGAGCTGGGCAAAAAGCTTGCTTCCATCACCCCAAAGGGCATGAACAAAACCTTATTCACGGTTTGCGGCGCCTCTTCCATCGACAACGCCATTAAACTGGCCAGGTTGTATACCGGTCGACATAAGATCATCGCCAGGTATCGCGCTTTTCATGGCGCTTCCTACGGCGCCATGACCACCGGAGGAGACCCCCGGAAATTAGCGTCAGATGCGCAACAAATGCCTAACGTGGTGCATGTGGAAGACCCCTACTGTTATCGTTGCCCCTTTGGTCAAAAAGCGGAATCCTGCGAGCAGCTTTGCATTGCGCATGTGCAACGTGTAGTGGAATTCGAAGGACCCGAAAACATTGCCGCCATCGTGATGGAAGGAGAGAGCGGTTCATCCGGTTGTATCAAATATCCCCCCGGTTACCTGAAAGGCATTCGCGCTATCTGCGATAAATACGGCATCCTGCTGATCGCCGACGAAGTGATGAGCGGTTTCGGAAGAACAGGCAAATGGTTTGGCGTCGATTATCATGGAGTGATCCCCGACATGATCGCTACGGCAAAGGGGATCACCGCAGGATACCTTCCCCTGGGCGCGCTGATCGTAAGCGATAAGATCGCTAAACATTTTGACGACCATGTACTCTGGCTGGGGCTGACTTATTCGGCTCATCCTGTATCCTGCGCCGCCGCGCTGGAAACATTACAGATCTATGAAGATGAGAACCTCATAGAAAATTGCGCCGAAATGGGCCGGTATATCGATCAACGCATGGAAGAAATAAAACAGCGCCATCCTTCTATCGGCGATTTCCGCAATACCGGCCTGCTTGGCTGTATCGAGCTGGTAAAAAACAGGACAACAAAAGAACCCATGGCTCCTTTTAACGCCAAGCCTAACGAAATGGAAATAATGAATAAGGTAGCCGCGCGGATCAAAGAACTCGGCATGTACGCATTTGTACGCTGGAACTATGTGTTCATTGCCCCTCCCTTATCCATCACCCGCGAACAGGTAGACGAGGGACTGGCCATTATCGAAGACGCTATCTCCATCGCAGATCAGCACATCATTCCATAAACTTAATACAGACCGCTAATTTCACGTTATGCAGAAACTCGTACTACTCATGATCGCCTTACCTGCGATACTGATCGCAGAAGCGCAGAAGCCCAGGGCAAGAGACCTGGGTATTCCTTTTGAAGGAACGCCCGGCAAATACAACGCGATAACCGATGTGCAAGGCGTGGAGGTAGGGCATAGCACCATCATCTCAGGAAGCGGAAAAGGCGTTATCGGCAAAGGTCCCGTAAGAACCGGCGTTACCGCCGTATTTCCAAGAGGCAAGGCATTTAATCCCGTTTATGCGAATTGGTACAGCCTCAATGGCAATGGCGAAATGACCGGCACTACCTGGATTACCGAATCCGGTTTCCTGGAAACGCCTATTATGATCACTAACACCAATAGCGTGGGAGTGGTCAGGGACGCCGTATTAAAATGGTATGTGGATACGGACTGGTATAAGGAAGGGGGGTGGTACACCTATCCCGTAGTGGCGGAAACCTACGACGGCTCGCTAAATGATATCTATGGATTTCATGTAAAAGAAAAACATGCGCTGGAAGCGATCAATAACGCTTCATCAGGACCGGTAAAAGAAGGAAATGTAGGCGGCGGAACAGGCATGCGCACTCTTGGGTATAAGGGAGGCATCGGCACCGCGTCGAGAGTAATTACCATTGACGGCGCTACTTATACGCTAGGCGTACTGGTACAGTCCAATTTCGGGTCCAAAGCCAACCTGACCATTGCCGGCGTTCCGGTAGGCAAGGAATTAATGGCAATGGAAAGCCATTCATACGTCGAGCCCCCATTGTCTTCCTACTATAAAGAAGGCGATGGGTCGATCATTGTGATCGTCGCCACCGACGCGCCGCTCCTGCCCTTCCAACTGAAAAGGATCGCACAAAGAGTTGCGTTGGGTATCGGCATTGTCGGCGGACGCGGCGAGAATGGATCAGGAGATATTTTTATCGCTTTTTCAACAGCCAACACGCAGGCCTTCAACCGCAAGGAGACCGTAAAGGTCGACGCTTTCCCCAACGGCCAGATCAACAAGCTGTTTGAGGCTACCGTTCAGTCTGTTGAAGAATCCGTTCTCAACGCGATGGTTGCGGCAGAAACAATGGAAGGTTTTAACGGAAACAAAGCTTTTGCATTGCCTCAGGATAAGGTGATCGAAATATTAAAAAAGCATAACAGGATAAAATAATGCAGGGCGCAACAGACCAAGCGCTTTTCTGCCAAAACAAATAGCTTAAAAGAGGCTGTATCAAAAGATGAAGCGCTCCCTAAAAGTTAGACGCTTTTAGGGGGCCTTTTTTAATTCCGGCCCTGATGGAAACAATTTGCGCCTACGCGATTCTCAGCGCTTTCATTTTACTTTGAGTCGTCCTCTTTATTTGTTAAGGGCCCTCGGCGACTATTCCGATCTCCAGAAAAAGAAAAAAGCTTCCCAAAAGAAGAAACAGCGCTCCGCTAACAGTTTTCGGAGAAACCCTAAGATAATTTATAGCAGAAACCTGATCAAAACACAGCAAGTCTTCCTATCGTGATGCCTGCTTTATTATTTACCCAACTTTAAAATATTCAGCGTAAGATTGTATATAATTATCTTTATGCGCATCAAGGGCCCATGTATAAATTTGTTGTTTCATAATCCTGGCTTTTCTGAAAATTACAAACTATGCGGTCCCGATTTTTTTATCCGTCTGTTTAGTATCTAAATTTTATGATTGTTTATTAAAATATATACCGGTTTATGAACAAACTTCTTTTTTTAATACTTGCCGCCGTCTCTTTTTTATTTTTATCGACCCCTGTCTCCGCTCAATCCGTCAACCTTTTTAACGGTAAAAACCTGAAGGGCTGGCATGTCGACGTTCCGGCCATGGACACCAATAAACAGGCGGTAAGCCCCTTTCTTGTTCGCAATGGACTGCTTGTCAGCATGGGCGTTCCGGCAGGGCACCTGATCACAGACGCCGTTTACCAGGATTACCGGCTCGATATAGAATATCGTTTTGCAGGCAAGCCCGGCAATTGCGGCGTACTGGTGCATGCTTCCACGCCACGCGCCCTGTATCAGATGTTTCCGAAATCGCTGGAAGTACAGATGATGCATGAACACGCGGGCGATTTTTGGTGTATCGTGGAAGATATAGAAGTCCCTGATATGGAAGCAAGGAGAGGCCCTAAAGACAACTGGGGCATTACGGAAGGAAAGGGGCGCAGGATCAAAAACCTTACGGATGGATCGGAGAAACCCGTAGGCGAATGGAATAGTATGCGCATAGAATGCGTTGGCAACACGGTAAAAGTATGGGTGAACAATGAGCTAGTAAATGCAGGATTTAACTGCACCGCCCAAAAAGGCCAGATCGCCGTTCAGGCAGAAGGCTCAGAAGTAGAGTTCAGAAAATTGCTGCTGACCCCTATTAAAAAATGACAGGAGCCCGAAGCCAGATCTTCATCTATTAACGCCATTGACAAAAAATGCACGCTAACACAAATTTGTTATCGCGCATTTTTGTCGCGGCAGGAAAGATTTACAGAAATATATCCGGAAAATCCTCGGAGGCTACTGGAAAACCGTTTTCCCCTGCGCCTTACAGGCCAGTCTTAATTTCGCATATTCGGCGCGGTATGCCGTCAATGCATCGCCGTCAAGGGCTCTTCCCGACATGGTCAGGGGGTTGACAAAGATGATATTCTTTCCGCTCAGCGCAGCGGCCAGCGACACGTCGCCCCAGTTCAGGAAACCCGGCAAATGAATAGCCATCGTAAAATGATCCGCTGTTTCCCGCTGATCAAAAAGATAACTCGCGGGAGCGTCGCGTAAGGTGATGTTCTCTATGACAAGGGTATTACTGTTGACGCCCGGCGCGGTATGCGGAGTACCAGCCGCTATGGCTGCCAGGAATAAGGAAGCCAGCCCGGTTTCGGCATTGCCGTCAAACCGTATTTTCTGGGCCTTATATTCCTTACCCAGAAAGGACCCCACCGCATGAAGCTCCTTGATCCATTCGCCCAGTACAGATTTTCCCAGCCATAGTTCTGCGCGGGAGATCGTATGAAATGAAATATCATCATCCATAAGGTTTCCGCGTTTGGAGGCAGCTTCTCCTGTTCCGGTTAAATCAACCAGCGCAATACCCGATCCTTTTTTCCTGAGCTCCTCAATCAGCGCTTCGGAAATATTACGTTTGCCCTTGGGGTGGCTGATGATCGTATACCCCGCGGCCGGCTGGACGGGCTTTCGCACGAGCAGTGGGATCAGCTTGCCATCAGAAGTTTCCAGCGCTACGCGGTCCCATCCTGCTTCGCGGGAATAACGATGCGCCTGCTTCACGACGGGCATATCGTTCACGCGCAATATTTCCTGTAATGCTTTCCTTTTCCCGGAAAGATTAAATGAAGTTTGATTAAGCAATGCATTTCTCAGCTCGGTTCCCCTCTCTTTACAATACTGAGCGACGCCGACCACATTTGCATCTCTTTTTCCCTCGGGGAATACCATTAGCTGGTCTTCGGGGATCAGCTCAAAGGGAGTTTCCTTTTTAGCGGCGCCGGTTCCAATACCCTTAAGATGCAGGTCGAACCACCCGAGGACCGCTCCTCGATCCTGATCGTTATAGGTATGCGGGAGATCGAACAACTGATAGGCAATATTATGCTCAACGCCATACATTTTAAATACAGGAAGGGCATTGCGATAGCTGCGCAGCATTTCCGCCGGTAAAAAGGTAGGGATAGCATCCTGGTTATGGTTGCACATCTTTATGGCCCTGGGAGCTACCATGGCCAGTATCGCCGATTCCTCCGATAAGGTAAGTCCGTCTACCAATAATTCACAAATGCAGTTATCTTTCATAACATAGGTCTGGAATGTCCCTACGCTCACGACCGGAACGGCGGCCTTGATGCGCTCGTCTAGCGCCGTTAGCCACATGGTTTGATTGCCGCCCCCGCTGGCGCCGGTAGCGCCTATCCGCGATGCATCTACATAGGGCAACGAGCTCAACAGGTCTACTCCGCGCATATTATCCGAGACCTGAATGCCCATTAAGGATTCGCCGATATTCATACAGGAAGCGCCGAGGTTGCTTCCATGGTATTCATCAACGCCATGAACGGTCGATCTTTCTCCTCCCCCAAAAGCGTCGATCGTTAACGAGACATAGCCATTCAGCGCGAAGCTGCTGGCGGCAGACTGAAAGATCTCGTGGGTATGACCGCCTTTCCAATGACCGTGCATGATGATCACTGCAGGAAAGGGACCGTTGCCATCCGGCACAAATAAGTTGCCGGTAGCGTGTATCCCGGGGCGGGTTTGAAAGCTTATCTTTTTAACCGTATACCCCTTCATCTTTACGCTGCCTGTCTCTTTTATGTTCAAAGGCAATTGATGATTGACGATCGCGCCCGCCTTTTTAAGGATCTCCTTTCTAAGCTCAAGCTTATATTGCTTCCAGTCGTCCAGGTTATTGGGCAACTGATGGCGGGCAAATTGTATGGACGCTTCATCTTCCAGGTTACTCCTGACCAGATCCCCATAGCCCGGCGATAACACTGTAGGCAAGCTATCTTTCTGCCCGCTGAGACCGGATATTTTTTGCGTATTCCCGGGAAGCCTATTGTTATCAGAGCGATCCGCGTCCTGCGGGCTATCTGCAGCTATTCCACCGGCAAATGTCGGCAACGCCAACGCTACTAAAGCCAAAACCGTTAATACTCCTTTCATAGCTTTCATTAAACATCGAGTTGATTAAAATTATTATTTATACCTGTTTATAATGCATTCTAACTACAAAATATATGCGCTTTCATATTCCGCGCGCAAGTCGGATTTCCCGCTTTAACCCTTGTTATAAGGATTTGGAACGGGATCAAATACTTCTGCCAGGCTGGCTTTAATCCTGTTACCCTATTTTAAGGAACTTACTGTCTGTTTATCCGTAAGCGATTTTTGCCGCTATTCGGTTTTCAGCAGGAAAGATATCTCCTGGTCGTCGGGCCGGACATAACCTCCGGGCTTTGTCCTAAGCTTAAGCGGAACGGTCAATCGCCCCACCGCGCGCACGATATTCTGTTCCGGCTTATCGGCGTAAGGATTAAATGGATAAACCGGCCAGGATAGACTTGCCGTAGGATCTACCTGCAACGTCCAGCCGTTGTGTTTTATCCATCCGCCGATCTCTGCAGGCGACAGGTCTATACGCTCGTCGCTCAGCATGATCTTTTTTCCTGCGCCTGTTTCCAACATTTTTCCAGACCGCAGGCACAACTGGAGATTTAATGCAGGATCATCCGCTGTGTTGCCTATGCTGGAAATAACAAACCGGAATTTCAACTCCTTTTCCGTCGGCTTGGGCACATACAGATCAGCAAAAAAGGTATTGTATGCCAACGACAGGCGATTAGTATCCGCGGACAGCTGCAGACGGGAACTCATCGGAATAGTGTGATAGTCGCCCTGCAGCTTTTCCTGGAAAGTAGCCAGTTCGGGCTGGCGTTTTGAATTAGCGCCCGTGATGATCTGGCCGAGCTGCTTATGAAAAACACTGAAATTTCCCTGGCGATCGAGGTAAAACCGGTTGAGAATGGCCTGCGGACTATACAACCCTGAGAACGCCGTAACCCAGGGACCGTTCTTACTGATGCCGCCCTCCACTTGTTTAAGCCGGTACTGGTAACGCTGCTGATCCTGCGGTATAGGCGTCAGCGGTCCTTCATGGTAATACAGGGTATTCTGCGCCAACCTGCCTAAAAGGTCCACATTCATGTTCTCCGGTTTAAAAAAGCTGGCCAGGAACTGCACATAACGACGCCCGTCAGGAAAATTGGTAAAGGCAAACTGCGCCCAGGGGCTAACCGTCAGGTAGTTGTTAGGGTCGCTGGCGTCCTTGCCTTTTATCACCGATCCCGTCCAATAACGATTGCGGTCGTTCATCAGTTCCACCGGTTCTCCATTGGGATAGGTGAAGTTTTTATGAAAATCCGTAGCCCTGCGTAATGCAGGCAGCGCCAATTTGTCGCCGCTATGTTCCCAATAAAGCGCCACGCTCGATAGCGTCAGATGGTTATACCCGATGGTTGGACTGGACCGCACCAGTTCTCCCCAGTAGCCGTCCGGCGTTTGTTCAACAGTGGCGAACCGGTTAAGGATATGCCCTCCTATCTTCACCCAGTTTTCTTCTTTAAACACTTTGCCGGCCAGGTAAACGATAGAAGCATAGATAGAGTAATGATTCGGCGAAGTGCCCGTATAGGGCGTGTTGTACCAGCCAAAATTTATTCTCAGCAGGCATTCCTCTTCCAGTTCTTTAATATATTTTACAATTTCATTTTTCCAAGTAGATTTTCTTTCTTCTCCCAATTCGTTTATTAGTAACCGGTAGGTTTCTAACCACATATAGGTTTCCCAGTCTCCGTCCGCCCGTTCTCCATAATCTCCCTTAGCGCTTTCTGCAGCCATCTTGTCGCCTATGCGCAGGGCCAGCGCCAGCATACGAGGATCGTGATAACGTTTATTGGAAGGATGTTTTTTGGCATACAATACGGCGGGGCCGAGAATAGCAAACGGAAAATGCTTGGAATTAAACTGCTTGTCTAAGTCTGCCAGGGTAGCTTCAGGGAACGCTTTCAAGCCTTCGTCCAGCTGGCCTACAAATGAATCCATCAACCAGAAATACCGGGCAGGCAGCTCGGCAGGCCCATTGTCCAAAGGTTTTGGGGTATTGACCTCTTCTTTACAGATAAACGGATCGGTAGAGGTATGTGCGTCCGCTGTTGATTCTGCCAATGTTTTATGGCGTTCGCCGCCTTCATGGCGGGCATCGGCCGTAAAAGAAAAGTTCATCGCCGCTATAAACAAACCGCATGCAAAAACAAGGGGATATTTATTGCATTGCTTTTTCATGATTGATGTTTTTATATATTGAGTAGTTGGTAAAAAATAACGCATATGCACATATGCTCATTAGCCGAAATTTCTTCACATACATAAATGAAGCTAAATAGGGCGCGCGGGCATTACTCCAATCTCTCAGGAAATATTTGAGTTACTCAGACATTGGACGTTAAAGATCATTACTTAACGATCTACAAAATACGCTGAAAACAAAAGCGATATTGAACAATAACCGGGAACGCTACCGGGACAAGCACGGCGTCAGCAACGCGTAGCGGCTCAGACTCCTACCCATTCCCACTGCCCGGTAACGCTGGATTTTTCGAGAGCTTCAAGTACGGCAATCGTATTCAGGATGCTGTCATGACTACGGGGTTCCTTGCCAGTGCGGAACATCTCAACGATATCCTTATATCCTTGTTCAGGATCTGGTTCCTGCACGGTTGATTTAAGTTCAACTAATCCGTCCTTGGTTTCGACATAGGTTTCGCGGCTCCGGGAAGCATTTTTAAAAATAAGCGTGGCGGCCAGCCCGCTTTTAAAAATCACATTGGCTGTGCCATCTTTTCCGTTCCTAGTTACCCTTACCCTTTCCACATCTTCTCCAAAAACATGCATCATCGGCTCCACTATATGGATCCCATAAAAAAAGACGCCGCCCCAGGGAGAGTCAAGATCAACCGGCCCGGCCCAGATAACCTGCGTAATCTTGCCCATTGCCTGGACCTGTTTTTTCATATCCGCCGTTCCTGCCATTTGGGTGAGGGAGCTGAACGAGGTAACCGGCGTACCGATCTCGCGGGCCATTGCTAAAAATTTCTTTCCCTCTTCCACGCGGTAACAAAATGGCTTGTCCACAAATGTGGGGATCTTAGCCTTAACAAACGGCGTCGCCGCTTCAAGATGGTATTTGGCATGACGATGGTCCACCACGAGGGCGTCAATCTTGCCCATCATTTCTTTAGGGTCTTTGACGATATTGGGGATCTTCCCGCCCTTAGCGGCCGCCTGTGCAAATTCATCCGTTTCGCCCCACACATAGAGGACCTCCACTCCAGGGAATTTCTTATCTATATTAAACAGTTTACCCAATGCGGCCGTATGCGAATTTTCTGCTCCAATAATGCCGATACGTATACGCTTTTGCATGGGCCCTTGTATCGACGCCAGTTCTGACGCCAGCGCAGAGGAGGAAGAAAATGCCGCGGCAGAAAATGCTACGCCGCCGGTTATCTTTTTAATGAACGATCTTCTGGAATTCATAATCTTTTAAATTAGTAATGAACATATCCTGTTAAGGTAATTTATTTAGATCATCGCTTAATGAAAAACGAGCTTATTTTAAGCCGTCTGCCTTAATGCCATGAAAAGCGGCCATGGTAAGGCCATAACATTTAGCCCTTGTCTCATCGGATACATCATTGGCGTCAAGCATTTTGTTAAACCTTCTAATATTGTCTTCCAGCCCTTCCGGGTCTTCATCGGAAGCAAAGACGATCTTTTCAAATGCAGGCGTCAGGTCTTTCGGCATATGAGGCGTGGTTTTGCCTACATAAGGCGTCCACCAGAGATATTCCTTCCAGAAGCCGGGATCATGTTCTTTTTTGATCAACGATGAACCCGACAGGTCGAAATACAGGTTGGCATTCCTGCGGGTAGCTTCTCCGGCTTCTGCATACCAGGGATTGCCAAAATGAGCGCCCACAATAATCAATTTAGGATGTTTGGACGCAATGGTAGCCAGATAGCCGGGCCGCAGCCTCGACATCATTCCATTGGATAAGGTTCCGGTATGAGGGGCGATCGGCATGCCCAGTTCCTCGGCCAGCGTCCACAGGGGCTCATATTTTAAGTCGTCGTAATTCCATTGGTTCCTGGCAAAAAATTCTCCGAGTCCCTTGTATCCCATGGCATGTACTTTCTTTACATCTTCGAGGATGGTCGGGCTGTCGATCTCAATCATGGCATAGGGAATGATCCTGTCGGGATGCGCTTTTGCAAAAGCTATCCCCCGGTCAATATCTTTCCAGCGCACCATGAGGCAGGCCATTGCATTGCGGCGGGTATATACGTCAATAAAAGATTTCTCCCATTCATCGGTAGCCTTATAATGAACATGCGCGTCTATTACAAACGGCGGAGTCGAATAATTGGGTTTAAGCGCTGCGGGATCTGATTGCTCGGTAGGACGGCTGCCGCATCCAAACCAAATGCTTGCGCATGCCATCAACAGGAAAGATTTCATTTTCATATTTTAAGTCTTCGTTAGATTTTTAATTGCGCTAAACTATTTAAAAAAATTTAGGATAAAACCTTTAAGGGCAACTTAAATATTTTATCCTAAATTTTTAATGCCGTCCGTTATCTACGGCTCGTCTATATGCAGACCGGCCGGCGCGCTTATCTATAGCTTTTGGTTAGACCTTAGGTTCCCAGCCAGGCTGGTATTCCCTGCTCCAGTATTTGAGCGATTCCCTGTCGTTCAGGATATGCCCGTTCTTAGGATCTATCTGTAAGGTGCGGCCTGTGCGCTGGGCAATATTGCCCAGTTGTAATAACAAGGTGCTTTTATGCCCGCTGAGGATATCCTGGTTGGACACGGCCCCCTTGCGGATCACATTGGCAAAATTCTCGAAATGCAGCGCCGTTGAATCCAGCGATATAGGGATTGATGAGTTCTGCGAAGAGACTACTGCCGGCTGCTGGCTTTGCTGATCGCCGCCAACCTGTTTCACGACCTTGTTATCCTTATCATAGACGGTATATTCATTCTCTCCGCCGCCGATCAGCAGGGAACCATTGTCGCCGTAAAACATTACGCCTCCGGCAAGATTCCTTTTTTGTCCATTACAGCTGATGCCCTCCCAATTGATAAAGGTGTTGTTATCAAATTCCATATTGATCGATTGGGTATCGGGGGTTTCCCAGTCATCCTTGTAATGGTAACGGCCGCCGCCGGAGCTGATCCTGACCGGGTAGTCCACTCCCAATCCCCAGCGGGCGATATCCACAGAGTGTACGCCATTGTTACAAGCTTCGCCGGTTCCCCAGTTCCAGAACCAATGCCAGTTATAATGCACTATATTATCCCTGAATTTTTCGCGCGGCGCCGGGCCCTGCCAGAGTTCATAATCCAACCATGAAGGAACCGCCGTTTCTTTGCCTATGCCAATGGAAGGGCGGTTGTTGGAATAAGATGTTTTAGCGTAATAAGGCCTGCCGATGATCCCTCCATGCAGTTCTTTGATAGCCGCCTGTATATTCGGCAGGGAGCGGCGTTGCGTTCCTAATAATACCGTGCGGTTGTATTTTTTAGCCGCGGCCACGATCAGTTCGCCCTCATGCGGATTATGGCTGCAGGGCTTTTCGAGGT
>JAEUVR010000131.1 GCA_016786785.1 Chitinophagaceae bacterium
GTACGCCGCCGAAACCGTTGCGTAAATATTTGGACGCTACCTGGTGGTATTTATTGGATTTTAATCCGGGGTATTCTACGAATTCGACATGGGGATGCGTTTCCAGCCATGTAGCCAGGGCCAGGGCGTTGTCTACATGCCGTTGAACGCGGAGCGATAAGGTTTCCAATCCCTGTAATAAAAGGAAGGAGTTAAAAGGCGACTGGCAGGGCCCGAAATCGCGCAATCCTTCTACCCTGGCGCGTATGACGAAAGCGATATTGGGAAGTCCTAACGGGTTGCCTTCTCCGAATATATCCCAGAATTTCAATCCGTGGTATCCTTCTGAAGGTTCGGTAAACTGCGGGAATTTACCGTTGCCCCAATTGTAGTTGCCCCCGTCGACAATAACGCCGCCGATAGTAGTGCCATGACCGCCGATCCATTTAGTAGCGGCCTCAACCACTATATTAGCGCCATGTTCGAGCGGCCGGAAAAGATATCCGCCGGCGCCAAAAGTATTGTCTACAATAAGCGGCAGGTCATGTTTTTTGGCGAGGGCGGCAAATTTTTCGAAATCGGGTATGTTTAACCGGGGATTGCCAATGGTTTCGAGATAGAGGGCCTTGGTATTTTTATCAATATATTTTTCAAAGCTTTCAGGATTGTCGCT
The DNA here is from genome assembly GCA_016786785.1 of Chitinophagaceae bacterium. GTDB lineage: Bacteria > Bacteroidota > Bacteroidia > Chitinophagales > Chitinophagaceae > Flavitalea. The sequence goes on from JAEUVR010000131.1 coordinate 653, forward strand.
GTCGGCAAAGCGAGCGTCGATCCCTAATCTTTTAAAAGAAACCTTAAACTGGTTAAAGGTTCCGCCATATAAAAAAGAAGAGGTAACAAAATTTTCGCCGGCCTGAAGAATGTTTGTCAGGGCCAGGAACTGCGCCGCCTGCCCCGAAGAAGTTGCCAGGGCCGCCACCCCGCCTTCCAGCGCGGCAATGCGCTGTTCAAATACGTCGGAGGTCGGGTTCATGATCCGCGTATAAATATTGCCAAACTGTTTCAGGCCAAAAAGATTGGCCGCATGTTCGGCGTTGTCGAATACATAAGAAGTAGTTTGATAAATGGGAACAGCGCGGGATTTAGTGGTTGGATCGACTTGCTGACCTGCATGTTGCTGAAGGGTTTCAAAACGAAGACTCATAATTGGCGTTTTTTAAATGTGAAAATGCTTTGACGTGTTTTCTCGGAGAGAAATTTTTACCATTAAGGTAGGCTGTCTGAGGAATATGAATTATTTATGCCTTGCGGCACATAACGCAACGCATAGTAGCGCATTCAGCAATAGAATGACTGTATATAGCGATAGTTGCGTTCATGAAGCGGTAGTAAATTCCTACAAAATTAGCAGACTTTTTCATCATTTCCCAAATTTTACCCTAATATTCGTCTACTCAACCCCTTGCGAACAGGCGGCTTAGTAGCTTTCTATCGGTTAAATAAAAAATATGATTAGCCTTAAAATACCTTGGAGAGACTAAAGGAATAACAGCGAAGCTTAGGAATAAAATGCGCTGCAATAGATAAGGGCAACAAAATCTTCCGACAGCCAGAAGAACTTTTATGATCTATCCGGTTTCGGGAGAAACCGTTTGAATGATAAAGGCATTTATCTGACTTATCTGTCCCAATTAATCCATTGGGATGGAGTTGGCACCTTATTCCGGGTAAGCAGAACAGGTTGTCAAGGCTTCGCTGGGCCATTTCCCTCAGCCTTTCTTGATAAGAGATATTTAAAGAGCTTCGGCAAATGTAAAGCGGGATTTTTAGATTACAAAATTTTGTCTGAAATGGCGGCGGATCACGCTGAATTTCTATCCGCGGTTGCATAATCTGAGTCGCTGACTTTGATATAGCGGCAGCTCAATTTGAATTTTTACCCGCAGCGGTATAATTCGTTAAAGCTGAAACTGAGTCGCCGACTCCGAAATTGCGGCGGCCTATTCTGAAACGATCTTTGGTTCCATGCCGCCAAACCTCCGTTTATTCTTAAATTTGACGTTCGTTAATTTACATATGGCAAAATCAAAGGAAAAGGCAGCGAAGAAAAAACCTGCCGGCGAGGATCGATCGGATGAGGTATCAACAATGTCGTTACCCGTAGTCAACGGACAGGAATACATTGAAGTATTTGGCGCGCGCGAGCATAATCTCAGGAATATAGATATACGCATTCCTAAAAACAAACTGGTGGTGATCACAGGCGTTAGCGGCAGCGGCAAATCTTCGCTTGCTTTCAACACTATTTACAATGAAGGCCAGCGAAGGTATATGGAAAGCTTTTCGGCTTATGCCCGGCAGTTTATCGGGGATATGGAAAGACCGGACGTAGACAAGATCACCGGCTTGTCGCCGGTAATTTCCATCGAACAAAAAACCACCAACAGGAACCCGCGATCTACCGTAGGCACTATTACGGAGGCGTATGATTTCCTGCGCTTATTATTTGCCCGGGTAGGAGAGGCCTACAGTTATCATACCGGCAAAAAGATGACAAAGTTCAGCGAGGAGGAGATCGTCGCCAATATCTTCCAGAAGTTTAATGGAAAAAATATCAGTTTGCTGGCGCCGTTGGTCAGGGGAAGAAAAGGCCATTATCGCGAATTGTTTGAAGATACGCGCAAAAAAGGATTTCTGAAAGTAAGGATAGACGGCGAAGTGAAGGACCTGGCGCCTAAGATGCAGGTAGACCGGTACAAGATCCATGATATTGAAGTGGTGATTGACCGGCTTCCGGTTAAGGAAGAAATGAAGCTGAGGTTAAGCCAGAGCGTGCAGAAAACCCTGCAGTCGGGCAAGGGACTGATGTTCCTGCTGGTAAACAATGCCGATAAGACGATCCAGTATAGCAAGGAGCTGATGTGCGAGGATACGGGGATCAGCTATGAAGAGCCTTCCCCCAATTCTTTCTCTTTTAATTCTCCTTATGGCGCCTGCCCGGTATGTAAAGGGCTCGGCGCCGTTTACCAGGTAAGCTTATCAGCGGTTATTCCTAACAGTGATCTGAGCGTTAACAAGGGCGCTTTTGCGCCGCTCGGCGAAGCAAGGGAAGCCTATGTTTTTAGGCAGGTGCAGCAACTTGCCAAAAAGCATAAGATTGATCTTAACAAACCCGTAAAAGAGCTGTCGCCAAAGGCGATGAATCTTATTCTTTACGGAAATGAGGACGGCCCGTCTGAAATGGGTATTGATTTTGAAGGCGGCGCTATCGGCGGGCAGATGTATAAAGAGGAATATGAAGGGATCATTCCCCAGCTTAACCGCTGGTTTACCGGAGGAACGCACGATTCGTTAAGGGAATGGGTAGAACAGTTTATGGAATTAAAAACCTGTCCCGAATGCAACGGCGCCAGGCTGAAAAGGGAAAGCCTTTGGTTTAAAATTGACGGCAGGAATATTTCCGAGCTAAGCGAGATGAACCTCGATAAGTTGATGGATTGGTTTGAGGAGCTGGAAGAGCGATTGAACGGCAAGCAGCGGATCATTGCAAAAGACATATTAAAGGAAATCCGTGAAAGGATCGGGTTTTTGCTGGATGTAGGATTAAATTATCTTACCCTGAATCGTTCCGCCAGAACGCTTAGCGGCGGCGAATCGCAGCGGATCAGGCTGGCGACGCAAATAGGCTCGCAGCTGCGGGGCATCACCTATATTCTCGACGAGCCCAGTATAGGATTGCATTCAAGAGATAACCACAGGCTGATAAAAGCCCTGCAGCATCTTCGCGATATAGGCAACTCCGTATTGGTGGTTGAGCATGATAAAGACATTATGCTGGCGGCGGATCACCTGATAGATATCGGTCCGGGCGCCGGCAAGCATGGGGGGAGGATCGTTGCGGAAGGGGCGCCGCAGCAACTACATGCCGATCAATCGGAAACCATCCGGTTTTTATTTGGCGAGGAATCAATTCCTGTTCCGGCAGGCAGAAGAAAGGGCAGTGGCAAGACATTGGAGTTAAAAGGAGCGAACGGCAATAATCTCAGATCGTTAAACGTAAAATTCCCTTTAGGAAAATTGATTGTGGTCACTGGCGTTAGCGGCAGCGGCAAATCCACCCTGATCAATGAAACCCTGTATCCTATCCTGAGCGCGCATGCCTTTCATTCGCGAACGGCGCCATTGGAATACGGCGCCGTTAAGGGCCTGGAGCTGATCGATAAGGTGATTGAAATAGACCAGTCGCCCATCGGGCGAACGCCGAGAAGCAACCCGGCTACCTACTGCGGCTTTTTTACCGATATCCGAACCTTGTTTGCCGCCGTTCCGGAAGCGAAGATCAGGGGCTATACTCCCGGCAGGTTCTCTTTTAACGTAAAGAGCGGTCGCTGCGATGTCTGCGAGGGAGCGGGGATGAAAGTGATTGAGATGAACTTTCTGCCGGACGTTTATGTGAATTGCGAAAAATGTAATGGTAAAAGATATAACCGCGAAACGCTGGAGATCCGGTATAAGGGCAAATCGATCACCGATGTGTTAAATATGACGGTGGACGAAGCGGTGGAGTTCTTTTCTGCGGTGCCCTTTATTTACCGGAAAATAAAGGTATTGCAGGAGGTGGGATTAGGCTATATCACGCTGGGGCAGTCGGCTGTAACGCTTAGCGGCGGCGAGGCCCAGCGCGTCAAACTGTCTACCGAATTGGGAAAAAAAGATACCGGCAAAACGTTTTATATACTCGACGAACCTACGACCGGCCTGCATTTTACCGATATCATTCATTTAATGAACGTGTTGAATAAGCTGGTCGACAGGGGCAATACCGTTTTGGTGATCGAGCATAACCTGGATGTCATCAAAATGGCCGATCATATTATAGATATGGGACCGGAAGGCGGCGACGGGGGAGGAAGGATCTTATTTGAGGGATCTCCCGAAGAGCTCATAACCGTTAAGGAAAGCCACACCGCGCGTTTTTTAAAGCCTGAACTTATCGGTTAGCAGCGCTAACCGGATTTTGTTGCGGGCGGCTCGGTGCATCATTTCTTCAAAAATAGACGCTGAGAACAAACGCCGTCGATCCCTCTGCGGAGGCCGATCATGCCGCGCCGGGTTTTACCGACTCTGCTAAAAAACAATGGCAGGCAATTGTTCATCGCCTGCCACTGAGGATACTGGAAAAACCAGAGCGTTTGTAGTAAGTTCCGGTAAGCAAGCGTAGGAAGTGATTAAGAAAATCTTTGGTTATCAGGGTACTTTAATTTAATATAGGGAACGGACCAGGTTTGACTCAACCGGATATCAGATTTTAAAAATTTCCCTACCGCTTACCGGGTTAATATTATGGAAAGAGCTTTTCTTATTCTTTTATTACATTATGCCTGCGTTATTTTGCGTTAACAATATTAAAAAAGCATTTTCTTATGTTGTCATGGCGGTTTATCTTACGATAATCTGCCCGTTTTCAATTCTCTCGTCATCGCTGAATACGTCGAAAAAATAATTTCCTTTTTCGATGTTTTTGATCAGGGCCGTTTGTTTATTCCTTATCTCCGATTGTTTGATCAGCCGGCCTTCCATGTCGAACAGGTATAGCTGATAGGCCTTATCGTCCGATCCCTGGGCCCCAAAAAATAACGCTTGTTGATCGGCGTTAGAATATAACTCGATCTTATGTTTTTTGCTGGCGATTTGTTTCTGAATGAGAATAGAATCGCCTGGCACATGGTCGCGATGGATAAACCCCGTATCCCTTGCTGAAGAAGAAAGGGGCGCCGTCAGCATAGCCAGTATTGTTAACAGGCAGAAAGCGCTTGGGGCGAGTATGACGGGAATATATAGCTTATAGGGGCGCTTAAGCCTTATGCTGTCATTCCCGGAAAGTATGGACGTGCGCGTTCTTTTTTTCATATATCCTCCTGTGAAGGAGTAGTTTTCAAGGGGTACGGATTACTAAAACGATTATTAAAACAGTCCGTCTATTATTTGTCGGGCCATAGTATTAGAACCTGATCGTGAGCTTGATTTTTCCGCTCGCAACTTCAACATATTCCGTCATGATTGCTAGAACCGGATCGGGCAACTGGTTGAACTTCTATAAGGGTTGCCGCTATTCAAACGAAATCCCAGCTTGATGCCTGCAGAATAGTAAGAGTCGTTATAGTTGGGATTCCCTCTTTTGTCGCCGGCATTAAAGATCCTCGACGTAGGCGTTCCGGTTTTGTTAGCCATCCGCGCTGCAAGCGCAGCCTGCTGGCTCGACATATTGGCATAAAACAGCGCCGGGTCGATATAGTTTGTGCTCACATCGTCGATATAATCTGTAAACGTTTTGCGGTGAACGATCTCAAAGGAGATGTTTACGTTCTCCGAAAGGAAATATTTTAAGCCTACGCCCATAGGAATGTTTACCTGGGTAAGTTTATATTCTTTTCTGTCGGGGTATTCGGGAAATCCCTGTCCTTCGGTATGCAGGGGCCTGAGGTCTACCCATTGGCCGGTTACGGGATCTGTGCCCCGGGGATTAAAATGAAATCCTCCTACGCCGATCACGCCATAGGGCCTGAACTTTTGAAATATATCTGAAGGATCATATTCCAGGAATACGGTTGGATAAATTTCCGCCATCAATAAAACTTCCATCAATTTCGACTTGAAATTGGAATTGCGGATCTTCCTGGCTTCTTCATAACCGCCCTTTCCGTTGATGATGGCGTCGTCGCCTTCAAGGGTTCCTATATTTACCGCTAAGCGCGCTGCGAACCATTCATTTACATGATAACTGAGGAATCCTCCAAAAGTGAGTTTGGTCATCTGAAAATTATTATCCTTCAGAAAAGGAGTGCCCTTGCCCAGGTTTCCGCCAAGGTCGCCAAGAAAGTTGGATGGACCTATCGTAATACCAGCTTCCATAAAGGAGGCTTTTTCGGTCATTTGACTGATGGATGAGAAGGAAAAAGCGAAGCTTAGCATAATAAGCGCACAACGCTTCCAAACAGAAGTGCGTAATTCCTGTTTCATGGATATTAGATTTTAGTTTTCAGATGGTCAGTGGATTCCGGAAGCGCTTTTTAGGCGCCGGACATACCTAATAGAAACGCAGAATATTTAATTTTTGTGTGCGCTGTGGATAATTTATTTCAAATGGATTAATTACCAATTGATTATAAAAATGAGGCGGCGGGCTCGCAGCTTACTCATGGAGAAATGGCTGCTTTTAGGGTACATGGGATATTCCGCGCCCATGCCGGTTTGCAGCTACGCATAGAGGAATAGCTGCGAACCCCGGCATCTTATTGCAAGGCGGTTTACAATGGGTTATAGAGAGATGACTTCGGATTTGTCTACCGTGATCACCGGTATGTTAGATCCGTAGGAAAGTATTTTTTTAGTAAGCCTGTTCCATGATCCGGGCATGTTAAACTCTTTCAGTTGGTTAGCCATGATCAGGTCGGCATTGATCTTTTTAGAGAATTCCAGGGTGCTTTTCGCAAGGTTTTTCCCTTCGAGCAGGAAGCACTGCGCGGGGATGGTGGATATGCTCTGCAGCACTTCAAGGGCTTTATGAATGAGATTGTCGCTCTTAGACGTATTCTTTCGCAGGGATACCAGGTAGACCGTCGATCTGAAGGAACGCGCCAGCATGGTAGCCAGCCGTATTCTCTGAACAGGGATATTATTATGGATAGGGAGCACGATCTTTTTAAAGTGGCTTACAAGGCCCGAGGAGCGCACGGCCAGCGTGGGAACATTTGTTTTTTTACCCAGCGAGCTTAAAGAAAATGCGGAAACAACCCGGTGGATAAGATTGAATCTCGGCAGCCCGATAACGACGAGGTCCATGCGAAATTGCTTAATATATCGCGTGAGCTCGGCGCTTTTATTGCCGTGCAATAAGCTGATCTCAAGCTTGCTTCCTTCGCATAGATGAGCCCGGTAGTCGTCGCGCAGTTGTTCCAGTTTATACCTGGCGTTCGCAAGATCGGCGGTAATATCATAGGCCAGCGCATGGCTGGCGTCAAAAGACGTAAAGGGCAGCATTTGCCTGGAAACTACATGCACCAGGTGGATATTGCAATGCAGGTTATTGGCCAGTTCAATAGCCTTGGCTACCGCCCATTTGGTTCTTGCAGTGAAGTCGACCGGAACCATGATGTTGTAGAATATTTCAGGCATAATGTTTTGTTTTTGAGTTTACAAAGACGCTAAGCGAGGCTTAGCAAAGGTTGAAAACTTTCTTCCGTTATATTTTTTAAAGCGACTGTTTCCAGGATCTCGTCCTGGGTACGGAAGGAAACGCCCTTTCCCGCATGGCCGACCATACACCGGTCGTCCCGGCTATCTCCCATGGCAATACAGTTCTTTAATTTTACGCTGTATTGCTCGCAGGCATATTGCAGCGCGTTTGTTTTGCAGTAGGAGTGGCCGCAGATGCTTTCGGGCGAACCGAAAAAATAATAGGGCAGGTTTACCTCGCCGGTGGCTTTGCCGTTAAAAAATTCGAGTTGATTGGCTAATGAAAAATCGGCGCCGATCTGTTGCTTGATATAATTCGTGATCAGCGTATAGCTATTGCTGATAATGCCGATCCGGTATCCTTTTTCCCTGAAAGCTTCTATTACTTCCTTTACGTCGCCGATGATGGTCATTTCGCTGACCACATGCAGCAACTCGTCGATGGTGCGGCCCTTGAGCAGCAGGCCGATACGTTTCGTAAGGATGATCGGATCCTTTTCCGCCGCGCGGAGATCTTCGAGCTTGGCATAGAAGCCGAAGGTCTTGGCGCATTCGTCAATAAACCTTCCCTTCAATATCGTATCGTCCATATCCAGGACAAGAAGCTTATGGAACATCGAAAGATTTTCCCGTAATACCTTGTTCATTTCCCTGTTGATCGTTTCGAGGGAGTTAAATTGCTCTTCATTAACGGTTTCAGGGTAAAGGTTCTGCGCTTTGGAGATGATGGCGCTGGATACTTCCTTGCTCATCTTTCCCAGGGATTCCCAGGGTTTGCTCTTATTTTCTATGTAGCCGATATTTACTTCCGCAATACGGGCTTTCATTAAGTACATATCTATGAGGATGCCGATATCTACTCCGTAATCATTAAAAAATTCAATCTTCGCGAAAAAGCTTTTTTTACCGGCGATCATTCCGCTTAAGGGCTGGCTAAAGCTGGCCAGACCGGGATAGAGAATGGTCAGCAGGGGTTTAGCCACCAGCTCCGTCACGCGCCCTGCATTACGGGCAAAACAGCCTTTCACAAAATCGGCTTCGTCTTTTACCAGGGGCAATGCCAGGTCGGTGATGGTATTTTCGGGGTAGGGGTCAATATCGCCGTCCAGGAATACCAGCCATTCATTGCTGGCATGCCTGATGCCGTCTTTCATGGATATTCCCTTTCCCCTGACCTTGCTGCTGATGACGATCGCTCCTGCCTCAGCGGCAATGACCGCCGTCTCATCCTCCGATTGATCATCCACTACAATCACTTCGCTGACCAATGGTGCCTTAAGGCAAAATCGGACTACGTTAGCGATTGTCTGGGCTTCGTTTAGTACAGGAATGATCACAGTCACCATATATTATCATAAATTTTACCCGAATAGAAATAGAAAAATACGATACGCTTGTATAAGCTTCAAATAATCAACCGGATCAAATACCTGCTGGTAGCGGGCAAAAGCCATGCCTTACATCCCGGATTTTTCTAATTCCTTTCGTATTTGAAAGATTTTTTTCCACATCGGGAAAGCCCCGGCAGGCAGAAAAGATAGCGCATTCCGCCGAATACGGGATGATCAAATCATTAATTTACCATTAAAATACAGGCGGCTTCGGAAGTAAATAAGATACGTAAAAAATGGTGGTTTTCAAAAAAAATCTCGATTGAGCAACTCAGTTTCAACCTTAAGGCTTTTGAAGCGTCGGAAAAAAACATACGAAACATGTAAAACGAGCGACTCAGTTTCAACCTTAAAGCTTTTGAAGGCCGGGGATAAAAATTCAAAATAAATCGCTATCCTCGATTGGAGGCGATTTTGCTTCGGCTTTGACGATCTTGTATGTAGCTTGATTTTGTAAACTAATTGATTCTTTTCGGTAGCGACGCTGTTTCAGCTTTGATGCAAAAAACAACGCCAATGATAGCAGGCTTGTCGACTGAAAATAAAAAATCCTTTCGTGAGAAAGGATTTTGCGAATAAAGAGATATATCCTGAATGATTAATAATCCCTGTTGTAGCCTCCGCCGTTGCCGCCTCTGTTGAAGCCGCCTTTTTTATAGCCGCCCCCGCTGTTTCCACCGCCGCCAAAGCTTCGTTTTTTGAATCCGCCTCCGCCATTCTGAGGCTTGGGCTGCGCTTCGTTGACGATGATCTTGCGTCCGAGGACTTCCGAATCATAAAGGCTGCTCAATGCGTTCTGAGCTTCGGTATCCTCCGGCATTTCTACAAAACCGAAACCCTTGCTGCGGCCGCTTACTTTGTCTTTGACGATCTTTGCTGATGTAACAGAACCATATTGTTCAAATAGCGTTCTGAGATCCTCATCGGTCATTTGCCAGGAGAGGTTACCTACATAAATGTTCATTGTAACAAAAATTTTTTAT
>JAEUVR010000279.1 GCA_016786785.1 Chitinophagaceae bacterium
CACTTTTTCAAAAGTGTTCAGGTTGCGGGAGGTGAACGCGTTTTTAAGGTCTTTTCGCCCTAATATTTTTCCGAAGTCGGATCCGAGCGTATCCCCTTTAGGGACTCTCCAATAGAAGTTGTTTGCGACTATTTGGGCTTCCTCCCCTTTCGTTTTTCCGGATTTTTCAAATACCGTCATTAATGTTTTTTCAACCCCGTCGACTCCGACAAAACCGTAAATATGAAATTCGGAATGAACCGAAAAAGGATTTCCGCTGAAAATAGTTTCCACCTCATTTTTATCTTTCACAAAAAGAAAGGACTCGTAACTGAAATATACGGACAGCGCTTTTTCCAGCAGTTTCTTTAATTCGTCCGGGCGCTTCGGGGATGAAAACAGGATATTGCCCGAAGCTAGCGCCGACGACACATTCTTCATCCCGGTTTTTTCAAATACGGCGCAGGCATCAGCCATTTTCATTGTGGTCCCGCCTACGTTTACGCCGCGCAGAAAAGCGCAAAACCGGGTTTCCGCAGTAGTTGTTATTTTTTTCAATTGCTGATCTATTTTAGTTGTTAGGGATATTTTTCAAGATGTTGGGGATTTTGTTTGTCTACCGGCCCGTTTCGCTGGTCAGCAGCGCTGGCTTCCAGGGAAACGCTCCCATTTCTCTCTGATGGTTGGTATGTTTATTTATATGATGGCTCTATGAAATTAAGCATTTGTTAGTTTCCGTAAGTCCAGACCGGCTTCGCCAAAGCCTATTTTTTGCGGCATTCGTTTTGCATTGCTTATCGTTAATGTATCATTAATTGTAGCGTCGGCATTTATGGTAACAAAGGAACCTGTATTTTTATATTGAAAAATAATGCCATGCAGACTATCATCATTACTACTGATTTCTCGGAGCCATCCCTGAACGCGATCAAATTCGCCGCCGCATTGACCAAACCGCTTGGGGTTGACCATATCGTACTCTACCATTCCTATGGCAATGTGCTGGTCGGCACGGATATTCCGGTATCTACTGAGGTAGATATTGCGGCTGCGCATGAGCGTAGCCTGCAGTCCCTGGAAGATATGGAAAAGGAACTGCGCCAGGCTTTGGGAAAAGACGCCGGCGTACAGGTTGAACTGGCGGCAAACAGCCTGCCGCTGATCATCGGCGTGGAGCAGCTCGCCAAACAACAGGATGCCAGCCTGGTTGTAGCGGGGGCTACAGGTAAGAGCGGCCTGGAACGGGTATTGATGGGGAGCAATACTACAAGCCTGGCTTCGGAGATTCAAACGCCTCTGCTGATCGTACCGAAGGATGCGCGTTACAAAAATATCGATAAGATCGTCTTTGCCTGCGACCTGAAAAAGCTGTCTCGCAGCGCGCCCGTAGCGGAGATCGGAAACTGGCTGGAACGATTGAATGCCCAACTATTGGTGTTGAATCTGTCATTGGAAGGAAAACGTTTCGACACGGATACGATACCGGGGCAATATAAGATGCACGATCTGCTGGACGCTTTTTCGCCGGAATATCATTATGCGGAAACCGATGATATCGCCGACGAGATCGAGGATTTTGCAGAAGACCAGGACGCGGGGTTGATCATTACCATTCCTAAATCGTATGGTTTTTTCGAAGGACTGTTTCACCGAAGCGTGAGCAAGAGGCTCATCAGAGAATCGGATATTCCTCTGTTATTATTGAGGGAGCGCGAAGCGTAAGAATTGAGGTTCATATTGTTTATGGATTGAGATAAAATTTTAAACCTTCTTACCCTATCATGAAAGCCGCCGCTCATACGATCTATGGCCCGCCGGAGGTGACAAGTATCCGGGAGGTTGCCAAACCCGTCATCCGGCCGGACGAGATACTGATCCGGGTGCGCGCCACAACGGTAAACCGCACCGACTGCGGTTTTCGTAGCGCCCAATATTTTATTTCCCGGTTTTTCAGCGGCTTGTTCAGACCTAAGAACGGCATACTCGGTTGCGAATTTGCCGGCGACGTAGTAGAGATTGGCGACGCGGTTGCCGGCTTTCGAGTGGGCGACAGGGTTTTTGGATATGATGATAATGCATTCGGCGGCCATGCGGAGTTTAAAGCAATGACTGCCCAAGGCGCTATAGCTATCATTCCTGATGAGATGGATTATATGGTTGCGGCGGCGTTGACAGAAGGAAGCCATTACGCGCTTTGTAATATCCGTTCCGCAAAGATAAAAGCGGGCGATATAGCGATGGCGTAT
>JAEUVR010000334.1 GCA_016786785.1 Chitinophagaceae bacterium
ATAAACAAGATGGCCGACTCATTTACCAAAGAGCAAAGAAGCGAGATCATGCGAAAGGTAAAAAGCGATCGCAACCGGTCTACCGAACTCAAGCTGATCGCTTTTTTTCGAACCAATGGGATCAAGGGATGGAGAAGGAACTATAAACTTTTCGGCAAACCGGATTTTGTATTTCTCAGAATCAAGACTGCCGTATTTGTAGACGGATGTTTCTGGCATGGGCACGATTGCCGCAATACCAAACCCCAAACCAACCAGGATTACTGGCAAAAAAAAATAGCGCGCAACCGGAAAAGAGACAGGATGGTCAGCAAAACGCTGAAGCTGCGCGGATGGCGGGTGATACGGATATGGGAATGCGCCCTCAATAAAAAATTACCCGCGGCATTTAAACGAAATGTTTCGGCTAAGGACATGCGTTAAAATTTGGTCAGCCTCCTGAATAAGATGTTCCTGAGCAGCGCTATAGGCAGGATTAAGGTTAGCCTTCTGAAAATGTAACAAGGACAGGCGTTTAAATTCTACGACGGTTCGGAGTATTAAGTTTAGTCTACTGAAAATATAACTAAACAACTTTTTTCGGTCTAACAAAAACGGTAAAAGCATTAAGGTTAGCCTTCTGAAAATATAACCCGAACGTTTCTGGTTAACGATAGAACTGCTGAACCGGGCGATGCGCGCCGCCGGGCAAATATCCTGCCTGCTGAGAAGGGTTGGTCTTGCGAACACGCGGTTGGCGCGTTTTTAAACTGGCTGGCGTTCTGCACATTAGTCGGGCAGCCCTGCGACAACGATGACGATCTCTCCCTTAACGGTTTTGGTATTGAAATGATCCAATACTTCCTGGAGCGTACCGCCTTTGTTCTCTTCGAATAGTTTGGTCAGTTCCCTGCTTACGCTGCATTCGCGGCTGCCTCCGAAATATTCAATAAAGTCTTTCAGGGTTTTTACCAGTCGCACGGGAGATTCATAAAATATCATAGTTCTTTCTTCCAGCGCAAGCTTTTTTAATAAGGTCTGCCGACCTTTTTTTAAGGGCAGGAATCCTTCAAAACAAAACCGGTTGGCTGGAAGCCCGCTGTTGATCAGCGCAGGAACAAAGGCGGTGGCCCCGGGTAAGCATTCGACCTTTATGCCGGCCCTGAGACATTCCCTTACCAGTAGAAATCCGGGATCGGAGATGCCCGGAGTGCCGGCATCGGATATAAGGGCGATTGTTTTGCCTGCGGAGAGTTGGTCGATCACCCGCTGCAATTGCTGATGTTCGTTATGTTGGTGAAAGGAAGAGAGCGGTTGTCTTATCTGGTAATGATCGAGTAGTTTTATCGATGTTCGCGTATCCTCCGCCAGTATCAGGTCTGCTTTTTTTAATGTTTCTATAGCCCTTAAGCTGATGTCCTGCAGGTTGCCGATAGGAGTGGGGACAAGGTAAAGCATGACCTTTAAATGGCGACTTCAAAATATTCCATCACTTCGTTGGCCAGCAATTTTTTAGCCGCTTCTTCCGCGATGGCTTTTGCTTTGGATTCGGATTCCGCCTCTATCTGTAAATGGATATTCTTCCCGATCCTTATATCGGTTACCTGGTTTAACCCCAGATTTTGTAAGCCGCCCAATACTGCTTTTCCCTGCGGGTCCAATAATTCTTTCAGCGGCATTACTTTTACCTGTACTGTATAGGTCATCTCTGTATTTTTTAAAGGGCAAACCTAATTGAAAAATGCCATTTGGCAAGGAGTTGACGCCGGCAATTTTAGTCTGTATGCGCCTGGTTGAATGCTCCGCCCAGCCCTGGAAGCATAAGCGGTCAGCTTTTTTTCATTAGTACCGATACCAGGATGTATAGGATAAATATTACCGGAACGGCAAGCCACTGCAGAAAGATAACGGCCGCTATCCCCAACCCGACCAAAAGATATTGCGCGCGGTTATTCTTAACTGAAGCATCCTTAAATTTCAGGGATAGCAGCGGTAATTTGCTAACCATCAGCCAGCTGATCAAAAGAATGATGAGGTACAATACCCATTTATTGATCAATAAGGGAGCCAGCCCGAAATAATCATAAAAGATGATCAGGGGCAGGGAAGCGATCACCAGTCCTGCGGCAGGAATAGGAACGCCCTTGAATACGGTGGATTGCTCTGTATCGATATTAAACCGCGCCAGGCGCCAGGCGCCGGCGCAGGGCACCAGTACGGCGGGCGCGAGGGCCCAAAGAGAAGCGTTGAGTCCTCCTTCTTCCTGGATAAAGCTGATACGCAGGAGTTGGTAGAGGATCAGTCCGGGTGCTACGCCAAAGCTCACCACATCGGCCAGCGAATCGAGCTGTTTGCCCATTTCAGATTCTGCTTTAAAAAGCCGCGCGATAAAGCCATCTAAGAAATCGATGATGGCCGCGATGCCTATGCATATGGAACCCCACCATATCCTTTCGGGCATCTGGGCTATCCAGGAGCCTTCGTCGTTCTGGGTAACCAGCGTTTCGCCTGTTTGTAAGATGAACACAATGGCTATGCAACCGAATACCAGGTTAAGCAGTGTGAACAGGTTAGGGATTGTTTTCATGATTTTTGTTTAGCGGTCTCTTTCATCTTTGTTTCTATTTCTTCTACCGTGATCGGTATATTCTTCATCAGGTCTATATTGCCCTTGGCGGTTATCCATACATTGTTTTCAATCCTGATCCCCATCTGTTCTTCTTCAATATAGATGCCTGGTTCAACGGTAAATACCATTCCCGCGCGGATAGGCTGGTTCCTGTCTCCCAGGTCATGCACGTCCAGCCCGAGATGATGGGAAATGCCATGGTATAGATACTTGCGGTAGGCGCGATTGTTTTTGTCTTCGTTCCGGATATCTTCTTTTTTCAGCAACCCGATGCGGAGAAATATTGTAGAAGCTTCTTCGCCTACTTTATCGGTATAATCGGCAATAGAGATGCCCGGCTTAAGCAAACTTTTAGCATACTTATGCAAATGCAGGCAGGCATTGTACACTTCCGCCTGCCGCTTGGAGAACTTCCCGTTTACGGGAACGGTTCGGGTGAGATCGGCGCAGTACCCGCCGTATTCCGCTCCAAAATCCATCAATACCAGTTCTCCGCTTTTGCATTCCTGGTTATTGGCGATATAATGCAATGTCCTGGCGCGGTCGCCTGAGGCGACAATACTGCTATAAGCTTCCCTGGTAGCGCGCTGCGATAAAAAAGAATGCATGATCTCTGCTTCTATCTCATATTCCATTACGCCAGGTTTGATAAATTTCAGCAAGCGCTCAAAACAGTTGTGGGTGATATCAATGGCCTGCTGCATCACGGCTATCTCCTGTTTTGTTTTAATGGCCCGGAGCTCCCGGAGTATCCTGGCGCTTCGCCTGTACTGGTGTAAGGGAAATTGCGTTCTCATGGTTTCCGCATACCGGTAATCTCTTGTCGGAACCAGGCTGGATTTGCGGTCGTTCTCATTGGTGTTGAGATAGATATTGTCGGCCTGGTGTATCCAGCCTTGCAGGAGGGCGTTAAGCGTATCCAACCATATAATGGACGTTATACCGGAAATCTTTCTGGCTTCATCCGCCCTTAGCCGTCTGCCATCCCATTTCTCTTTAAGCTCATTGGGGCGAACCAGCGCCAGTACTTCGCGGAATTTCGGATCGGGATTGTCCGGGAAGAGGATGATCATGGAATCTTCCTGGTCAATGCCGCTCAGCCAGTAGAGATCGGAGTTTTGTTTAAAAGGGTAGTGCGCATCGCCATTGGAAGGCATTTCATCATTGCTGTTAAAAATGGCAATGGAATTGGCCTCCATTTTTTTCATAAAACGCTGCCTGTTCTGGATAAAGATAGTTGGATCGAGCGGTAAGTATTTCATGCGTTATCTAAAGTGTAAAAATAGGGAATGAAAACAGATATGACTGCGGCCAGTGATAATGTTATTGAATAAGAACTGAGACATACCGCCGGATCCATCCATCGTACGACAATTATCGCGGCGCTATCAACCATCGCGACGGCGGCTTTATTTGATAAAAGCAGGGATAACACCGAGGCCGCCAGGTTAAGGTTGATGGAGACTATCGTTGCTGTTTCGGAAGTTGTAGCATAAGCGAGGAACGCACAATGATATGTGGTTTAAAACCCAAAATATTTTTTTCGCTAACCATTATTTATCAAATGGCTAAACGCTGGGAATCTTATCAAACACTAACGATTGTTAGTTAAATTAAATTCTGATATTTTAATATTTATTAGATTATTTCTAATTTAATGGCATTTTGGCGTTTTGTTTTAGATAATTATACAAATTAACTTTGTTTCTTCAAAACTGCCACCACTATGTCGGTATCCACGATTTCCCTGCCTTCGGGCGATTTTACGAGCTGGGGTCTTTCGCTCCATCAGCGCATACATTATCAGCTCAGTCCAGGGGAACTGGAGGCCTATAGCATAGTCCGGGGAGAAGGAATACTGACCGATTCCGGCGCCCTGGCCATCCGTACCGGGGAATTTACCGGTCGCAGTCCGAATGACCGGTTTATTGTCAGGGACGAGCTGACCGACCCAACCATCAACTGGAATGATGGGTTTAACCATCCCATAGAATCCCGGTATTTCGATCTTATCTTCCGGGAGATCATACGCTATTTTAACGGTCTGCCGGAATACTGGATCAGGGATGCTTACGCCTGCGCCGACGAGGCATTTCGATTAAACATCAGGGTTATTAATGAAGACGCGTCAGCCAACCTGTTTGCGTACAATATGTTCCTGCGTCCCGGCCAGGAAGAACTTCCGGAGTTTATGCCCGATTGGCATATCTTCTGCGCCCCGGCCTTACAGCTTGATCCTGTGGTATACGGCGTCCGCCATCGACATGCAGTAACGATCAGCTTCCGGCATAGAATGATCCTGATCGCGGGCACGGGCTATACCGGGGAGATCAAAAAAAGTATTTTCACCGCGCTTAATTTTTTACTTCCCCGGGAAAACGTACTCAGCATGCACTGTTCCGCCAATATCGGTGAGCGGGGCGATACAGCTTTGTTCTTCGGATTAAGCGGCACGGGGAAGACCACGCTCAGCGCAGATCCTTCACGCAGGTTGATCGGAGACGATGAACATGGTTGGAGCGATGAGCGGATCTTTAATATGGAAGGCGGCTGTTATGCCAAGACCATAGACCTGGATAATCAAAAAGAGCCCGATATTTTCCAGGCCATCCGGAAAGGAGCCCTGTTGGAGAACGTGGATTTTTTTCCCGGAACCCGCGCCGTTAATTTCTCCGGTAGATCTGTCACGGAAAATACCCGCGTGTCTTATCCCTTATACTATATTCCAAACGCCTGCGACCCGGCTATCGGTTCCATCCCCGAAAATATATTTTTTCTGACCTGCGACGCTTATGGCGTACTGCCGCCGCTCTCCGTCCTGAATCCGGAACAAGCCATGTACCAGTTTATATCGGGTTATACCGCGAAAGTGGCGGGCACGGAAGAAGGAGTGAAAGAGCCTGTTTCTACCTTTAGCGCCTGCTTCGGAGCGCCCTTTATGCCGCTACATCCCGGGAAATATGCCCGGATGCTTGGCGAAAGGCTAAGAAAATACAAGGTGAAATGCTGGCTGGTCAATACAGGCTGGTCAGGCGGCGCTTATGGCAGGGGCTCCAGGATCTCTTTGCCTTATACGCGGGCGATGATTGCCGCAGCGCTGGAAGGAAAACTGGATGCCGCGTCTTACCGTAAAGACCCTGTTTTTGGTTTAATGATCCCTAATCATTGTCCCGGCGTTCCTTCCTCCTTGTTATATCCCCGCAATACCTGGGCCGATGAAGAAGCGTATGATCAAACTGCGAAAGGTCTTGCTGCGCAGTTCAAAGCAAATCTTACCAAATATGCCGCAGAACTTGATCCTGCCATACTTGACGCGGGCCCGATCGTATAGAGGACCTGGTGTTTGTTGGCTGCGAGCCTGTAGCATATTCAGTAGAGGATAATTCATGTTGCGCCCATAGCGTATTGACGATTAGCGCTTCTCCGAATAGCGGCAAAATATATTACGCGCGGTCGCGCAGGATTTTTATAGAGACAAGGGGTTGAGCGGCGCAATTCCGCCCGCCGAAGCGAACGAATCTTAGCGAATGTTAAATCCGGGAAAAGATACCGTTGATTTGCTAATTTGCGCATTAGCCGAATAGTATGATGCAGCAACTGTTTCTGGTATTTATCCTCAGCGCTGTCTTCGTTAAAGACGATAGCCATCTTATTGAATGGAGCGCTTCCAGGAAACTTTCCTGGAGCGATTTTAAGGCGGCGCCCGATCCCTCTTCTTCCAATGCCGCGCTTACGAACAGCAGTATTTTCCTTGACCTCGGGTATAACGAT
>JAEUVR010000364.1 GCA_016786785.1 Chitinophagaceae bacterium
TGTTTCTTCGGGAAAGCTGGCGCTGCCCAAACCATCCTGGTTAGTGATCATCACCAGCTCATAATCCAGTTCGCGGGCTATCCTTCCCAGGTATTCAAATACGCGGGGGTAAAAGCTCAGCTTATCGAACGAATCCAGTTGATAAGTAGGCGGCGCTTCCCTGATCAGTGTTCCGTCTCTGTCTATAAATAAAACCCTTTTCATTGTTTGTTGTTAACTTGATAAGCCCCGGGGCGCTTGCCGCCCGCTCTTATGGACAATCTATTTTCCCCTTTGTTTTTTAACCTCGGCGAGCGTTACCGCTGAAGCCTTATTGCCAAAGCTATTTCTGACATAGGTCAGCACGTCGGCCATCTCCTGGTCGCTGAGCATTGCCTGCGCAGGCATCACGCTATTGATGATCTCCCCATTTACTTCAATTTCTTCATCCATCCCGTTCAACAGAATATTGATGAGCTTTTTTTTATCGCCCAACACCCATTTTGTTTTTACCAACGTGGGGCTCATACCGGGAGCGCCCTTGCCGTCGGCCTGATGACAGGCAAGACAGTAAGTTTCATAAGCTGTTTTTCCCCTGTCCATGGAGGCTTTAAAATCGTCCTGTTTCAAAACGGCGGGATCACTAACGTCTATGCTCACCCTATATTGATCGCCGGGGGCCTCCCGGGTATAAGCGCTAAAGACGAGGGTCGTCAATACTATGGACGCGGCTAAAAGAATTCCTTTCATCGTTATTTATTAGAAGCGTTGTACGTTATTTTCCAGATGGTTCCTTTTACGGAATCGGAGATATATAAGGATCCGTCGGGGCCCTGCGCCAATCCGCATGGACGGTATTGCGCGTCTCCCGGCGAGGCGATCTCTTCCGCTCCCGTAAAACCGTCGGCAAATACCTCCCAATCTCCATTGGGTTTGCCGTCCTTAAAGGGCACAAATACCACTTTATAGCCTTTTTGTTTCAGCGGAGCCCTGTTCCATGAACCATGAAAAGCCACAAAAGCGCCGTGTTTATATTTTGCAGGGAACATGTCGCCATCGTAAAACAACAACGCATTGGGGCCCCAATGACCCGGAAAAGCCGCTACCGGCGTATCCACGCCTTCGCACCTGCCCTGTTTTTTCGCGTCGCCGCCATATTCGGGCGCCAGTATCTTTTTTTCCTGGAAGGGGTCGTAATAACAGTAAGGCCAGCCGAAGTTTGAGCCTTTCTTCACCAGCAGCATCTCTTCCGCCGGTATTTCCGAACTCTGTTCCGCACTGTACAATTCGGGGAACATCTGGAACAACCCGTCCCTTCCATGTTGCATGGCAAATAGTTCGTTTACCTCGTTATTCCAGTCGAGCCCCACTACATTCCGGATACCGGTGGCGTATCTCACGCCTTCGGCATACGATTGGTTGAGCTTATCTGCTTTGAACTGCCAGATACCCGCGCTTGAATCCAGCAAGGGGCAGGGATCCTGTCCGAGCGAACCTTTTTCCCTGTCTTTTATCTGGCATGAATTGGAAGGCGCCCCGATATTGACATAAATATTCCCTGCATTATCCAGCGCAATGGATTTGGTAGCGTGCTGGCGCAGGCCTACCAGGCCGGTAATGATCTTTTCCGGCGCCTGGCGGGGATCTATCTCATTTTTATTGTTCAGCTTATACCGGAACACTTCATGGTTCGAGGAGGCGTACAGGTAGCCATTCTTAATCACGATACCCGTTCCGGCATAATCCCCGAAACTATTCACTTGTACCGCCTTGCCTTTTTTCTCGCGCAATACGACGATACCCTTGCCGTCTTTCAACGCGGCCAGCTTAACATAAATATCTCCATTCTTATTCACTACGATATGCCTGTTCTTGCCCGCGGATTCAATGATCGTAGCCGCATTAAACCCTGCCGGGAGCGTCAGTCCTACGCTATTTGTTATGGCGCCGGGGGTCGGGTTGACGCGGATGGTATCATTAGCGGACGAGACGACTCCCTGTAAACAGAGGCCTGCTATCGCAGCGATCGTTATTATTGTTTTTTTCATATCAGCGGTATTTAAGCGGATAAAATTACCAAATTCTTATACGGGAAACGCATCAATGGCCTTTAACAGGTTATTATTTTCTTCCGGCGTACCCACGGTTATCCTCAGGCAGCCCTGGCAGAGTTCCACCTTACTGCGATCGCGCACGACTATGCCTTTGTCTAACAAATACCTGTACAGGGCGACGGCATCGGATACTTCCACCAGCAGGAAATTGGCGTCCGACTCGTGCACTTTTTTCACAGCCCGCAGTTTGGGCAATTTTATTTCGAGTTCCTTTCTTTCTTTAACGATCTCCCGGATCATCTCATTTACTTCTTCCACTTTTTCAAGCGCCTGCAAAGCCAGGTCCTGCGAAGCCTGGTTGATATTATAAGGAGGCTTGATCCTCGACATCACCGAAATGATATCTTCCGATCCAAACGCCATTCCCACGCGGAGCGCTGCCAGTCCCCACGCTTTGGACAGGGTTTGCATCACCACCAGGTTAGGGTATTCTGCCAGCTCAAGGGTGAAGGAGCGATACCGGGAGAAATTAATATAGGCTTCGTCAATGACGACAATGCCAAAATAATTGTTCAGCAGCGTTTCCACATCCTCCCTGTTCAGGGAATTGCCGGTGGGATTATTGGGAGAACAGATAAAGATAAGCTTGGTATAATCGTCCACCGCTTCCTCGATAGCCCGAAGGTCCAGTTGGAAGGAAGGAGTAAGCGGAACCTTTTTAACGGCTACATTGTTAATGGCCGCGCTCACTTCATACATTCCGTAAGTAGGCGGACAGATAACGATATTGTCTATCCCCGGCTCGCAAAAGGCCCGGATAAGGATATCAATGCATTCATCGCTTCCATTGCCGAGGAAGATGGAAGACACAGGCAATCCTTTTATCTCCGAGAGTTTCTGCTTCATCTTTAGCTGGTGGGGATCGGGATAACGGTTATACCATTTTACCAGCGGCGAGCCGAAGCTGTTCTCGTTAGCGTCCAGGAATATGCTGGCGGTTCCCTGGAAATCGTCCCGCGCAGAAGAATAAGGAATAAGCTTTTTAATGTTTTCCCTGATCAGATCATTTATATTAAACATGGCCTGGTGATTATCGTTTATTGATTTCGTTTAGTCTAACCCTAACCGCATGGGCATGCCCCTGCAAGCCTTCTGCATCCGCCATCGTTGCCGTGGCGCCGCCGATATTTTTTAACCCTTCGGCGCTGAGCTGCTGAAACGTTATCTTTTTTACAAAGCTGTCTACGCTGACGCCGCTATACGCTTTTGCATGTCCGTTCGTGGGCAGGGTATGATTGGTTCCGCTGGCATAGTCGCCCACGCTCTCGGGAGAATAATGCCCCAGGAACACCGACCCCGCATTGATCACCTGCGCCGCCAGTTCCTCCGCATTGGCGCAGGAAAGGATAAGATGCTCGGGCGCATATTCATTCAATAGCGCCATGGCTTCCGCGTCGTTGTTCACCAACACGATCTTGCTGTTTGACAAGGCTTTTTGCGCGATCTCTTTCCGGGGCAACGCACCAAGCTGGCGCGCCAGCTCGTCCTGCAACAGCGCGATAAAAGGTTCATATGCGGTAACCAGTATCGCCTGGCTATCCGCCCCGTGCTCGGCCTGCGATAAAAGATCGGCGGCTACAAATGCAGGATTGGCTGTACTATCAGCAAACACGGCTACTTCGCTGGGGCCAGCCGGCATATCAATGGCGACGCCATTCTTCTGCGCCAGTTGTTTGGCCGCGGTCACATATTGATTGCCGGGGCCAAATATCTTGGATACCCTGGGTATGGACGCCGTTCCATAGGCCATTGCCGCAATCGCCTGAACGCCCCCAACCTTAAATATCCTGGTCACCCCCGTATGTTTTGCGGCGGCCAGGATAGCCGGGTGAATGCTTCCGTCCCTGGCGGGCGGCGTGCATAAAATAATTTCCTTACATCCTGCAATCGCCGCAGGTATGGCCAGCATCAACACCGTCGAGAACAGCGGCGCGGTGCCGCCGGGAATATACAGGCCCACTTTTTCTATAGGCGTATTCTTTCTCCAGCAAGTGACCCCGGGCATGGTCTCGACCGGACTGGCATCCTGCCATTGCCGCTCATGAAATGTACGGATATTGGAAGCCGCCAGCTTAATGGCGTCAAACAATTCAGGCGCTATGGCCCCCCAGGCCGCATCGATCTCCGCCGCGGTCGCCTGCAACGCTTCCGGCGCCGTCCCGTCAAACTGGGCGGTATATTTTTTTACGGCGGCATCGCCATCTTCCCTCACCTCCTCCATAATAACCCTCACTTTTTCTTCCATCACGCGGGTGTCTAATTCCGGGCGCTTAACCAACTTCGGCCATAAACTTTTATCGGGATAACGATAAATGAGCATAATACAAGGGTTTACCTTTTATATCCATAATCAAATGACCATTTTCTCAATAGGGACCACCAGGATACCCTGCGCGCCTTCCGCTTTCAGCTTTTCAATGATGTCCCAGAATTCATTTTCGCTCAGTACGCTGTGCACGCTGCTCCAGCCGGGCTCTGCCAGCGGCAGCACGGTGGGGCTCTTCATTCCCGGCAGCAGGCTGATGATCTTTTCAAGATTGGCATTCGGGGCGTTAAGCAAAATATACTTGTTGTTCTTTGCCTTCTTAACGGCGCGGATACGGAACAACAATTTGTCGAGTATCGCCTGCCTGTCCGCGTCCAAAACGCTGTTCCTGATCAATGCCGCCTCAGATTTCAGTATGGTCTCCACTTCTATCAGTCCGTTCATAAATAAGGTAGAGCCGCTGCTGACCAGGTCCACGATCGCGTCCGCCAGGCCGATACCGGGGGCAATTTCCACAGAGCCGCTGATCTCATGCAGATCGACCTTGATCCCGTTCTCCTCCAGGAACCTGCCGACGATGCCGGGATAACTGGTGGCAATGCGTTTGCCGCGGAGGGACTGGAGCCCTCCATAGGCGACAGACTTGCTAACGGCAACAGACAACCGGCATTTTCCGAAGCCCAGTTTTTCCACTATCTCCGCCTGCTTGTTTTTTTCGTACAACACGTTTTCGCCCACTATGCCGATATCCGCAACGGCGTCTTCCACATATTGGGGAATATCATCGTCTCGTAAAAAATATACCTCCAGCGGAAAATTATCCGCTTCGGTCTTTAATTTGTTTACGCCGTTTTTAAGGTCGATGCCGCAATCTTTCAGCAGCCTGACGGAATCCTCATTCAGCCGGCCGGATTTCTGAATAGCGATCTTTAACTTAGCTGGAGCCATAATCTCAACGGTTTTGACTGGTTTTGACAGTTGACTGGTTCAAAAAAAATAAGGGCTCACGGAATGTAAGCCCTTTTAAGTATTCTTTGTGCGCACAAATAGCACCGGCTTACCCGAAAAGGTAAGTATGATGAAAACGTATGCGCAGAATATAGTTCATAATTGTGCCGCAAAAATAGCGGCAAATTGTATTGAATAAAAATTTTTTTACAATTTTAAGATTTATCGAACAACCGGGCCGGCTATTTGACGATCTTCCCAAAACAATGATGATGCGCAAACCTGTTATATCGCTACTTGTTTTCCTGTTCCTGCATTCCGCCGGCCAGGCGCAGCAGATAGATAGTGTTTTCTTCAACCTTTATACGGACAGTCTCAAAAAAGGGACATATAATTATATTAACGTGGACGGGCGTTATTCTTCCGGCCGCATCCTGCCATTGACCGACAAAGAGCTGAAATTCAGTGCTTCAGGAGGAAAATTCCACAGGAACAGCCTATATATTGACAGCGCTTTCCGCGAAGAAAAAGTAAAGGTCAGGGCAACCCTGATCAGCAACCCCGCGATCTGGAAAGAGATCGTCATCTACATAAAAAAACACGAGAACAACGAAAAATTAAAAACCCTGGAAGAGGTATTGAACCAGCCTTCCGGCGATAGCATCCCCGCAAAAAAGAAAAAAAAGAATAAATTAAAGACTTACAAGGCTATTTGACCATCGCAGCCTTCATCTTTTTAGCGTCGTCGAGGAATTTGGCCAGGCCGATATCGGTAAGCGGATGTTTCAGCAACCCGAGGATAGGCTCCAGGGGGCAGGTGCACACATCGGCGCCCGCTTCTGCGCATTTTACGATATGCAGCGAATTCCGGATAGAAGCCGCCAGGATCTCCGTTTTGAAGCCCTGGATCTGGTATATCTGGGCGATCTGGGCGATCAGCTCAACGCCATCCCAACTGCTATCGTCAATCCTTCCGATAAAGGGAGAAACATAGTTGGCGCCGGCTTTGGCGGCAAGGATGGCCTGCCCGGCTGAGAAAACAAGGGTGCAATTGGTTTTGATGCCATTATCGGAAAACCATTTTAACGCTTTCACGCCGTCTTTGATCATCGGCACTTTCACCACAATATTCGGATGGATGGCGGCCAGTTTCTTTCCTTCTTCAATGATCTCGTTAAATTCTGTGGAAATCACTTCAGCGCTCACGTCTCCGCCGTCAACCAGTTCGCATATTTTTTTATAATGCTCGATGACGCCTTCTTCACTTTTAATGCCTTCTTTGGCCATCAGGGAAGGATTGGTGGTAACGCCGTCTAAAATGCCAAGATCGTGAGCCTCATGAATCTGGGAAAGATTAGCCGTATCAATAAAAAACTTCATACCTGTAAAATATGGTGATATAAATAGTAATAAGAAAAAAAATCGGCAGATTACTTACATCGCACCGCTACAACCGCCTACCCTTGCTATCTTCCGATCCTGGGGGAGTTCAGCAGGAGCTGGTCGTGTAAGACCTGCCGGCTGCAAAGGTAAAGGCAAAATAGGAAATGAA
>JAEUVR010000447.1 GCA_016786785.1 Chitinophagaceae bacterium
TCATTGAACATCTTCAGGTTATTCCTAGGATGGACAGTATTAGCTTCTTTAATTTCCTTGATCCATTCGCTATCGGATACCTGATATAAAACCATTGACTCTAAATCATTCAAAGAAAAAAAATCGTCAAACATATAGACCTCATCGTTTGGGTAACCTAACTTAAAAATCAAATAGGATTCAAAATTTATTCTTAAAGTTTTAAAAGAAATGCTCAATTCACCGTCTATTACGGATAAATTGAAAGAAAAATCGTCATTTAAAAAAGACCTAATATCAACTTCTTTTTTTACCATAAACTACCGTGTTCTTGTTGTTTCTCCTGTTTGTCTATTTACAACTTGATCTGTACCATTATTTTCTTTCAACTGATTCGACAACCGTTGCTCATATTTAGCAGAACCTGTTCTATCTATCCAGTTCCACTTACTTCGGTCAATATTTGCTTTTGTTAAAGCAACAGACGATCGAGTATTTAAAATATATGCTTGGCCCTCTCGTACAATATAATCAATTGGCAAATTAGATGCGCTCATAGTTCCCGATTTAAGTTTATCAACGGCATCATCTATGGTTTTTACACCTAGAACTTTTTGACCAGCTTTACTAAATTCATTACTGTGATTCAGTTGTGCCCATTTAGCCGTAAAAACATTTCCATCTCCAATTGACGCTGCCTTTGTCGTCACGGAAGCAACATTTTGAGTAGCAGTCGTTTTATTAAGTATGGAGCTATTTCCTATCCTCCAGAAAGCCAATGCTACAGTACCTTGTTCAAAAGCCTGAAAATACGTATTGGGATCCTGAGCATCTCTCTTAAAATCCGATAGTTGTTGATCCGCCGGTGTTTTCGTTATATAATCAACAGTAGGTTTAATATTGTTTTCATAACCGGCCTGTGCCGTTGTCATCAAGCCAACACCTAATCCATTTTTTGAATTAGCGCCCACATCAACAATGGTGTTCCATGTACTCGCAACTCCATTATAAGCCGCGCCTATCGTATTATATAGAAAATTCCCAATTCCCTCAGCTACAGTATTGGTCGGCAGCCTATCCATGTAGGAAAGCTTTTCCGCTCCATCCAAGTCTATATTTTCGATCGGACTGTTACTTGCAAATTGATACGGCGTTAATTCCGGATACTTCTTCGTTAAAGGGTCAACACTTAGGAACCTACTAATACGGGGGTCATATATACGTAACCCGTAATCCTGCTGATTACCAGTACCTTTCACCTCATTATCATTCTCCTTGCCATTAAACCCAAAACGGTACGCCCCCGAACCTTATTTTTTCAATTGAAAAAAATGGCTCGCGCCTGACTGCGTATTTTCTTCAAAGAACTTCTATATCCCTAAAGTAATGGATTTTTTTCGTTTTCATTTGAAAGAAAAAATACCGGCGGGCGCCAGCCCGCTGGTATTTTTGTTGACAAGCGCTTAGCGTTTCGGAGGGTATTTGACCTCCTCGAACTTCAGCAGCGCCTCTGCCATGCTGCTGCCTTTGGCCAGCACATATTGACCATAATCTTCCTGGAAGTTTGCATCATCCGCCGGATGAACTTTGACGATTTTCAGTTCGCCGTTTTCTTCTGTAATGTAGTAGTTCATAAAAATTGTTTTAAAAGAAAAAAAAGAGAAAAAAAGAAAGCAGATTCTCAGCCGCCGCTTGCAGCAAGCCAAAAGGAAACGGAATAAATAGGTGGAGTACTGCCGCTGACTTACTTGTTGTCGCTGGCGCAGGATATGGCGATCAGGATATGTTCTATCGCTTTATGCCGTAGTCTTTTGGCCGCCGGGCTTTGTATGGGCTGGGCTTTATGCTACCGTCGATGCGGCGGCTATCTTTGCTTTTCTTTTTTTATTTTTTTGTCGACTTACGTTTTGTACAACGTTGATCCGCGTTCCTATCAATTCGCAGCGAACAAACGGATGCGCAACGCGCCCACCCCGCGCCATGCCGGCAGGGCCGCTGGAGCCGGAAGCTGCGCCCATTGTGTAAAGCTATTACAGACCATTAGCAGCCAGGCGCAGCGAAGGCGCCAGCAGACCGCCGTACGGCCTTAATACCGCCCGTAGCGAAGCGAAGGGCATAATTATCAGATAAAGGCCCGGCCGGCCAGCGGGTGGCGCACAAAGTGGCGGAGCCGCGCCGGATGACGCGCCAGCGGCAGACGAAGCGCGCGGCGGAGCGCAGGGCGAGGAAGGGAGCAAAAAGCATGACGGTTTTTTTGTTTTTCACCTGAACGCTTTTTCAACTGAAGAAAAAAACCGGCGGGTTTTTTGTCGACCGACCGAGCAACTGCGCTCAACTATTCCCGAAGATCATTAGCATTATATCGATCATAAGGAGAACTACTACCGCCGATCGAAGCCCTATCGCCCGGTCTTATCTGCGTCTAAGGCAGGCTTACTCTTCGCCACTGCGCTTAAAACCGATACGTTCCCTGGGAGGGTTGGGCGGATTTAATAATTTCTTTAATGCAGTAAAAATAATTTGCAGATCCTTATCATGCGCTGTTGTCTTTTGCTCCAGTTGCTCAAGCTTTAATAAAATATCCTTATGGGCCAACAACATCTCACGCATTTTACTGAACACACGGATAACCTGGATATTTACAGCTATAGCTCTTTCACTATTAAGTATGCAGGAGAGCATTGTAACGCCTTGTTCACTAAAACAAAATGGGGCATACCGCAAGCCCTGTTTATCCTCTTTGGAGGTCGCATTTTGCGTCCTCCAACTCTCAAGCTCCTCTTTACTCATCTCGAACATAAAATCCTCCGGGAACCGGGCAATATTCCTTCTGACAGCTTCTTTTAAACGCTTGGTTTCTACTCCATACAACACAGCCAGATCACGGTCTATCATCACTTTCTGGCCGCGAACTACATATATTTTATTCATTATCGCTTCTTCAGCAACTGTTATCTGATGATTTAACGTAGACATATTATTGTGATTTAAAGGTGTGCAAAGGTATTTATTTGGAGGTCACATTTTGCGACCTCCATTTCTTACCCAAAAGGATGGTATTTATTCACTGCCGCCTGCAGGGTTTTCACCTCATTTTGCCGGTATTTTTGCGTGGAACCAGGATATTTGTGTCCCGCAAAAATTTGCACCGCACTAATATCATTTCCAGATTTTAATAAATTAGCGATTACACTTTGCCTGATCGTTTGCGCATTGATTTTTCTTGGCGCATATATACCTGCGTAACTTCTTTTTACATGCTTGGTAATATCTTCGGCGCACATAGGCGTTCCTCTTAATCCGATAATTAATTGATCAACTGTATGATCATTTAATAATTGCGGTCTGATTTGATGCATATATTCCTGCAATGATAAAATCTGTCCGGCTTTCAGGGCAAGCGTTCTGCTATTGGTCTTCGGCGTCGCCCTGATAAATACCTGTGCCGCATGTAAATTAAAATCGGTTACTTCAAGCGCCGCGATTTCCTGCGGATGCAACCCCTGATAGATCAGCAGGCTCATTAATACCCTGTTGCGGTAATCCAGGTTTCTATACCGTTCCTGACGATCAAGTAATAAATCCAACTCTTGCGTAGTGAACAGATCCTGCAGTTGGATATCTCTTGTACGCTGATCTTTTAACCTAATGGAGCGGGCAGGGTGATCTTCTCTCGCCTCTATTGCGCACAGGTAATCATAATATACTTTAATAGACGCCAGTACGCGCTTTAAGGTAGAAGGGTTGCTGTAACGCTGGCGCAGCCGGCCTATATAATCCATCACCTCGCCGTATTTTGCATCGGCGGCGCCGGCGTAATTAGCCAGGTAGATTTCGATATCCCGATGGTAGGCCCTGGCCGTAGCCGCGCTGTAGCGCTGCTGTAAATATTTTTCAAGTCTCATAATAACCTAAGTTGTTGAGTACTGACCTTAGCATAGATCTGTGTGGATTCCAGGTAGCTATGCCCTAAAAAATCCCGCACATATTCCATACCCATGCCGCCCTGCAGTAAATGCGTGGCGATCGAGTGGCGAAGATGATGCAGCGTAATAATTGACGGCAACTCCGCTCTGGCCAGTAATTGTTTGAGTAATTTGTTATACCCCTCTCCGCTCATCCTATTACCGACGCTGTTCAATATAAAAGCATGCGCGTCGCTGATTTTATTTGAACCGATACGCTGCCTTTCTTCTTCCCAATAGGCCTGTAGCGCAGCATTTACTTTATCTGCAAGCGGTATTACGCGACGTTTAGACCCCTTGCCTTCCCGCACATACAACAACTGGCTTTTAAAATGAACATCTCCGGTATTTAGCGCCTGACCCTCGCTTCTTCTTAAGCCGCAACTGTAAAACAGATGCAACGCCGCCCTTTCTTTGAGCGTATCGCAGACCGCAAAAAGCTGCTCTATCTCCTCGTTGCTCAATGGCTCCCTTGCGTTTTTCCGCGGCCTCCTGAACCGCATCCCGCTGATGGGATTATAGACAAGCTGCCCGGTATTTTCCAGCCAGGTAAAAAAGGTCTTTAACGCATAGACGTAATGAGCAATCATCATCTCGCTTAAGGCCCCGCTTCGCTTCTTTAGCGGCCTGTGCTGTAAATACGCGCAGAAAGACCTTACCTTTCCCTGCTCCACGCAATAGATATCGCCGATCTGCTGCTGATCCAAAAACTCAGCCACCAGCGGCGGCAGCATATTGCGCGTGCCCTCGCTGTAGCCGGCCTGCCATAAATAGATTTTAAACGACAGGATGATGGATTGCATAATACATACGGCTATGATGTGTTTTGAAGAGGCCCCTGGAGCATTTTTACAGAACGCCGAACGCCAGGGCCTTTTTAGCCCCTAATCCCCTACAGTGGCGGATGCTGGCGTTCGCTCTGGCGTTCCGTGGCGTTCGGTTTTGATCCCCTCCAGTTGTTGTTGCAGTTGATTTTTAATCCGCTCCTTCAGCGCCGTATAATTATCCCAATACACGATTTTATAGCGGAACCCCCGGTTGGCATAACCATCCTGACGCAGATATTCCAGGCTTAAGAGCTGATTAATATAATGATGCTGCTGCGTTTTGCCCACCCCGGTAATCTCCCGGATCTCAAAACGCGTGAACTCATAATCTCTCCCTTTTTGTATAACAAAAGATTTTAGCTGCTCATAAAACTGCCTCAAGGAGCCGTCCAGCTCGTCCACTTTCAGCACAATGCTCTCCAGCATAATATGGATGGCCCCCTCTATATCCTCTACCTGCGTAACCAAACGCTTCCTCTCGTCTCTTTTGCGCTGGTATTGGTTAATGATCGTGACCATCTTAATAAAGCTCTGCAAGAGCTCATTAAGCCTTCTGATCTTATGCGCTTCGGCCGGCAACTGCAACTGGTTGGCATAAGGATTAATCACTTCACAGGGCTGTAATAACCGCACAAAATTTTGGATAAATTGTTTTATCCTGGTCTCTTCGTCTCTATTAATAACCCCTGAGGCTACGCGGTTCTGATAATCGATGATCTTGCGGGTCTGCGCTGCGCTCTCGTCCACCGCAATCAAAAACACACGGCTCATATTGTCCTCGTAGATCTCCCCGCGCGTCGTGCAGGCCATCGACGCAATAGGCCCCTTCACCCGCTTTTGTCCAGAAGTGATCTGCCCGTTATCCAGCTTGATCGAAGCCGCGCTGCTCAACTCGCCATTACTTTGTAATTCCCTAAAAGCAAACTCTGCTTCCTCGCTTAGGCCGTCGATATCTTCCAGGCACAACAGCCGGTTGACAAAATAATGCTCCGGGAAGTTATAGAGCGCCTTATCGCTCAGCCGCGTCAGTTTGGTAACGCTTTCTTGGGGCATGCAGTCGCTGACCTGCTTTAACAACCGGGTCTTGCCGCTGCCAGAACTGCCCTGTATCAACGCATGCAAAGGTTGGGACGTCTTATGGCTGATCGCTATAACAAGCAAAAAGATCCGGTTTCTTTCTTCGCCAACAATACCGCTACGGCCGAGTAATTCATTTAAACGTTTTAGTACCCCCGGCTTTTTAGCAAAGCTCTCCAGCGCCGTTCTTTCCTGTAGCGTTAACACCGGGGCTGGATCCGGTTCGGCGGCGCTATGCTGCTGTAAACTATGCTCAATATGCTTTTCCAGCAGATCCGTTAACCTGTAGAGATCCGATTGTAAAACATCTTTACGCAAATGCAGTTTTTCAGCCACTTCCGCACACAGCTTTTCGGTTTGTTTGTCCTCGTACAGATCCACCTTATTGCGCGCCTTCATCCCCGTGGCTGCGCTCTCTATGGCCAGCATGATCTTCAGGTTATCCGTTGTCCGGGGCAAAGGCCCCTGCACATAATATATCGCCATATCCGTAGCGTACCTGATCTTATAAGGGTTAGAGGTATCCAGTTCAGCAACGTCCTTTGAAGGCGCAACGCCGGCAGCATTATCTTTTTGAGCTGACGACTTTTTCGCTATCAATTCATCGATCAATAATGTAGCGCCCTGACCTTCGGGGACATTTTCATTTGCAATAATATTTTCCTTTTTTTCTGCTGTAGCAGTAGAAAGTTCCTGCTTTATATTTTCAATTGAAAAAGAAAAATCAGGGGTACGTTCATTGAGTAATGCTATAAATATTTCTTCATTATGCAGCAGCAAAGTTTCATTCACATCCTTGCCCGGCAACAACATTTTACTCACCGTTATATGCGGCAGCATTGCCTGCAACTGCTCTTTATACTTCAGCGCCGCCTTATGACCCGCCTCATCATTGTCAAAAGCAAAAACAATCTCCTGTAGCTGTGTTAGATGCCGTATAGCTGATTGCATTTCTTCGTTCAGCCGGTTAGCCCCATAAGCAGCTAATACGCTGTACTCGTCCGTAACCGCTTTTATCTGCTGCAGCGTCGCCGCATCGATCACACTCTCGGCTATAATTAATTTTGTAGTAGCAGCATCAGGATATTTTGGATATAACCCGCTGCTGTTCTTTAGATAAAAATGTTTGGCAGCGCCTGCCGGAGCTTTAGCGTAGGCAGGATCACTGTCATTGACTGTCGAACGGAAGTACAGACCGCTCACCTGGCTGAGTTGATTCTTTAACGCAAAAACAATACAGTATTTCGCAAAGGGTTTATAACTGGGTTCGCCCGTTCTGCCGAGCCGGTCATGTTCGCTTAATAATCCTACGGCTATACAGTTTTTAATTAAGGCTTCTTCCTTTCGGTTGCCATGATGGAACTGGCCCGTATTGTAGCCGATTTCCAGTCTCGTATAATCCAGTCCTCTGCTGGCAATATAATCCCTGGCAGGTTTACTGTTATGCACCGCATTTTTAAAATACATAAACATTTTGGTGAGTATCGCCGTTCTTGTTAATGCAGTTGCGGCAGGAGCCGTAGTAATAGCAGCACCCGTAATTAATTGTTTGCATTTCTGGATCGCTTCACCCTTATTGATATTTTCCTTATGCATGACAAAATCGATCACATCCATGGCCTTACCATGCGTTGGGCAGTTACTGGAAAAACAATAGGCCGTATGGGTTTTATAATACACCTGCAGGCTCGGTGTTTTATCTTCGTGGAACGGGCAATGCAGGCGCAGGTGCTTATCCGGTTTTAAGCCGTAATACTGCAGCACCTGCGCCAGCGGTAACTGATTTTTAATCTCAGTGATCTCCATTTCGGCCGCAGTTTTTAATGATAAGCAGGTTATTGTCAATGGTGATTTCCACGCGATCTCCCGGTTTAAATCCCGCATCCTGCAGCCATAACCCGCTTAGCGCTAACCAGGGAACCACCTGCGGCTGCCAGTTGTTGCGCAGGTTACGGTACTTACGGCACAGCCGCAGTTTTCTTGTCGGTTTTGCTTGCATAAAAAATAATTTGCGATTTTAGATATTACAAAGCTAAAATATAATTTCTAATTTAGCTATTACAAAATCTACATTTTCGCCATTATTTTAAATAAATACCGATATGAGATATTTTCGCCTAAACGTTGCCTTCATGAACATCGGGGAGAACATAAAAAAAATAAGAGAGCAGAAAGGATTGCTCCAAAAGCAGCTCGCCGCTGATGTAGGCATACCCTATACCAGCTATAACAAAATCGAGAACGGAACCCGCGATATTACTATCGAGG
This sequence comes from Chitinophagaceae bacterium, assembly GCA_016786785.1. Classification (GTDB taxonomy): domain Bacteria; phylum Bacteroidota; class Bacteroidia; order Chitinophagales; family Chitinophagaceae; genus Flavitalea. The sequence continues at coordinate 8,117 of JAEUVR010000447.1, forward strand.
AACTGGATAAAATAGCCAGGTATTTTGCCATGAGCATCGACCAGGTCGTGCATTTTGATGATGCCGCTCCTGCTGAGGTAACCATCGAGGACAAAGCCGGATTTGAACAGATCAATCTCATTAACCAGCTCGATGAAGAAGACAAAAGCACTGTCTTTAAAATCATCGATACCATGCTTACCAAGAAAAAATTCAAAGACTTCTTCCAAAAAAATATCGCTTAGCCTTATAACAGCACAGCCGGCTTGCGCCGGCTGTGCTGTTTTATGTATTTAATTAGAGTATAACAATATCTACTTGCTTAACTCGTCTAACAAATCAAAATTCGCATGGGGAGTTCTTCCTAAACTTTTGGCATAATCAAATATTTCATAAGCAGGCTTTTTTATAACATTAAACAATTCAGGATTTTGTATTTCGTGCGTTTTTAATAATGAGCAAATTATAGAAAAAATCTCTCCTCCTGTTCCTCCCATTAATTTAGCCGATTTAATTTGATGAATAACTAGTTCCGCATCGATCTCAGACAATAAATAAACGATCTCATCAACTTTCTTAAGATAATCCATAGTTAATTGTTTATAATATTAAAAGCTTCAAGTTTTACGCCTCCTGGATTAGTAACTACTTCTATCGCACCACCATCGTTTGTTCCTACTCCTGGTGCAGGGCGAGTAATAAAATTAGCACCGCTTTTTATTCTACCCATTTCAACAAACACTTCTCCTGATTTTAAATTTTCAGCAGGCATACCATATTTCGCAGCAAATACTTCAGGATTATTTAAATAATTGGCAGGGTTTTCTAACGACCAGAATTGGCCTTCAGCCGCATGAGATTTACCGAGTGTTCCAATTCTATATAAAGGAGCCCCTTTATTTACTTGATCTAAAGCATCAAATGCTTCCTTAGTTAATGCTTGTTCAGCAGGTTCAAACGGAGTATTAATCCTATTTAAAACAGTTGTTCCTTTTCCAAAAAAGTTATTTGAGGATCTTAGAGCGTTAGAGAGATATTTTACTCCCTGACCAACTTTACCAGCTGCATAACCAATAGCTTCGCCTTCACCAAAAGACACCGCAGCCTGTCCAATTCCGGAAAATATTCTGAACGACCAACCCTGATCAGAATTATACAACGCATTCATCCTGTTAACCTGATTTGTATATTCTACACTTCTTTGGATTTCAGGCTTTGTAATTGAACTGATTTCAGGACTGGGCTTGGGTCGAGGTGTATTTTGTAATGGGTTTAATACAACTTTATACTGCGCTTCCATTCTTTTCAGGTTATTGGCCGGACTATTTAATTCCCATCCTTCCAAACCGTCTATATCAATACTGTTGATCGGTTTATTACTCGCAAACTGATACGGTGTCAATTCAGGATATTCTTTTGTAATCGGATCCACGCTCAGGAACCTTCCAATGCGTGGATCATAGATCCTCATGCCGTAGTCCTGCTGATTACCCAGGCCTTTTATTTCATTATCATTCTCCTTGCCATTAAACCCAAACCTATATGTCGAAGAGCTCCAGTTTCTGCCGGGCATGATCATTCCGAATGGATAATAGTCCTGGGCAGAAGTGACGTCCGCATCGTAATAGTCGACTATGCCATTGCTGTTCTCATCTACCCCCTTCTTCTTGTCCGTGATCGTCGCCAGCACATTGCCTAAATGATTGCTTAGCTCATAATGACGATATCCGCGGTAATACTTAACCGCAAGGCTATCGCTCATGTCTGCCGGGCCGCCGTCTACGTTTACATCCTGCTGGTATATTCCCAAACGGCTGCTGCCATACAGAGGACGTTCCGTCAATGACAAGTCCAAATCACTCAGATTCGAAGAACTGCCGCTCGCCTCATAGGTCGCCATCATATTTCCCTGCGCATCGCGTACGTACCAAATATAACTCTTTGCTCCCGAATTTAATTCCACAATCTTGCCAATCCTGTTGCCCTGCGCATCATAGCTAAAACGGATCTTCTGAATCGGCGCATTTGTAGTGGGCCACCGGGTGATCTCCAGTATTTTTCCATATACGCTCCACTTAATGCTGGCTATATCCTGCTTCACATCTCTGACCAGGTTGCCAGATGCATCATATAGATAGTTATTGGGGTTCTGAGCATCAATGTCCGGAATATCCCCGGGATCCAGGCCATAACGGTTAGTAGGAATAGGATCCCATATATAGTTAAGGCGATTGCTATTGGATTCGTAATAATAAGTCATCAGGTCCATCCCTAAGAGCGGCTTATGCCCATATCGCACATAGTTCAGAATATTACCATTGTCATCATAACTGATACGCTCCAACAGGTACTGCTGAAGGCTCAAACCAGCCCAGGTGTTAAAGGTCAGGTTGTTCTTCTTGCTCGATTCCATGGAGGTTAGCCGGTTGAGCTGATCATAACGATAGTTATAGAACATCAGCGGACTACCCGTAAACTCCCCTACACGCAGCCTTCGGTTGTGCACCGCCATGCTGCTGATATTGCCGTTAAACAAGGGACGATAAGCCGTATCGGGAATAAAGCCCATAACGCCATAGAAAGGAACATAACTGTTATTGATGGGACTGAAATCGGCCGTATCATAATAGTTGAGCGATAACCCGATCACATCCCTGGCTGTATACTGGTGAGGAGCGCCGGAATAACCGTCCTGCCCCATATCGTGTTGGGTAATCAGCGAAGTGCTATTGAGCCCCTTAAGCCAGCCATGTATCGTATAGGCATAGTCGACGCCCTGAACCTGCTGCTGACCCAGTTCCATGCGGGCTAATGGGCCATGGTGATAATAGGCATACTGCGCTTCCTTCTCCCAGCGCAAGCTGTCAAAGCTGCTCTCTGCAAGGACCAACCGGTTTTCCGCATCGTAAGCGTATCGGTGGAATAACTGGTCGCTCCAGCCCCGCTGATAGGCTACCTGGTTGACCTTTCCGCTAATAAGATCGTATTGATAGGAGATCTTTTTAAACCGGTTATTGTTTTTGTTCATCACGTTGCCCACAAAACTCTGCGAGCCGTAGTCCTGCAGGAGCGTGTCTACATTGCCATGGATATCGTAGCTGTATAGGGTGGCATTGTTAAAAGCCGAGGACCCCGCCGTATCCGTATAGCTGGTATAGCTGACCCGGTTGCGGAGGTTACGCTGCTGAACGATCAGCCTGGAATCAAAACCGGAATATCCGTCATAAGGTTCATCATATTGGGTTTTAGTGATCTGCCCCCTGTAGTTGGTTCTGGCCGTCAGCCACGACTGTACTACGGAAGGATTGCGAGTAAGCGTATCACTGATAGCTACCGACCCGCTATTGTCTTTGATCTGTCCTACTTCGATTATCCGGCCAAGTTGATCATAAAGGGTATAGCTATACAACCTGTTAGCAGCGGTTGAGCTGACGGCCCTTTGCCGGGCATCCTGGCTAAGCGCCAGCCTGCCGAGACGGTCATACCAGAACCTGCTCTGGCCTGCATCCGGCGTTTGTTGCGCCACTACCTGGTTAAGGGTATTGTAACGGTAATGTGTGGCCATGGTATGCGCCGGAACCTTAGCCTGCCTGGCGGCGCGTTTTGCTTTTACATCCGCCAGCCAAAGGGCGTCGCGATTGGGTACCACTCCCTTTGGCGGCACCGTTTTAACGAGGTTTCCGGCCTGATCATAATAATACAGGGTATAATGAAACTCGCTAACGGCATGGGTAACCGTAAAGTTCTCCAGTTTATAGGCCTGCATACACTTATCCAGATAAGCAGATTCAAAATCGCCTATTAAAGAATCCTTATATACCTTATATAGTTCTGTGGCAGCGCTATGGATAAAGAAGGAGGAATCGCTACACAGACTAACCGTTGACAAATCCACAGGAGGTATTACCGGCGTCGAATAGCCGCATAGTGTTTTCGCCGGGAAACTGTCTATGATCGGTTTATTCTCATTTAAGGTAATCCCGCAAGCCCGGTACATCGAATCAAGCTGGGGAAAAGTATAGGAAGTTCCCTTCTGTTGATTATAGTAAGTAACGAATGA
>JAEUVR010000464.1 GCA_016786785.1 Chitinophagaceae bacterium
GATGGTAGCGCCGCAGAAAAATATGATCAGCCATGACATCGTCTTGACAAAGATGACAAAGAATGTTTTTCCCTTATCCAGGTAATTGATCTGGTTGGCAATGTTAGCGGTTAGATACTTTTTGAAATGCTGACGGATATCGGCCTCCTCTTTTTTCTGTTCATTATCTAACTGCGATTCCAGGATCGACGAACGCCGCTCGATCAGCTGCTGTTCTTTTTTCCAGTGATCGTAATAGGGAAGATCGGTATTTATCGGCGTTACCGAGTCGTGTAAGAAGGACTTCAGATGGCTGCTCAGCAGATCAAAGTATTCGGAATTATTTTTCAGTTTATTAAAATCGTCATGGATGAATCCGTCCATTTTGTCGTTGAGCGCAAGCAATATATTTGCCGCAAGGGCGGGATAGGTTTTGTTGATCGCCCCAATATGCCGGACAATATCGTATAATGATTCTGTCGCATATACTTTTGTCTGGCGGTGTTCGTCCATAAAGCCGTGATAAGCCGGCAAGGCGGCGTTTATTATAGACTGCAAGCCAACGTCGTTGCCGGAGGTAAGCGGTTTTATCGCTTCGACCAGCATACCCGTTATTTCAAATGGATTTTCATCTTTTTTCTTTGCGAGCAGGTATTTATAGATCGCCTCGAATTGCGCAATACTCAGATCTCCGCGGGATAGGAAATTATGCTTAACAATTAGTTGAAGCAATGATGATTGCTGGTAATTAGTTAGCCAGTAATCCGCATCATTTCGATTATTCTCTGCTTCCGGATCGGTTGTAATAAATTCGGGATGTTCATCGATGAGCTGATAAAACTCGTCTGTATTCATTACTTCCCGGCCGGCAATATGCAATCCTCCTGTTCTTAGCGCATAACTCAGCGTTTTTACCGTATGGTCGCCAAGGCTCCTCCAGCGATTAATGTTATCCGTTAGTTGATTAAAATTAGTATCCAGCCATACGGATACTTTAGAATTGGGGTCGGCCGCCTGGTCGACTATTTTTTGCGTAAGCGGCTCCTGCGACGCCGTCAGTTGTTTGATATTTTCAAAATGGCGTCCGTCTATTTTCAGCTTATTATCCTGCAGGTCGAGGACGACGAGGTTGAAAGCTTTGTCTATCGGGTGATTTTTATAATACCTGCGGTATTTATCGGCCCTGTCCTGGAAGCCCCTGGCTTCGAGGAATAAATATAGTTTTGCCGAAAGGTTGCTTAGCCCATTTTTATAGAATGCGTGATGTTGTTCGACATGCGCTCCGAGGTCTTCCGGCGTCTGCCATTCCGAACCGTCGTAGGATTTAAACGCCCTGTCTTTGTCCAGTAAATAAATAGCTTTGGTAATGCCGGCTTCAATATTTGCTTCAGACGTGTTGGGGTAGGCGCGTTCAACGATATCAAACACTTCGCTATACATGTCCTGCGAAGCGGATTTTATCCATTCGGAAATGCTATGACTATATAATTGCTTTGCCGCTTTTTGGGGATTGCGCTCCATGTGATGAGCCAGCTCTTTTGGATTATTGACCTGGATCCCCTGCATACCGTCGAAATCATAGGGCGCGAATTTGATGTCCTGCGTATGGTAATGCACTTTTACGGTTTCGCCGCGCAGCCATTTTTTTACTTCCTCGTAGCCCCAGCGCTTTGGCGGTTCTGTGGTGATAAGCCCCTTGATCAACATTTCTATGTCGGCGCGTATATCTGACGGAATAGACACGCGCCCTTCCGTTTTGATGCGCATAATATTGAACTGCATAATGCCTTTGAAAGGATCGTCTCCGATCCACATCTCCAGCAGGCTGATGCCCAATGCGTAAAAATCAACCTTATTATCGAGCGTTGTATAATTATCGATATTGGTGAAAAGTTCAGGCGCCGCGTAGGTGGAAGTCCTGGCTACGGTAGTGACCCGATAATTCTCTCCATCCTGCACGGGAGAGGCGATCCCGAAGTCGCCGAGCACCACCTCCTTCCTGTCGGCGTTCCTGAAGAATATATTTACCGGCTTGATGTCGCGATGGATAATATTGTTTTTATGGCAGGCATGAATGGTTTCCGTAATCTTTTCCACAAGCTCTTTGAATAATGCGACGTCTTTTACGGGAAGTATATCGCCGAGCGTGCCCCCGCTCATGTATTCGTTGATCTCCCAAAACCGGTCGTGGTGGTAGCCGTAATCAAGCGGCACAATGATATCCGGACGCCTGATAGATTGAAGTTTTTTAATTACCTCATCTTTGGGTTTATAATTAGAGAAATAATATTTGAGTACCTGCTGCCTGCCGTTTTCTTCTACAAGGAAAATTTCAGCCTCGCCGCTGCTGGCGATTTGTTTGACGACATTATACGTTTTATTGTTCAGCTGATAGCTTTTAGCAGTATCCGGCGCTGTCGTTGGATCGGCTGCAATAATCGTATTGTCGACGCGGACGGTCCTGGAGGGGTCGGCGTTACTGCCGATAATATTACCCGTTGTATCAAAGCGTTCTGTGCTCATAATAAAAGCTTGATATCGTCTTAATTATTTAATCGTGATGAATTCCTTTAGAGTCAGTCTCATTGGTTTCATAGTAAGTAAGGCCATCATAAACGAATGAACTGCCGTTGATCTGTTGCACATCGTCTTTACATACCCAGTGGCCGCCCATACCGGGGCAGGCGCAATCAGATGGGCCGAGATAATGGATAAAATTGGCATAATTGCATTTCCAACCGAGAAATACGCTACAGGATTTTAATTCGGGCAGCATGAGTTTTATCGAGGTATAGTAAAGCCTTGCCGATTGGTTATCGCTAAAAGCCTTCTCCTGCAGTTCTTTGATCTTTATCTTCAGCTCAGCATCGTCCTCCTTTGCCCTATTTTCCTCGCCGATCTGTATCATCGATTGCCGGCTGTTTTCGAGTTCTTCTGAGAAGTCCTTATTGTCGCCGGTGAAGCCGAAAGGATTTAAGGGCGATTTCGGCGATTTCTGACTGCTATTTAAATAAGCGTTTAATTGCTGCAACTGGTTTGCCGGCGAAGCTTTATCGGCGGGTCTTCGGGCATCCGCCGCACGGCGAAGCTCTTTTAACAATTGTATTTCGGGGCTATCAAGCAGGGCCTTTAATGCGGGCGCCGCTTTCTTGCTGAGCGCCGTATTGCATTTGGGGCAAAAATCGAAATGTGAAAGCGTACCGCAATTCTTGCAGGTAATTCCTGCAGGAGGATTCCCGCAGGCGCTGCAGAATTTTTGATCTCTTTTAAAGTCAGCATAACAGAAATTGCATTTGCCTTCTAACAGCCATTGCCCGCATGACTCACAGATATCTGCGCCAGGTTTGACGGGGGTACTACAAGAGGGGCATTGCGAAACCGGTTGGTCATGGGTTCCGACCTGTTCCTGTTGCGCTGCTTTAAAGCGAAACAATTCATTAAAAGATTGATTGGCGGCCACCTGGATGATTATAATTTAGTGAGAAAGCGTTTTCCTGAATTATTATTGTAGGCGGGCGAGAGGATCAGCTCATTTTCTGTTTTCGTTTCGACCTGCCATGTTGCCGATTGGTATTTCGGCATGTCTGAATAATTGATCGACTTCTTCCTGTTTGAAGCTTTTGTAGCGGCCACGGCTTTTTTATAAGCGCTCGAATCGACCCATGAAATGGTTAACATACGACCCCTGTTGTTATTATAATAGGGTTCTTTTATGAGCGCCCAGAGGCCAGCTTCAAACTGGTTTTGAAACCCTCCGTTGTTTTGCGCGACAGAGAAATTGCCTGTGATATTATTAGCCGGCGATTTTCCCCGAATGGTCATCGTGCCATTACGAAAACTAATAGTGTCGCCCGACGCTTTTTCAAAATAAACGCCTTCAACGGCATATTCCGGAGATCTGGAGGATCCTCCCATGAGATAGGGAATGAAAATATAGCCGCCTACTATTGCAGCAAACACCACAAACATTAACAATGCGCGTCCATAAATGGCGGCATATTTTGTTGTCTTGTTTTCCTTAACCAGGAAGATGGCGTATGCCAGAAAGAAAACAGGGATGGCCAGGATGAGCCATACTAATATTATCGGAAAGATATTTCCCATGCGCTAACAACGTTAAAAAGTGATGGCGGGCACGAACGTCAGCGTTTCACTGGAAAAGGATAGAATGAAGCAATGCAATAATACAAAAAATGGAGCAGAAGTCCTGCAATTCAGCGAGGTAGGTTAACCGAAGGCATTTTTGCGGATCAGCGTTTGATTTCCGGAGGGCCAGGCTGACCAGGAACAATCCCGGGATGACAATATTCCCTACATTTTCCCGGCCACTTTCCAGATATCCTGAGCATTATTATATCTGAGGCGCCAGGTCTTTTGGGGGATACGGGTGCCGCGCGCAGTGGTATAAGCGTCAACGTGAATGGATATCTCTTCGGGGTTGATTTTTTCGAATATTGCAGTAGCGGTAGCGCCATCGCTGAAATCAACGATGGCTGGCGCGGTTGTTCCTTCCCGGACGGCGTTTTCTGAAACGATTGCCGTGCATCCGGGATAGGCATGGGTGTCATGGAAACTGATCGTATTCATATGTTATGCCGACCTTATACTACATAACTGGTGGATGCGGTATCTCCTCCGCGGCCGGTCCAGTTGGTATGGAAAAACTGTCCGCGGGGCTTGTCCACTCTTTCATAGGTATGCGCACCGAAATAATCGCGTTGGGCCTGCAGCAGGTTAGCGGGCAGTCTTTCAGAACGATATCCGTCGTAATAATTGATGGCGGCGCTTAAGCAGGGAACCGGGATCCCATTCAATACGGCGGTAGCGTTTACCTGTCTCAGGCCTTCCTGGGAAGCCTGTATTTTTTCGGAGAAATAAGGGTCAAGCAACAGGTTGGTCAGTTCCGGGTTCTTATCAAATGCTTCCTTGATATTTCCCAGGAAACGGGAGCGGATGATACATCCTCCCCGCCACATCAATGCAATATTTCCATAATTCAGTTCCCAGCCAAACTCTTTTGCCGCAGCGCGCATCATCTGGTAACCCTGCGCATAGGAGATCACCTTGGCGGCATATAAAGCGTCTCTGAGCTGGTTAATAAATTGTTTTTTATCGCCGCTAAAGGAAGGTTTGGGTCCTGCGGTTAATACCTGGGCTGCTTTTACGCGTTCGTCCTTCAGGGCGGACAAACACCTTGCAAATACCGATTCCGTGATCAGCGTAAGGGGAATGCCCAGGTCCAGCGCTACGGTTCCGGTCCATTTACCGGTGCCTTTTTGTCCGGCTGTGTCGAGGATCTTATCAATGACGGGAACCCCATCTTCTTTATACGCCAGGATATCGCGCGTGATCTCGATCAGGTAACTGTCCAGTTCGCCTTCATTCCATTCTTTAAATACTTCGTGCATCTCATCGGCCGACATTCCCAGCAGGCTTTTCATGATCTGGTACACTTCGCAGATCAGCTGCATATCGCCATATTCAATGCCATTGTGCACCATTTTTACAAAATGGCCGGCGCCGCCGTTGCCCACCCAGTCGCAGCAGGGAGAACCATCGTCCACTTTTGCCGCTATAGATTGAAAAATAGGCTTTATTTCGGGCCAGGCATCGGTAGAGCCTCCCGGCATAATAGACGGGCCGAGCAG
>JAEUVR010000463.1 GCA_016786785.1 Chitinophagaceae bacterium
AGTCTCAACAGACGAAGTGTACTATGCAGGGATATGCGCAAAATGCGGGAAAGAATACAATGAAGAGAACAGGAGCCAGGCATTGATCGATTATATGAACCGCATGCATAAATGGCTTGCTGAAAGAGGAAGAAGAATGATCTGTTGGGTAGAATATCCTCTTTTAACCAAACATATTCCCCAGTTGGCCCCGGGTATTATTGATGGCTGCATGACTTCCACAAGGCCGAAGGATTGGCTCGACAAACAAAACAAAGCAGGGGTTAAACAATTGGCCTATTCTTCCATGCAGGGAGCTGAATTTTTATTCCCTGGCTATTTTGGTTCGGGAGAACGGGCCGGCAGGCTGGAGGGCGGATCAAAAGACGTTTCGGGTTCAAAAGCAATAGGGGCGCAGCTTATCGGAACCTTTGCGGCCGCCTGGGACGATTCGGGTCTGCATAGCGAAACGTTCTGGCTGGGTTGGGCCGCTGTAACGCAATATGCCTGGACGACTACAAAGCCTTCAGTAGAACAAACGGTCGCCGATTTTATGGACGTCTATTATGGCTATAAGAGCCCGGATATGGTAGAAGCCTATAAATTACTGGAAAAAGGCGGAAGGTTCTATTCGCGGATGTGGGATCAACCGGTGTCCAAAGAAAGAGGCCCGGGTTATGGCAACTCATATGGCAAGGGCATAGGCACAAAACGTACGGATGAAATGCTGGACATGCCGCCGGTACCTGCTGCCGATCTCACATTTACGCCTGCTTTTGCAAAAAAATATGAACAAAAAATAGCGGAGGCTAAAGGCTTAACAGAGGACATGGATAAGCTGGCGGGCATTCTTCAGCAGCATATTTCCAAAGTACAGCGCAACAGGTACAACCTGGAAGTTTTTCTCTCCATTGCTTATCTCGAAAGATACAGCGTAAAGGTTTTTCCACGGTTGGCAAGAGCGGAAGCCTTTCTGGAAGCCGCTTCCCGCGCCAAGGATAAGCCGGCTAATGCGGTAAATAGTTTGATCAACGCGCATAAAGCCGTCGGCGCGCTGATTGCGGAGTTGGAAAATTTCTGGCCCGAGTTCACTGCTATCTGGGAGAAGAGCCGGTTCAAAAAAGGCAGAAGCGTAGACGGAAAGCATTTTGTTCATGTGCTGGATGACGTAAAAGACCATTTTGCCGATCGTCGACCGGGACTGGAATACATGATTGCTCCTTTTGAGCGGATGGAAATGAAGAAATGGCGCGAAGAACTCTGGAAAACCATCGCCGCTTATGCAAAAGCCAATAATGTGCCGATTGCAGAAGCGGAAGAAGCAAGGCTGGAAGACTAATGAATAACCAATATGAGTAGCGGCCCGCTAAACAGGCTAAGGTTTAGCGGGCCGTGAATTACCACCAAATGTTATTGTATTCTTTCATCCCTAAAAAATCAGTATGTCTTTCAGCAGAAGAAAATTTTTACGGGCGTCGGGCCTGATGACCACTGCGGCATTATTATCCGTAGAGCAATTGCTGGCCGCGATCGAAAAGAACCAGTCGATCAAAAGCTGGGATTCGGGGTCGGCAAAACAAAGTATCATCAACGATCTTCGCAGCAAGGGCTATAGCCTTATCCCTGCGCCCCAGCAGATAAAACTCACGGGCAAGGATATCGTTGTCGATAAAAGCTGGACCGTTGCGCTTACTCCCGGCAAGGGCGCAAAAGCCCTGAACAGCCTTCATGAAGGCGCATCATCGCTGCATTCGCTGAAGTTTGCCAAAGCCGGCGTCAACAAGATTATACTGGAAGTGAAAACGGGAACGATCAAGGAAAAGCTGGAAGCTGATTTATTGAAGCAGGCCTACCAGTTGCAGATCTCTCCGAACCAGATCAGGATTTCGGCGGACGATGAAACAGGATTGTTCTATGGAGTGCAGAGCCTGCTTCAACTGCTACGCCCCGAAGGAAACGGCAGCTTCAAACTCCCGGAGGGTTCAATAACAGACTGGCCGGCGCTCAATCTGCGGTTCATCCATTGGGATACCAAGCACCACCAGGACCGGATGGAGACCTTGAAGAAGTATATTGACTGGGCCGCGCTCTTTAAGATCAATATGATCGCCTTTGAGATAGAAGACAAATATGAGTTTCCTCGGCATCCGGTCATCGGGGCGCCGGGCGCATTTACCAAGAAGGAGATGCATGAACTGACTGCGTATGCGCATTCAAGATGTATCCAATTGGTTCCTGATGTTCAGGCTCCGGCTCATATGGCGTTTGTGCTCAAACATAAGGAGTTTGCCCATTTGAAGGCGGATGGTAGCAACTACCAGGCATGTATGTGCGATGAGGAAGCGATTCAGCTTATCCTGGACATGTACCAGGATATGATCGACGCTACGCCGGGAGTGGATTATTTTTTAGTCTCAACAGACGAAGTGTACTATGCAGGGATATGCGCAAAATGCGGGAAAGAATACAATGAAGAGAACAGGAGCCAGGCATTGATCGATTATATGAACCGCATGCATAAATGGCTTGCTGAAAGAGGAAGAAGAATGAT
>JAEUVR010000005.1 GCA_016786785.1 Chitinophagaceae bacterium
GAAGTAAATGACAAATTGATCGAAAACCTGGCCAATCTTGCCCGCCTGAAATTCGGCGACAATGAAAAAACGGCCATCAAGGAAGATCTTCAGAAAATGATCGCTTTTGTCGAGCAACTTCAGGAAGTAGACACGGAAGGCGTAGCGCCCTTGTTACATATGACCGAAAACGTCAATATACTCAGGGAGGATTCCGTTCAGGGATCCGTTTCGCGCGAAGAAGGATTAAAAAACGCCCCTGACTCAGATGGCCAATTTTTTAAAGTCCCTAAAGTGATCAAAAAATAATCGCCTCCCCGTCTACTATACCGCCCCCGGTTATCCTGCTCCAGGATATTCATAAAAGCTACTTCATGGGAAAGCAGGCCCTGAATGTGCTCAAGGGTATTTCTCTTAGTATTCACAAAAACGAATATGTTGCGCTAATGGGGCCCTCAGGCTCTGGCAAAAGCACCCTGATGAATATATTGGGTTGTCTTGATTCTCCCACCTCGGGAACCTATATCCTGAACAATCATGACGTAAGCAAGATGCCCGATGACGACCTGGCAGGCATAAGAAATAAGGAGATCGGCTTTGTTTTCCAACAGTTCAACCTGTTGCCCCGATTAACGGCGCTGGAAAACGTAGCCCTGCCGCTGGTATATGCCGGTATTTCCCAGAAACTGCGCCTGGAAATGGCGATGGAAGTGATTAAAAAAGTGGGATTGGAAGAGAGAAGCCGCCATAAACCCAACGAATTATCCGGCGGGCAGTGCCAGCGCGTAGCCATCGCCAGGGCGCTGGTGAACAATCCCTCGATCATACTGGCGGATGAACCTACGGGAAACCTCGACTCAAAAACCTCCATAGAGATCATGGATATTTTTAACCATATACAGGCGGGAGGAAATACCGTGGTGCTGGTTACTCATGAAGAGGATATTGCCCGGTATGCAAAAAGGATCATCCGCTTAAAAGACGGCATTATTGAAACGGACAGTTTCACAAAAGATGCGTTGACTACTGTTGTATAGTACCGAAAACGTTATAACTCCAGATATATCGCGCCGCATCAATGCGCTTCGGTATGGGCTGTCCCGCTATAACTCCAGGTATCGCGCAGGCGTATCATGATCGGTAGGAAAATATGGTCAAAATGCTGCCGGGATAACGAATCGCCTGATCTCAGCCTATGGCTTACTCCACCAGGGCAGCCTGTCTTTTCGCATAAAGGATCGCTGACTTTCGCACGCATGCAGGGAATAAAAACTTAAAAAGTCCTGTTACAACTTCGTAACCAATTGTACATTGACGCCATAATAAAATTAGACAGGCCCCTTGCCAAATCGTTAACTTAGCAATATGAGCATTAAGATTTATACCAAAACGGGCGACAAGGGAAAAACATCGCTGATAGGCGGCACGAAAGTCCCGAAAAGCCATATCCGCATTGAAACTTATGGGACCGTTGACGAGCTGAATAGTTTTATCGGCCTGCTGCACGATCATTTGTCCGATGATCATGTAAACGCCTTACTGGGAGAGATACAGGACCGGTTATTTACTATTGGCTCCTCCCTGGCCTGCGACCCTGAAAAGGAGCCACGCATGAAATTACCCGACCTGAAAGAAACAGATATACAGCTATTGGAAAAAGAGATCGACCTGATGAATGAGCAATTGCCCCCTATGCGCTCGTTTATTCTTCCCCGTGGACATGTAGCAGTGTCTACCGCTCATATCGCCCGGTGCGTATGCCGCCGGGCAGAGCGCCATTGCGTAAACATGCAGGAACAGGAACTGTTTATAGATCCGCTGGTCATCAAATACCTGAACCGCTTGAGCGATTACCTGTTTGTTCTTTCCAGACAGATCGCCCATACGCTGAAAGTGGAAGAAATAGCGTGGAAACCCAGGATATAAAATGGTTAATATTCGTCCTCGTTAAAGAAAAAATCATCCTGGCTGGGGTAGTCAGGCCAAATGTCCTCAATGCCTTCATAGATCTCCCCCTCATCTTCCAGTTCCTGCAGGTTCTCCACTACCTCGATCGGCGCGCCGCTACGGATAGAATAATCGATAAGTTCGTCCTTGGTTGCAGGCCAGGGAGCGTCTTCAAGGTATGAGGCGAGTTCAAGTGTCCAAAACATTTTTACCCTATTTTAGTGTTAAACGGGAATGGATAATTGCGCAAAAGTAAATTTAACTGTGAAATATCCAAATCTATCTTTTCAAGATATTGATAACATTTAAAAAC
>JAEUVR010000190.1 GCA_016786785.1 Chitinophagaceae bacterium
GACCCTGCAGGTAATGAATGCCAAGATTACCAATTTTGATAACCCGAATACGGTTGGGCCTGCAGCGGCTATTCAGGAACATCATAAACTGCTGCCTATTCCTGAGCTTATCAGGTCGAGTTCCCCTGCGCTTGATCAGAATCCTGGTTATTAAGAGCGATTACACTACGGGTTATGTTTTTATTCGAAACATGATCTGAACGCTCAGTGCAATAAAGTATTGAATTGTAAAAGAAGGCGTCTCAATTATGAGACGCCTTCTTCTGTGTACACAGCGCATGACGATGAACCAGACGGCTTAATAAGCCTGTCGTGAGCGTTGTAATCTAACCATTGGCCAGCAAGCAAACTGTCCGCCGCGAGGCGTTCGGGCAATATCGGTATAGCTTTACGGATTGAGCATATCAGTCTGTAGCGCTTTTTTTTAAGGCTGATGACGCAAAGGAATGATCGACTGCGTGGATTACGTAAAATAACCATAGGCCGGCCCTTATTGTCCTGCATATAGTACAGGGCAATACAGCAGTTATGTTTATTAGGAAATTACAGCGATTTAAGAATGCCGAACTCCAGGCCCCTCAACTCTGCCAACCCGCGCAAGCGGCCGATAGCCGAATATCCCGGATTGGTTTTCTTTTTGAGGTCGTCCAGCATCTGGTGTCCATGATCGGGGCGCATGGGAATGCTGATCTTTCTTTCCTGCATGATCAATGCCGCCTCCTTTACCACTTCATACATATTGGCGTCGCCCTCGAGGTGGTTGTCTTCGTAAAAATCGCCGAGCTCATTTCTTCTTGTGCTGCGCAGGTGAAAAAAATTGATCCGGTCGCTGAACTTTCTGACCATGGCGGGAAGATCATTATCCGCTCTCACGCCAAAAGAACCCGTGCAAAAACACAGCCCATTGCTTAAGGAAGGAACGGCTTTGATCAGCGCATCAATATCGCTGGCAAGGCTTACTACGCGGGGGAGGCCTAAGATGGGATAGGGGGGGTCGTCGGGATGAATAACCATTTTCGCGCCGGCTTCTTCGGCTACGGGTATGATCGCCTGTAAAAAATCAATAAGGTGTTTCCGAAGCTTTTCAGCGTCGATCCCCTTGTATTTATCCAGGGCCTGCTGAAATTGTTCCAGGGTAAAACTTTCCTCGCTCCCCGGCAGACCGGCAATAATATTGCGCTGAAGCTGGAGTTTTTCCTGGTCGTTCATTTGTTCAAACCTCGATTTTGCCCGGGCAAGCTCTTCACTGCTATAGGCTTTCTCGGCGCCCGGTCTTTTTAACAGGAAAACATCAAACGCGATAAAAGCGGCTTTTTCAAACCGGAGCGCCCGGGATCCGTCCTCCACCTCAAAGCCCAGGTCGGTGCGCGTCCAGTCCAGCACAGGCATGAAGTTATAGGTGATGATCCTGACGCCGCAGGCCGCCAGGTTACGGATGCTTTTTTTATAGTTTTCAATATACAGCAGGTAGTCTCCCGTCTGCGTTTTAATGGCTTCATGAACGGGAATGCTCTCCACGACAGACCATTCCATGCCTGCTTCGGCTATCAGGCGTTGTCTTTTCTCTATTTCTTCCACGGTCCATTCCTGCCCGTTAGGAATATGATGCAAAGCGGTTACGATCCCTGAGCAGCCAGCCTGCCTGATATCGGATAAGCTTACAGGATCATTAGGGCCGTACCAGCGCATGGTTTGTTGCATGCGGTATTTTCCATCGATCTTTTCCAGGGAAGAATTATTTTTTTGCGAGACGCTTTTGTTTTCAGGCATAGCAGAGTCGTTTATTTTTTTATTAGCAAATTCCCGTTATACACAGGCATGAACTTCTGAAAATTTTGTATCATAAACAAATGTATTGCGGGATGATCATAAGGGTTATTATTTCTGGCCCTTTAACTCTTCCGCAGTAAATGGCGCGGTTCGCCCGGAATATTTTTTCCGCACTTCATGTACATCCTGGGAGGTAATATCTTCTGTTTTGGTCCTGGTGTTATTCCAGGAATTGCGGATAAAGTTCAACACCTGGGCAATGTCTTCATCTACGATATCCCTGTTGCTTTCAAGGCCGGGCATGTCTCCGCTGATCTCCGGCGCCTTATAAACTTTCCCGTTCACTTCTACCGGTCCTGTCAGTCCATGAAGGGCAATAGAAATAAGCGTTTTTTTATCGCCTACCACCCATTCCGAATTATTTAAAGGCGGCGCCATGGAAGGAGCGCCGTTGCCGTCCATTTTATGACAGGCCTGGCAGTTGTTGTTAAACAGTCGCGCTCCCCGGGGAAACCTGTTTGCCAGCTCAATCTTATCCTGGTTGCTTTGGTAGTTGGCGACGTCATTCATTATCTTTTTTAACCCTCTCATGATAAACAGGCTGTCTGAAAATCCATCTTTCCTAAAACTATTGTAAAACGCTTTTTCCCTATTGGCCATGTTGCTGATGACGGCGTCTGAAACAAATTTATTTTCGGTATATTTTTTTGCGAGCGTTAATAAAAATTTATCGGCTAATTTTTTATCAAACTGTTGAATAGCCTGCATCTGGAAGGCAATATAGGGCGCCGCCAGCGAATCGTTCTGATCGATCATCTCCTGGAAAATATCAGCGAACGTCTTGTAGTTGGACGAAGAGACAACGGAAGACAAGACGCTTAACGCCTGCCTGCGGATCCGCCAGCCAGGGTTTTTCAATAAGGCCAACACCGCGTCCGGCTGCAGTGCCTGCATGCCTTCCAGGGTCCATAACGCATGAAACAGCGGAATCGGGTTTTGGGGTTTGTCGAGGTATTCCTTTAAGAGCGGAATAGCTTCGGGATATTTTCCGTCCACCAACATTTGCTGGGCCTTATCCCTTATCCAGCCATTGGGATGTTCCAGCAGTTTTACCAGTTGAACCGGGTCCTCAGGCATGGTCAGGAGCGCCGGCTTTTTATTTTTCGGAACGATCTTATAGATGCGTCCGCAATTGACAGGCTGGCCAAGATCCCTTTTTTCAATTTCTTTTTCGAGGTAACGGGTGATCATGGATTTATGCTGGATGATGCCGCGGTACATATCCACTATGTATAAGGCGCCGTCGGGACTGTTGTATAAGGTTACAGGCCTGAACCTTTCGTCCAGGCTGCTCAGGAATTCCCTTCCTGCATAAGCCTGCCTGCCCGTTACGCTGTCGTTTTTTTCTTCGAGTATATTTCTCTTGATCAGGTTAGCCGCAGGTTCTGCAACAAAGGCATTTAAATAATAATCCTTGCCGAACAGGTCGCCGCGATAGATCGCCGGTCCTGAGCCGGAGGTGAATTCTCTCAGGCGGAGGCTGCTATCCAGCACATTGTCCATGTATCCCCTGTTTACCCCGGGCGTTGGCCTTGCAGGGTAAAGGCGGTTATCCGCGACAATGTTTTCACTGAATCCGGCAACGGTAGACTGATCGGGGTTGGCTGCGCCAAGACCCGGGGTGAAAAAGTCGCCAATAAGATTTTGAGAATTGTTGTTGTAGAACAGCCTGCCGTCGTCATCCTGTGAAATGCCCCATTGACCCCTGAAATGCGTGCGTTCGGTTATCCATTGCGTTCCTTTTTTGCGGTAGCGCTTATCAAAGTTTGGATTATATATCCAGTTGTCCAACCCCCGGTATAGCGCGTTGGCCTGCCATTCTAAATTGTGCCCTATGGCATAAGCGCTGTCTATTAATATCCTTTTTCCCGGTTTGTCATTGACGATCTCATAGCGCCAAAGCTGAGGCGTTTCAGCGACCAGGATCCCGTTTTCCACGAAGCAAATGCTCCTGGGCAATACCAGCGAATCGAGGAATACGGTTCTTTCGTCGATAACCCCATCTTTGTTTTTATCTTCCAGGATCACGATTTTGCCATTGGGCGTATATTCTCCCACGCCGTCCGCATTCGGCATATAGCCCTGCATCTCCACTACCCATAGGCGTCCCTTGCCGTCAAAGCTCATGGCTACAGGCGAGCTGACGAAGGGTTCGGATGCGACAAGCTGTACTTCAAACCCATCTTCCACCTGCATGAGCTTGATAGACTCGTCTGCGGGAATAACAGGCGATACTTCAAAATTATAGGCAGAAGGATCTATTGATTTTTTTTTATCTGACTGGCATTTTATGAGCATGCCGAAAAGAGCGGCAGCGCTGACGAGGTACAAAAATCTTTTTATCATAATATAAAATAAACAGGCTTTTCTATCGACAACAAAGAGCCGGACGACCTTACGCTCTAATAAAAAGGGAACCGGTTACGTACCCGAAAGTAGTTCAAAAAAGAATATTACAATAAGACGGGAGAAAATATTTGCGAGGCTATAACGAATGGACGAATCTGCGATCCGATATGGCTCCTCAATATAGGGAGGAATATTCGCGAGGCTATGCCAAATGGCTACCCGCCCTTAGGGGCGCACGGCGAAAGAAAGATGCTTCAATTTGTTTTATGAACCTATGGCATGATTCGCCGTTGTACAAAATAGTATAGCGATTAAACAAAATAGGTTATTGAAGCTTTTTGTTGAGTGTACATCTTGCATTATGGAGAATCCTAAGCTTATAAAAACAGGTTCTTCTGCTTTGAGTGGGATTTCTGCGTTGCAGGACAACTTTTATTAGCTATAAAAAAACGTTCTTCTGTTTCTCGGTTTGATTATCTTCGGGAGCTGATAAGAACGTTTATGTTTTTAACAGGCGATAGCGTTGTTCAGGGATCTGATGGCTGGAACCAAGGACTGTTTGTTTGCTGACAAGTTATCGGATCGTTCTAAAATCTAATACCAAGGAATAAAGGGCTGTTTATATTTTAAACTTATAAATATTAGGATTATGCCAGGCGACGCTCCGAGTATTAACAACAAAGCCGTTCAGCAAAATACTTTTGACGCCATCGTAGTGGGCTCAGGGATCAGCGGCGGATGGGCCGCAAAAGAACTCTGCGAAAAAGGATTAAAAACCCTTGTCCTGGAAAGAGGAAGAAATGTTGAGCACATCAAGGATTATACCGGCGCAACAAAAAATCCCTGGGAACTGAAGCACCGGGGACACGCTACCCTGGAAGACAGGCAGAACAGCCCGGTGCAGAGTCGGATCTACGCATATGATGAAGTGTCTAAACATTTTTTTGTCAACGATAAGGAAAACCCATACACCCAGGTCAAGCCCTTTCCCTGGATCAGGGGCTACCATGTGGGCGGCCGCTCGCTGACCTGGGGCCGGCAATGTTTCCGGCTTGGCGAGTTGGATTTTGAAGCGCCTAAGGACGGTTTTGGCATTGAATGGCCGGTTACCTACAAGGAGATCGCTCCCTGGTATAGTTATGTGGAATCCTTTGCGGGCATCAGCGGATCAAGGGATGGTATAGCTCATTTGCCTGATGGTAATTTCCTGCCGCCCATGGATTTTAATTGCGTGGAGAAGGATATGGTGCAGAAGGTTAAAAAAGTATATGGCAACGAAAGAAGATTGATCATCGGCCGGGTAGCGAATCTTACGCGCCAGCTGGATGACAGGGGCCCCTGCCAGTACAGGGATAAATGCAATCGGGGCTGTCCGTTTGGCGGATACTTCAGCAGCAACGCTGCGACGATACCCGCCGCCAGGAGAACGGGCAACCTCACGCTGAGGCCGCATTCGATCGTCATGGAAGTGTTGTATGACAAGGAAAAGAAAAGAGCGACCGGCGTTCGTATTATGGATGCGGAAACAATGCTTACAGAGGAATACTATGCCAAAATAATTTTTCTCAACGCTTCTACGATAAATACTGCTTCGCTGTTGTTAAACTCTGTTTCCGACGCCTTCCCCGAGGGCATGGGAAATAGCAGCGGGCAGATTGGCCATAACCTGATGACCCATCATCTTGGCGTAACCGCCAGCGGAAGGGTGGAAGGCTATGAGGATACCTATATTTACGGCCGCCGGGCAAATATGACCTATGTGCCGAGGTTTCGTAACATCGGCCCCTCTTCAAAAAGAACAGATTATACGCGGGGGTTTGCTTTCCAGACCTATATCGGCAGGGGCGGATGGGGCAGTCTGCCCGGGAAAGACAGTATTGGCGGGGAGTTCAAAGACAGGCTCACCGAACCCGGAGGCTGGAGTATGACCCTGGATCCTTTTGCGGAAATGCTTCCTTATTACAGGAACCATATATCCATCAATAAAGAAGTGAAAGACAAATGGGGAATGCCTACCGTTAATATAGACTGCGAACTGGGAGATAATGAAATGGCCATGAGAAAAGATATGCTGGAATCGGGCAAGGAGATGCTGGAAGCATTGGGCGTAAAAAATGTGTCTGCCCGCGATAGCGGCAGTAGAACGGGAAGGGGAAGGGTGTACAGCGTACATGAGATGGGAACCGTGAGAATGGGCAAGGACCCCAAGACCTCGCCGCTGAACGGCAATAATCAACTGCACGAAGTGAGCAATGTATTTGTTACCGACGGAAGTTTCATGACTACTTCCGCCTGCCAGAATCCCTCGCTCACCTATATGGCTTTCACGGCGCGCGCCTGTGATTTTGCCGTAAAAACATTTAAATAATAAGGCGACGAAGCGGTAACGATTTGTTCGGAATGTAT
>JAEUVR010000070.1 GCA_016786785.1 Chitinophagaceae bacterium
CGGAAATATCCTACCGCAACAGCATGAAGAAACAGATACGCTTACCATCACCAGCGACCCATATAGCCTGGTGGTCTGGAATGATGAAGTGAACACCTTCGAATGGGTCATTGAAACCCTGATGGAAGTCTGCGGCCATTCTGCGGAACAGGCCGAGCAATGCGCCTATATCATTCACTACCAGGGGAAATACGCCGTTAAAAACGGCGAATATGAGGAGCTTAAACCCGAGTGCGACGCCATAACCGACAGGGGAATCGGCGCTACCCTTGAAGTGACAGCCTGATACCATGCCATTTTTTGCCATTGATAAAGAGCTTGTTTTTCCTCCTGTCCGTTACGCAGAACCCGATGGGCTTTTGGCCATGGGCGGCGATCTCTCCCCCGAAAGGCTACTCCTCGCTTACAGATCCGGCATTTTTCCCTGGTACGAAGGCAGGGATATCCTCTGGTGGAGCCCCGACCCCCGGTTTGTGCTATTCCCCTCCGAGCTTAAAATAAGCAAGAGCATGCAAACGCTGCTTAATAAGCAGGCGTTTGTATTCACTATAAATAAAGCGTTCAGCGAAGTGATCTACCACTGCCAGCAGATCGACCGGAAAGGACAGGGCGGCACCTGGATCACGGAAGAAGTGCGCGCCGCTTATACGATCATGCACACCCTGGGATATGCGCATAGCGCAGAAGCATGGCTGGATGGTCAATTGGTAGGCGGACTGTACGGCATCCGGCTGGGAAAGGTCTTTTATGGCGAAAGCATGTTTAGCCAAGCCAGCAATGCCAGTAAATATGCTTTTATCAGTTATGTAGAAACGCTTAAACAGGAGGGCGTTCAACTGGTCGATTGCCAGGTATATACCGAACACCTGGAAAGTCTGGGCGCAAGGATGATCTCCAGAACGCAGTTTGTCGAACTTCTTAAACTTTATCTAACCGCATAGACAATACCTGCAACAATGCCGATGACCGCGTCACAGCGCATCGGCGGTATGCGCGTCAAATACCACTCTTTTATCGGGACTTTTCTGCACATATTGATAGATCAGCCCCCGGATATAATCATTCTCCGGATACTGCTCCAGGTATGTCTTGAGTTCGCCGGAAGAATATACAGCGACATCATTGGGAATATATCCCATACCGTAAAACCGGCCATTTTCCACCAATATGCAAGACCGGGATTCGCTGTCGTTACCCTTATCTATAACCGCAAAAGAAGGCAGTAGTTTTTCTAAGTAAACCATTGCTTCTTCTACGCGGCGGTTATAAGATTGCGGAGCTTCTTGCTGTTCGCATACGCCGCGGCAGTACCCTTCGGCAATGCCCGAACAGGCGCCATGCCCGAGCTGAATATTACATAGTTTCGGGCATAAAGAGAATTCCTTCATCAGCTGGCGCAACAGGCGTTGCCCCTCGGCCGCCATATTAAATGTATAGATCGCTTTCAGACTTTTTTTCTGTTTATCTATCGCCAGCCGGAGATAGCCTTTCTGATCTTCATAAGCGTATAACCCCAGTACAGCGGCAAACCCTTTCTGGCTGGAATTATACTGGGGCCAGTATTTCCGGATCTCGATGTTCTCCAAAATAAACGCCATCAGCTCCGTGCCGCATTCCTGGTAGGAAATGCCGTATATATTCCTCATGAACTCCTGCCGCTGCCGGCCTGGCCCATTATGCGTAAAATGGCTGCGTACCCGGTATTTGATGTTTTTAGCCTTACCCACATAAATGATCCTCCCCTTCTGGTCGTGGAAATAGTAAACGCCGGGAGAATAAGGCAACCGATCTACCTGCTCCCTGGGAAGATTAAGCGGAAGGAATTGCTCGCCCGAACCCTTTTTCAGGAACTGCCGGATATGGGTTTCGCCGTTGTTTTGTAAGATCAGCTCAAATAGCTCGGCTGTCGCATCGGCATCGCCGCCCGCGCGGTGCCTGTTCTGAATGCCTATATTGAAATGCCTGCATAAATTACCCAGGCTATAAGAAGGAAGGGAAGGAAACACCTTTCTTGCCAGCCTTACCGTACAGAGTTTCCGGACGGAGAGATCAAACCCGGCTAGTGATAAGTGATGCTTTAAAAAAGAATAGTCAAAGTTCACGTTATGGGCTACAAAAACGCTGTCTTTCAGCAGTTCATATACATCCCCTGCAATTGCTTCAAAGGCCGGGGCGTTTTCAACCATCGCATGATCAATACCCGTCAGCGATTGAATAAACTGCGGAATGGGAACAGAGGGCTTTACCAGCGTTTCAAAACGATCCACCGGCTTTACCCCATCGTGCAATACAATAGCCAGCTCCGTAATATCGTTACCGGCGGCATATCCCCCGGTGGTTTCTATATCGACGATCGCATACATCTGAAAGTAAAGTTACCAACCGGAATGGAAATAAAAGCGAAGCTCTTTCGTTTTAAGTTATATCGATCCGACCCCTCGAAAACCATAACAGAACCGTCCCTGTTATTGTTTCACCTTTAAATCCAACGTTTTATGCAAAAGATCGATGTGCGTCGAACAGAAGAAAACGCAACATTGGCAGCCGCGACAATCCTCTATTTCTCGGCGCTGATCATGTTCTCTCTGTGGTTTACGCAAAGCTAACCCACTCAACATTTTTAATGGTAATACCCACAACCTCAGGGTTGTGGGTATTTTTAGCGCCCGTTTGTGGGTGAAAAGCTTGCATTTCCAGGCTAAAAGCCATATATTTGTATTAACAGTTATCGCATGTATTGCTGGTAACCGCTCTCCCACTATCCTCTACCGAATTTCCTTTGTTCGTACTCTGCAAGACTTTGGTCTTTAAATTTTATCATCGTAAAATTTTACGCGTATGAAAAAGGAATTCTTGCCCCTGAGAGAAGCTTTTAAAATAGCTTTTATAGCTATTGGATTTTTAGCGCTGATCATGTCTTTATCTTACGTATACTGGTTTGTCCTTAAATAAGGCTTGATCCGAACGGGGTACCCCCAACCGGATATATGAGCAATTTGCTCCTTGTTTATCAGGCAGAAACTTCATTCCGGAGAAAACTTTTTTCTTCAAAATGAAGCCTTCTGCCTTTTATATTTCTTGCCCTCCATCAAATAGGAAATGCCCTATTTCCTATATTTGCAGCCTGTATGGAGCTAAGCAAAAACTACGAGCCCTCTTTAGTGGAAGATAGGTGGAATAATCGCTGGAAAGAGAAAGCCTATTTCAAAAGCATTCCTGATTCCCGGCCTCCTTTTACTGTTGTCATCCCCCCGCCAAATGTCACAGGCGTTTTACATATGGGGCATACCCTCAATGAAACCGTTCAGGATATACTTGTGCGTAAAGCCCGGATGAATGGGTTTAATGCCTGCTGGGTTCCGGGAAGCGACCATGCTTCTATTGCCACCGAAGCCAAGGTGGTGGAAATGCTTAAAAAAGAAAAAAACATCGAAAAATTCCAGCTTACACGGGAAGAATTCCTGGGATACGCGTTTGAATGGAAAGAAAAATATGGCGGGATCATCTATAGCCAGATCGATAAATTAGGATGTAGCGTCGACTGGGACAGGGTTTCCTTTACTATGGATCCGGATTACTACAGGGCCGTGATCAAAGTATTCGTTGACCTGTATAATAAGGGATTGATCTATCGCGGCGCAAGAATGATCAACTGGGATCCGGCGGCTAAAACAGCGCTCAGCGACGAGGAAGTCGAACACCGGGATATCCAGGGCCGGCTGTATTATGTAAAATATTATGTTGTCGACAGCCCCTCCGAACAACCGGCAGCGCATTCTCCGCATATTACCATCGCCACCCAGCGGCCGGAAACCATTATGGGCGATACCGGGGTATGCGTTAACCCGGAAGATCCCCGCTACAAGAACCTCAGGGGAAAATATGCCGTTGTACCGCTGGTGAACCGGGTCGTACCCATCATCTTTGATGACTATGTAGATCCTGCTTTCGGAACTGGCGCGCTTAAGGTAACGCCCGCTCATGATATCAATGACTATAATTTAGGACTGAAATATCAACTGGAGATCGTTGATACCCTCGACGAAAACGGCGCCCTGAGCGAAGCAGCAGGCATATTCGTAGGCATGGATCGTTTCGAGGCAAGGAATAAAGTCGCGGAAACATTAAAAGAACAGGGATTGCTCCTGAAAGAAGAGGAATACCTTACCAGGGCGGGGTTCAGCCAGAGAAGCAACGCCCTCGTGGAGCCGCGCATCTCGACCCAATGGTTTGTTTCCATGGCTTTTTTTGCGCAAAAAGCATTGCAGCCTGCGCTTGACGGAAGAGTGAAAATACATCCCGAAGAAAGGTTTTTAAACACTTATAAATACTGGCTGGAGAATATCAAAGACTGGTGCATCAGCCGCCAGCTCTGGTGGGGTCAGCGCATTCCTGCCTGGTATGATACAGAAGGACGTTGCGTGGTCGCTGAGAATGAAGAAGAAGCCAGAAAAATATTTTCCGAAAAATATGGCGTTACGGATAGCGCGCTGAATCAGGATGAGGATGTGCTGGATACCTGGTTCTCTTCCTGGCTATGGCCTATTGAAGTTTTCAAAGGCATTACGAACCCGGGAAATAAAGACATCAATTATTATTACCCCACTTCTACCCTGGTGACCGGCCAGGATATCATTTTTTTCTGGGTAGCGAGGATGATCATGGCAGGTATGGAATACCAGCAGGAGATCCCTTTTTCCGATGTCTATTTTACCGGGATGGTGCGCGATAGGCAGGGCAGGAAAATGAGCAAGCAACTGGGCAATTCTCCCGACCTGCTGCAGCTTATTGATAAATATGGAGCAGATGCCGTTCGCTTTGGCATCCTGATCTCCGCCCCGGCTGGAAACGACCTGCTGTTCGACGAACAATCTCCCGAACAGGGTAAGCTTTTCAATAATAAGCTCTGGAATGCGCTGAAACTCGTTAAAATGTGGAGCGCCCGGCTCGCAGATACGGAAACCGGCCCCGCGGAAATAAGCGGACAGGACGCCGTCCAGGTGATGGACGTCTCGGGTTTTTCGGGGACTCTTCAATTGAACGGTAACGGAAACGAATATTCGCAGCAGGCAAACCAGGATTTTGCCGTACAATGGTTCTCCAACCGGCTGGAAGAAGCCAGGGCGGAAGTAAACCGGTTGATGGCCGATTTTAAATTAAGCGAAGCGCTGAAGACCATCTACTCGCTGATATGGGACGATTTCTGCAGTTGGTACCTGGAATGGATCAAACCCGGCCTAAACCAGCCCATGCATCCCGGCATCTACCAGCGAACGCTTTCTTTTTTCACCGAGCTGATGCAGCTGTTGCACCCGTTCATGCCTTTTATTACAGAAGAGATATATCATTTACTGGAAGAAAGGGACGACGATCTTTGCGTAAGGCAATCCCTGCCTTTACAAACTCCGGACGCTAAAGTCCTGCAGGCAGGCAGCGCGCTGAAAGAAGTGATCACCGGCATACGCGATGCGCGCAATAAAAATAAGATCAAACCGAAGGAAGAAATTAAACTATATATCCGCACGGAATCGACCGATATGTTTATGTCCGTTTACCATATTCTTTCCAAACAGGTAAACGCTAACGCCATTGCCTTTAATACGGAAGCGCTTGGGCACAATATCTCCATGGTTATAGGGAAAGATAAATTCTTTATAGAAACCGCCGGAGATTTTGACGTTTCGGGGCAGCAAGAAGAGCTGCAGAAAGAGCTGCAACGCCTCGAAGGCTTTTTATTGTCGGTCGAGAAAAAATTGGGCAACGAACGCTTTATGCAAAATGCGAAACCCGAAATTGTTGCGCACGAACAGAAGAAAAAAAGCGACGCCGAAGCCAAAATAAAAGCGATAAAAGAAAGTCTTAGCGACCTATCAAATTAACCGGCAACACCAATGCCCACTGATTGGGGTCCCGCCCCGCCATATCTGTATCCAGCAGGCGGCTATACCGGAACCCAAAACTGAAAGGCTGCTGGTTCCACCATTTCGAATCAAAATAAATTTCCGCGCCCGCTGCGCGGAAAGCGTAGATCCTTCCGCTTTGAAGACTTCTCCCCTCCGTATGATCATAATACAGGTTTCCCCTGATACGTAATAAGTAGAATAGGTTGCCGAAACCCGCGTCGGGGTAAACCATCGGAAAATGATAGTTGATCCCCCATTTCCACATGCGGGGAAAATCGATTGCGGTATATCCTCTCGAAAAAGAAAAACTATTGGAAAAATAGTATTGCTGCAACGTATCCCTGCGCTGGTATGCAGCCTGTACGACCAGGCTATGATTTTTTGCCGCGCCGGGAAGATAGATGGTTCCGCTGAGCAGTAGCTGATCGGCCGAATACTGGTTTATCGCGGAACGGTAACGTATAGACGCGGCCTGGGCGAACCTTGGATGGATATGCTGGACAGCTTGCTGCGACTGGTTACTGGCAGTTAGGGACAATTCGCCCGAATTAAAGTGTTTATTTTCGAATAAAGACTTTGAGGCGCCGGTATAATACAGGCTCTTGGCGTTGAGCGCCGCGGAAAAGGTTATTCTCCGGTAATGCCTGCCCCTGCTAAGGTTCAGGGGCAGACTCAGGCCCAAACGGGCGTTGAGCTCATCCCAGTTCACCGTTCCAGCCGTATCCTCAAAGGAGCGGTCGAACGTATAAGAAGCCCCGCCGCTGATCACCGGGAACAGTCCGCCATAAACCAGCGAAGCGCCTGCTTCCTTAAACCGTTCGTTACGGTTATAGGCCCCAAACAACTCCGACTGGAAGGTATTAAGCACATTCTGTCCAACCAGGGCATACGAATAGTCGGGATCGTCGATATAGGGCCGCCAGCTATGAAAGTTAAACAACCCGAACGACCGGGAATAAGGGGTAATCGGAAAAGCAGCCGACGCCTGGGCAGGCATCGCCATACTATCTCCCCTAAGCTCGCGCAAAGGGTATATCAAAGCGGAATCCGGGATTTGAGGCTCAATGAATGCGGCAGGAGTATACTTGCCATGGGTTAGGCGATTACCGACGGCGGTAAACGAAACAAGCGCGTATTTATTATCATGTATACTTAACTGGTAGTCGCCGGTAAAAAGATTGTCGTTCATAGGACGGAACCGGAAGACCGTATCGTTGACGGCAATGTAAACGCGGTCCAGCATGCCGTCCGACATGGTAAAACAGATCGTGTCCCCGTTGGTCTGAATATATCCTATCGTCCGCATCCCAAATGGAGTCAGCCATTGCGCTTCGCCGGTAGCCATATCAAATACCCCCAAAGCCATTTCGCCCGATCTATTCCGAACAGCGGCCGCTATGCCGCTATCCTTATAAAATTTCGGGTAGGTATAGACCAGCGCGTCGGGGTTGGGAACCGTTTGCAGTTTCTCGCCGGACAAAGCGTCGATAATATGCAGTTCATTATTTCCATCGGCGCCTGCGTGAACGGCTACAATACGGGATCCGTCGGATGAAATATCCGGAGAAAAATATTTGGTTTTCCGGGTAACCGTAGTTTGCCGGCCGGTATGGATATCCGCTAATTGGATCGCCCCATAGTCTCTCCAACCCCATCTCAGATCGGGCAGCAAAGCCGCATAGACAATCTTACCGTTACGATAAGAAAACTGGTTGTCCAGCGAAACATCACGTACGCGCAGTTTTTTCTCTTCCCCTGAAACAATGTTACGGATAGAGAACACGGGAACCTGCCGGTAACTGCTCTTTACATAAATGATGTTCTCTGCGTCTATCCATTGGGGAAAGGATGCGTTGGCGACAAAATGGCGATGCCGTCTTGCATATAAGGAAGCAGAATCGACGGCAGGCCCGCCCGGAACGTCGGCGCCTGGTAGTTTCCCTGAACGATCATGCCGCGGATCCGAAGAGGCAATATCCCGCAGATCGCGGGCAACAGGCGCTTTCAAATGACCGGGAGAAGCCTGTTTAAAAAAAGCCAGCGCATTATTCCGGAAAGAAGCATAGTCCTCCCCTGTATATTTTTTCACCGCCTTCTGGAACGGATAGAACAACCCCTTATAACGGGCGGCATCATCCGTTATTTTCCCCCAGATACCAGCGCCGTATTTTTCTCTTCCATAAGCCGTCAGCATATATCCGAGCCGGTAATGATCGGGAACCAGATCGCGGTAAGAACCGTTCCGTAATTTCATCCAGGAATATTCTTTTCCGGCGGCCCATAAAGCGCGGTAATCGTTAAAGAAATATGGCAACCGGCCCCTTCCCTGCCGGCTTTCCAGCGTTTCCTGGAATACGGCGTCTCCTTCCCAGAACCAATCGGGAATAGCAGCGCTGTTCGCAAGCGCCAGTCCCTCTTCTCCGAATAGCAGGTAGGAAAGTTTCGAAAGCCCTTTTCGGAAATTATTGAACTGCTGTATATGCCGGTACTCGTGCAGCGCCAGGGTCGCGCTCCAGGGAAGGCTGCCCAGCTGAAAACTGTTCTGCGGAGGCGTAAGATAGAACTCGCTACGAAAAGGCGCCAGCGATACATATCCATTGGCGTTGGTCGTTTGGTTCTGCAGGACAATATTCACTTTTTTCATAGCGCCGCCGATCGTCGGTCGCGTAATGGAGTCAAGCCGCTGCGTAATGGCGGCGACCTCAGCCGCCTGTCGCTCTAACCCGGGATGAAAAATGATCCTCGCCGTATTTGTATTCAATTGCTTCCAGGCTAATGAGGGAGGAGTTCCTCCAAATTGTTGCGAAAGCCCTTTCCCGGGAATGACCGTTATTGCCAAAAACATTAGAATAAAACAACGCGCGCGCATAAGAAAAATCCCCAATTAATGAAGTGAAGTTACCTTTTTAACTTTTTACACGACCGCTAATTTTACCCTGCATGCATTGATCAAAACCTTGTCAAGGGTTGATGGCCATAAGGGGAGTATTGTATTGTAAGCCCCGGAATACCGATCATATTCTGAAAAAAGAATACCTCATCTGTAAAATGACATCATGAAGACAGAAATGAAATCATCGGCATCATCATTCGCCTATCTAACGCCGCATGAAATGCGACAGATTTCCGGAGGAGGCGTCTGGGATAAGCTGTTAACCGCTCTCATGGGAACAGGGTTGAGCGCCTTTTACGAAATGGGAAAACAAGAAGGAAGGCTCGCCCGCCAAAGAGTTTTATAAACGTAAACGCTTAAAAAAAAGAAAATGAGAAAAGACCTTTTAACCAAACTGAATCTAAGGGAACTGGATCCCGCTGAATATGCTTCCATAACCGGGGGAAATGCCGTGGCAGATCATTTAAGATGCGTCAGGGACGCTTACATGAATAGTCCTGCCAAAACGGTTTTACTGGGAGGAACCATCTGGGGCATCGTCCGAACGCTTGGCATTATAGTCGGATGCGCAGGATGATAAAAAAAGCTATTCTTTGTTTGCCCTGATGAAAACGAACAGGCCGGGGCTTTAAAAATGGATTTTTCGCTACACGATGAAAACAAATTAAGGGATAGCTAAGCAAAGGAGCATTCTTTATTAAACGCAATGAAGAATGCTCCTTCCGGACATGCGCAATAGTAGCCAGGCATCATATTCCTGCGGAAGAAGCCTATGACCATAAAGACTTTCATTTAGCATGCAATGGCGCTCGGCATTATATCCCTGCCCATTGTTTATAGACCGCTATTGTCAGCCGATTGCCGTCGATTAACAACCGATCAAAACTTCAACAATGAAAAAAAGCATACTGCTAACGCTGGCCGTTATCCTGATCGCCATTCTCTGTTATATGCTCTACAATTATGGGAAAAAAGAGGGCCAAAACATTAAAAAAAGCCTGATGGAACAGCTATCCGGAGATAAAAATCATGAGGGCGGCAATAAGCGTCGATAAAAAACCATGATATGCGCGATCAACAGCAATTGGATAAGGAATGGTTGAGTCATTTCAGGCCGGTTTCTTCCCAAACAAGGGTTATCTACCTCGCGATCTTTTTTTTATTGGCCGCGATTATTGGTATGCTGCCCCTGCTTAAAGTTGATATCAGCGTCAGGGCGCGCGGAATAATCAGGCCTTCCTCTGAACGCGCAGCCGTACGATCGCCGGTTTCAGGCATCATCAAAGAAGCAAAACTCAATGAAGGCCTTTTTGTTAAAAAAGAGGAGCTAATCGTAATAATGGAAGACAGTTCTCTTGTCCACAAAAGCCAATTGACCGATAGAGAGATCAATAATAGAAAACAATTATTGCATGATCTTGCATTAATCGATCATGCCGGACGGAATCCTCTTCGCATCCGGGAAGAGTTGTCATCAGCCGTTATGGCAAGTCAATGGCGACAGCATACCAGCGCCAGGGAAGAATGGCTTTCCGAATTGAAAAAGATCGGGCGACAATTAGCGCTCTACGAACAACTCGGAAGGGACTCCATCATTGCCCTCCAGGAACTCTTTGAAAAAAGGGTTGATTATGAAAAAGCAGTCTCCTCCCTGGAATCGTTTGAAAACGCGCAAAGAAACAAATGGGTCGAACTCTCCGCTCAGTATAAATCAGAGCTTGGGCAGTTGCTGGAACAACGGCAGCAGTTAAAAGAAGAAGAAAAATCATACCGGATCAGGGCGCCGGCGGCGGGATATTTACAAAATACGGGCGACAAATATCCGGGATCAATGGTATCCCAGGGAGAACTCCTCGCCATGATCACTCCGGAAACAGAGCTGATCGCCGAATGCTGGATAGGAACCGCCGATATCGGGCTATTGTATACAGGCCAGCGTTCCCGGTTCCGGATCGACGCTTTCAACTATAATTACTTCGGAGCGTTAGAGGGCAAGATCATTGCCGTTGATCATGATTTTACAATGGTAGGGAACAGGCCCATGTTTAAAGTAAAATGCTCCTTTAACAAACCCTATTTCCCGACAATAAAAGGATTTACCGCCCGGTTGAAAAAAGGAATGGAGCTGGACGCGCTGTTTATTACCGCGCAAAGAAGTTTATGGCAGTTGTGTTTTGACCGCGTCAATGATTGGCTGAATCCTGCCGCTGGTCATCGGTAACAACTGAACAAGCAGGCCCTCTCGAACTAAAACATAGGCCTTGAAAAAAAACATGCTCATCAAACAACGGGATGCTTCCGATTGCGGTGCGGCATGCCTGGCGTCCGTCTGCGCCTATTATAAACGCTTTGTTCCCGTATCCAGGATCCGGCAATACACGGACGCCGATCGCCGGGGCGCAACGGTATGGGGGCTAACGCAGGCGGCAACCCGGCTCGGATTCCATGCGAAGGGAGTAAGGGCGCTCAGCGGGTCGTTAACAGAAATTCCCCTCCCCGCCATTGCTCATGTGATCGTCAATAAGACCATGCAGCATTACATGACCATTTGCAAAACGGGCAGTAGAAAAATGGTCGTTATGGATCCCGCAACAGGCGCTTTCAAAAGCATGACAATAGCGGAATTCAACAAAATATGGAGCGGGGTAATCGTGCTGCTGATCCCTGAGGAATCATTTACAAAAAAAGATGAAAGAACCTCCAATATACATAGGTTCTGGAAACTAACGGCGCCGCATCAATCGACGATGATCCAGTCATTTATTGGCGCGATGTTAATCAGTATCCTGGCCCTGGCTTCCTCTGTATATGTCCAGAAGATCGTTGACTTTGTTTTACCTGAACAAAACCTGCGACTGCTGAATGCTATGAGCCTGATCATGATCCTCCTGCTGGTTTTCCAGGTCGTCATCGGCATGATCAAATCATTGCTAACGCTTCAGACAGGCCAATATATCGACGCGCGGCTCATCATGGGATATTACCGTCATCTGCTCCGCCTTCCTCATCGTTTCTTTGACAATATGCTCGTAGGCGAAATGACAAGCAGGATAAATGACGCCGTAAAAATCAGGGTATTCATCAGCGAGATAGCGGTTAACCTCATTGTAAACGCGCTTGTTCTTGTCTTTTCCTTCCTGCTGATGTTTTTTTACCATTGGAAGCTGGCCCTGATGATGGCTTCTATCCTACCGATCTATACATTATTGTTCTATCTTAATGACAGGGTCAATAAAAGATGGCAAAGAAAAATAATGGAAGACGGCGCAGCCCTTGACGCACAGCTTGTAGAAAGCCTGCGATCCGCCTCAACCATAAAAAAACTGGGACTTGAAGCGCATGCCGGCGATAAAACAGGGAACAGGCTTATGCAGCTACTGAAAACCATCTACAGGGAATCGGTATACCAGCTATACCTGGTTAATTCAGCAGAAGGCATCACCCGTTTCTTCACTATCCTGATATTATGGGGCGGCAGCTATTTTGTTATCGCGCGGCATCTTACCCCCGGCGAGCTATTGTCGTTTTTTTCGATCATCAGCTATTTTACCGCTCCTGCCATACAACTATTGCAGGCGAATAAGCAGATCAGGGAAGCATTGATAGCGGCCGACAGGCTCTTCGAGATCATCGATCTGGAATCCGAGCATTTGGATAATGCGTCCGTTACGGACGATAAAAGCATCCAGGGAAACATCTGTTTTAAAAATGTTCATTTTTGTTATGGCTATTCGGAAAACATTTTTACCGGTTTGAATATGACCATCCCTAAAGGCTCTATTACCGGCATCACAGGCGGCAGCGGTAGCGGGAAATCAACGCTCGCCTGTTTATTGCAGAACCTGTACCCCCTAAAAGAGGGGCTGATCACCCTTAACGAGGTCGACATACAATATATCGATAAACATGTATTAAGGAAAAGCGTGGCGGTCGTACCCCAGCAAACCGATCTGTTCTCAGGAACCATCCTGGAAAATATAGCTATCGGATGCGGAGAACCGGACATGAAAAAGGTATTGGATATCTCGGGCAGACTGGGCATTACCGGGTTTA
Organism: Chitinophagaceae bacterium; assembly: GCA_016786785.1. Lineage (GTDB taxonomy): Bacteria > Bacteroidota > Bacteroidia > Chitinophagales > Chitinophagaceae > Flavitalea. The sequence continues at coordinate 12,850 of JAEUVR010000070.1, forward strand.
TTGAAAAACTACCAGACGGCTTTTATACAACATTAACCGAACAAGGAGCCAACTTATCAGGAGGACAGAAACAAAGAATAGCCATAGCCAGGGCATTGTACAGGGATCCCTGCTTGCTGATCCTGGACGAAGCCACTTCCGCCCTTGATACAGTAAGCGAGAAAAAAGCGTTGGATGCACTTTTATGGTTCAATAATCAAGGGATGACCATTGTAATCATCGCTCATAAACATTCGGCGCTGGCCTATTGCGATACCATCCTGACGCTGGAAGGAGGACGGATTCAAAATCAATAAAACCGTGTGCTCAATTAGGGAACCTTAAAAAGGCCATTTCGCAGGACGAACATTCAAAATCAATAAAACCGAAAGATGTATCTAAAGTTTTCAGTAAAATTGGACCAAAACCCTGGCAATCTTTCTTCTCATGCGCCCAATATTCTCAAGAACCAGGCAATCCTTAAACCATCTTCCCTATTTATGCGGCTCCTCTTTCAGGCGGGTTTCTTTTGATATACAAGTCTAGCCCCTTCCTGGCGCTGGCTCTTATTTTGTTCTTCATTGCCGAGGTCCAGCCCAGCAAAAGGCCTTTAATACCCATTGCCTGGGCGCTCCAGCGCCAGATATCGAAATCGTCCATGTGCTCTATGATCTTTCCATCCTGGAATTTAAACCTTGCCGTAACCTTATTGGTTACCATTCTTCCCGTCCGGGAGAACCGGTAAACAGCCTTCCATTTGCAGGAGCCATACTCGTCCGGCGATGTTATTTCGCCAAACTCAACGGTTAGCTCTTTGGCATTGCCGCATAACATTTTCCACATCGATTTTGCCCGATCTCCCTGCAGATCCTGGAACACGGGGTCATAAAAGAAAACATCCTCATGATAGCATTTCGCCATGCCCTCGCCGTCCAGTTTCTGAAAAGACGTATAAAAATCTGCGATCAGCCGTTCATGTTCATTCATTAGAAAGGGTTTTATGGCCTCAATTGTATTTATTACCTAAAAATACCGGTAAAAAACATAAGATTAAGGGATTCTGCCAGACAACTAACGTTCGTTTTAAAAATAGATGGTATTTTCGTTCGATATAACAGCACATTTAAATTCTACAGCATGTCAATGGTTGATTCATTTGAGAAGATTCCCGTAAAAATATTCCCCGACCTCAAAGAAGGCTCTCTGTATGTAGCCAATCAGATTGCCGCATTGATAACAGAAAAACAGAAAAGCAATAAAACCTGCGTCCTGGGCCTGGCCACAGGGAACACCCCTAAATCGTTATACGCCGAATTGATCAGGCTGCACAAACAGGAAGGATTGAGCTTTAAAAATGTGATCACTTTTAACCTGGATGAATACTATCCCATCGATAAGGATGCGTTTCAGAGCTATAATCGCTTCATGAAAACGAATCTTTTTGATCATATTGATATAGACCCGGCAAATACACATGTGCCTGACGGTGAAATACCCAAGGACAATATAAAAACATACTGCGCGGAATACGAAAAGAAGATCGAGGAAGCCGGGGGAATAGACCTGCAGATATTAGGTATCGGCAACAATGGGCATATCGGCTTTAATGAGCCTGGATCAAGCGTTAATTCGGGAGCGCGCCTGGTAGCGCTAGACAACTCGACCCGCACGGCGAACGCCTATGAGTTTGCCAATATCTCGCAGGTGCCCCGATTGGCTATTACCATGGGGATCAGCAATATATCAAAAGCCAGGAAGATCATACTGATGGCCTGGGGGCAGGGAAAGGCGCCAGTGGTGCAGCAGGCGGTTGAAGGGCATGTTACCGAACATATCCCCGCTTCGTTATTACAGCAACACAACGATTGTGTGTTTATCCTCGATGAAACAGCTTCTTCCGAGCTGACGCGTTTTAAATCGCCCTGGCTTACGGGAGAATGCGAGTGGACGCCGAAGATGGTCAAAAAAGCAGTAGTAAATACGGCCTTAAAGATACAGAAGCCGGTATTAAGCCTGACCAACAGCGATTATAAAGACAATGGTATTGGCGACCTGCTGGTAGAAAAAGGCGATGCTTATGAGATCAACCTGGAAGTCTACTATATGCTCCGGGACTCTATCACCGGATGGCCGGGCGGTAAACCCAATGTCAACCTGCCCAATCATCCCGAACGATCTATCCCTTACCCAAAAAGATCAGTCATTTTCTCCCCCCATCCCGACGATGACATTATTTCCATGGGCGGTACCTTTCAAAGGCTCCACGACCAGGGCCACGATGTTCATGTCGCCTACCAGACCTCCGGAAATATTGCCGTCACAGACGAATTTGTGACCCGGTTCCTGGATTTTGCGGTAGGGTTCGAGAATATGTTTGGCATAGACAGTAGTAAATCGACCGAAATACTGGATAAGGCAAAAGCCTACCTGAAGCAGAAAAAATCCAACCAGATGGACACCGACGAGATACGCGCTATAAAGGGGCTGATCCGTCGCTGCGAGGCAAAGGCAACCTGTAACTATGTGGGACTACCCGAGGAGAACAGTCATTTTATGAATCTCCCTTTTTATGAAACGGGAGCTATTGAAAAAAAGCCCATGGGAGAAGAAGATATCAGGCTGACCGTCGATCTGCTTCGGGATTTGAAGCCGCAACAGGTATTCTGCGCCGGCGACCTGGCTGATCCCCATGGAACGCATAAGGTCTGCCTGGAGATCATTTTTGAAGCTTTAAGGCGGATAAAAGAGGCCAGCGATAGCTGGATCTCCGATTGCTGGGTATGGCTATATAAGGGCGCATGGCAGGAATGGGATATCAGCGAAATAGAGATGGCTATCCCCATGAGCCCCGACCAGGTAAGGAAAAAAAGATATGGCATATTTATTCACCAGTCGCAGAAAGACATGGTGCCCTTCCAGGGATCCGATACCCGCGAGTTCTGGCAGCGCGCCGAAGACAGGAATAGCAATACTGCTAACTTATACGCTCAGTTAGGATTAACCAAATATGCCGCCATGGAAGCTTTTGTGCGGTACCATTTTTGATTTCTTTTAATACGAATTTATCTTGGTAGATAAATAGGTTTGGGTTATTTTTGCAACCCGAATTCTTACTACAGGCCCTGTAGCTCAATTGAATAGAGCATTTGACTACGGATCAAAAGGTTTCAGGTTTGAATCCTGACAGGGTCACAAATGCCTTTCCAACGAAGTTGGAAGGGCATTTTTATTTTGTAGCGTTGAAAGC
>JAEUVR010000091.1 GCA_016786785.1 Chitinophagaceae bacterium
GACGGTAACCGTAACCGGATCCACAGGAGGCACATTATTGGGAGAGATAATTGGATAAACAGCCGCGCGTTTACGCCGGATTAAATGAATGACGATGGAGATTCAATCTATAAAAAACAGGTTTGGCATTATCGGAAACGCGCCGGGGCTCAATTTCGCGCTCCAGGTCGCCTCGCAGGCCGCCAATACCGATCTTACTGTGCTGATATTCGGGGAAAGCGGGGTTGGCAAGGAAGTATTTTCCCAGATCATTCATGCGCTTTCCCATAGAAAACACAATCCTTTTATTGCCGTCAACTGCGGGGCCATCCCGGAAGGCACTATCGATTCGGAATTGTTCGGTCATGAGAAAGGCTCTTTTACCGGCGCCATGGATAGCCGGAAAGGATATTTTGAAACCGTAAGCGGTGGAACGATCTTTCTCGATGAAATAGGCGAAATGCCCTTAGGCACGCAGGCCAGGCTTTTAAGGGTGCTGGAAACCGGAGAGTTCATCAGGGTGGGCTCATCCAAGGTGCAGAAGACGGATGTCAGGGTTATTGCCGCTTCCAATAAGGACCTGCTGGAATTGCATGAGCAGGGTAAGTTCAGGGAAGACCTCTACTATCGTTTGAATACCGTGCCTATCCGCGTTCCGCCCTTAAGAGACAGGAAGGAAGACATCATCATCCTGTTCAGAAAGTTTGCGGCAGACTTTTCAGAGAAGTATAAGTCGTCCATCATCCAGCTCGACGATGAAGCAAAAAACATACTGATCAATTATTCCTGGCCGGGCAATGTCCGCGAACTAAAAAATATTGCAGAGCAGATCTCCTTGCTGGCCCCTGAAAGACTGGTCACGGGGCGGGACCTCAGGCAGTTTTTACCCGAAAGATCAACCAACCGCCTGCCCGTGCTGGCCCATGCGCCTGCAAATGGCTCCAGCGATTTCGCCAATGAAAGGGAGATCCTTTACAAGCTTTTTTTTGATATGAAAAAAGATGTGACCGAACTCAAAAAAATGTTTGTAGAGATATTGCAGAACCCTTCGCTGGCTTCGCAGGGAGCCGCTTTTATCAATGAATTCAAAGAATTAAAATCGCCTGATATTGTTCCCGCGGGGATAAGCGCGCAGCCGGCGGTTAACGCCCAGCCTGTTCTTTTGCGCCATAATGACGATATCGACCAGCATGAAGAAGTAGAAGAGTCGCTCAATATCATGGATAAGGAAAAAGAGCTGATCGTTAAGGCCTTAAAAAAGCACAGGGGCAAAAGAAAGGACGCTTCCTCCGACCTGGGCATCAGCGAAAGAACATTGTACAGGAAACTGAAGGAATACGATATCAAAGAATAACCTGAAAAGATGAGACATTATTTATTTTTTGCCGCCTGTTTCCTGCTTTTAAGCGGCTGTTATACTTTTAAAGATGTCAGCATTCAGCCTCCCGAGGCCAAAACGGCCAGGGTGAATTATATTGAGAACAGGGCGCCTTATATCAATCCGCAGCTCAGTCCCCAACTCACGGATAAGCTCCGGCAGAAGATCAACAACCAGACAAGGCTGACGATGGTGCAGGGAGAAGACGCCCATTACGAGATCAAGGCGGTGATCACCAATTATAGCGTTTCCACTTCCGGCATCTCCGGCCAGCAGGCGGCAACCAATCGTTTAACCGTCACCGTTCATATCGATTTTGAGAACCGGCTGGATGAAAAACTGAATTTCGAAGCCGACGTTACGCGTAATTTTGATTTTAACGCCAACCTGAGCCTGCAACAGGCGGAAGCGCAACAGAGCGAGGATATCATCAAAAATATGACCGACGAAATCTTTAACCGCATTTTTTCTAACTGGTAAACTCCGGCATGCATAATCAAATCAACGATATCATACGGCAATTATTCAAGAAGAACGCCCTGGAAGAGGTTTCTGACGCGGAGCTGGAAGACTTTATCGCGCAATATCCCTATGTTTCGGCCGGGCGTTATTTGCTGGCGCAGAAGCGCTATAACAGCGATCCGTCTTCCCTTGCCGCCGAACAGCAAACAGCGGCGTTGTATATTCATAATCCTTTATGGCTGCCCTGGCTGCTGAACCAAAACTATGCGGGCGCCGCGGCTTTGCCTGCAACAGGCCATGCAGCGCCTTATAACGGCGCAAACGGGGCCTATAAGACAGGTATAACCGAAGAGCTTGTAACGCCTCTCGAAGAAACGACCGCCATTGGCGAATCGGATAACGGAGATGTAGAACCGCTATCCGGCTCTCCGGAATTGGCCGATGAGGAAACCTCTTCTGATGCCCAGGCTTTTGCCGATACAGAAACATCTCCTGAAACAGAAATATCTTCGGAAATCTGGGAAAACGCCGAGGCAGGAATTTCTTCTGAAGCTCAAATCCCTGCTGACACAGAAATAACCCCTGAAGCAAATGCAGATTCAGGCTCCGAAACAACCGACGCAGCGGCGCTGCAGACCGATCCTGTAAGCGACGAACACGACAGGCCCATCGTCTTCCAGTCTTACCACACGATCGACTATTTCGCCTCCCAGGGCATCAGGCTCCAGCCTTCGGATCTCGCGCAGGATAAGCTGGGCCAGCAACTGAAAAGTTTTACCGAATGGCTGAAAAGCATGAAGAAGCTTTCCGTCGTAGCCGACCCCGCAAAAGAAGCGGACCCCGAAGAAGCTTCTCTCAGCAAACGCGTGGTATCCATGGCCGAACATTCCCTGGAGGAGAAAGA
>JAEUVR010000093.1 GCA_016786785.1 Chitinophagaceae bacterium
AACTGGTCAAGGAATTTAAACTCATGAAACAATGAAAATATTATACGCGATCCAGGCAACCGGAAACGGGCATCTGAGCAGGGCGCGCGATATCATCCCGATCCTGCAGAAAAAAGGCGACGTGGATATCCTGGTCAGCGGCATCCAGGCCGATGTGGAGCTCCCCTTCGAGATTACTTACCGTTTCAAGGGACTGAGCTTTATTTTTGGAAAGAAGGGAGGCGTGGACCTGCTGGAGACATACAAAAAAAGCCGGTTAAAAAGATTAATAGCGGAAATCAGAAGCCTGCCGGTCGAGAATTACAATATTGTCATCAGCGATTTTGAACCTGTTTCCTCCTGGGCCTGTTACTTCAAAAATAAAAAATGCATTTCCCTCAGCCACCAGGCGGGGGTGGTTCATAAAGCAAGTCCACAACCGAAACATACCGACCTCCTGGGCAGAGCGATCCTTCGTTATTATGCGCCGGCGACCTTCCGTTATGGGTTTCATCTCAAGCCTTATGCCGATCGCATTTTTACCCCCGTGATAAGGAAGCAGATCCGGGAGATTATCCCTACTAATGAAGGCCACTATACGGTATATCTTCCCGCTTACAGCGATCAAAAAATCGCTAAAATACTGAATCGTTGCAAGGGCATTAAATGGGAAGTTTTTTCAAAGCGAATTGAAAAACCATATACGATCAGGGATATTCATTTTTTCCCGATAAACAATGAAGCATTTATCAGGAGTATGGCCAGTTCCGCAGGCGTGTTATGCGGCGCAGGCTTTGAAACGCCTGCGGAAGCGCTATACCTTGGAAAGAAACTGATGGTCATCCCCATGAAACATCAGTATGAGCAACATTGCAATGCGGCGGCGCTAAAAGAAATGGGCGTTCCGGTATTAAAAAAGCTGAAGTTAAAACGACTTGAGCTCATTATCTCCTGGGTATGCTCTTCAGCGACTATAGCGGTCGACTACCCGGATATTACCGAACAAATCATCGACCAGGTCTTATCCAATCATCAGGAGGAAATACAAAAAGCCGCCTTCGACCGCGCCGATCTTTCAACGAAAACATTCAGATCTTTAACCCTCAGGAAGATACTCGCCCGGTTAGCCGGCCAATACAGATGATCGATATTTCGAGAGCAGCATTTGGAAAAGATTTTAGCTGGGGCGTATCTACGGCCGCTTACCAGATAGAAGGCGCTTACCAGAAAAACGGGAAAGGCCTTTCTATCTGGGATCTTTTCACCCAAAAGAAAGGAAGGATCGTCAATAATGAAAATGCCAATATCGCCTGTGATTTCTACCATCGCTACGCTAATGACCTGGCGCTGATGCGATCGATGCATATTCCCCATTATCGTTTTTCCCTTTCCTGGAGCAGGATATTCCCGAAAGGCACAGGCCCTGTCAACAACGCAGGCGTAGATTTTTATAACCGGGTGATCGATTTCTGCCTCGAACTGGAAATTACGCCCTGGATAACCTTGTACCACTGGGACCTGCCTTATGAACTGGAGAAAAAAGGAGGATGGGTAAACAGGGAGATCATCAATTGGTTCTGCGAATATGTCCAGTTTTGCATCCGTCATTTCGGCGACCGCGTGAAGAACTGGATCGTATTGAATGAACCCATGGCGTTTACTGGAGCCGGTTATTTTTTAGGCGTTCATGCCCCTGGCAAAAAAGGGCTGTCAAATTTCCTGGCTGCCGCCCATCATGCGTCGCTCTGCCAGGCCGAAGGCGGACGTTTGATCAGGTCGGAAAGCGCCGGCTTTAATATAGGAAGCTCTTTTTCCTGCTCCGTTGTATCACCCCTATCCACAACCGAGCAGGATATCCTCGCCGCGCAAAAAATAGACGCGCTGCTCAACAGGGTATTCATTGAACCCTTATTAGGGTTAGGATACCCCTCCAAAACCTTAAAAATACTTGAACGCATAGCGCCCTTCGTAAAGAACGGCGACGAACAAAAACAGGCGTTTGAAATGGATTTTATCGGCGTACAACATTATACCCGGGAAATAGTTATGCATTCATATCTGTCGCCCTTCCTGCAAGCCAAAATCGTAAAAGCAAGCGAACGGCTTGAAGCTACCACCCTCATGAATTGGGAGATCTATCCCCAGGGCATGTATCATATCCTGCGCCAGTTCTGGAATTACGGTAATATCAGGGAGATCATTGTTACCGAAAACGGCGCGGCATTCCCCGACCAATTAGAAAACGGATCTGTTAACGATATTCAGAGAAAGGAATATCTGCAGCGTTACCTTTCCTATGTTTTAAAAGCAAAGAATGAGGGTATTAATGTAAACGGTTATTTCGTATGGAGCTTCACCGATAACTTCGAATGGGCCGAAGGATATCGCCCCCGGTTCGGATTGGTATACGTTGATTTTCCTACCCAAAAGCGCATAGTGAAAGCGTCGGGCCGTTGGTACAGCCATTTTCTCCATCATACATGACCCGGATTAACGCATGCCGCAGGCACGGGATTATTTCCAGAGCGTATACTTCGCTTCTTCAGTAATCCCTTTCCAGTTGTCCGTCCGGAAAGGAGAAGCAGGGAAGCCTTCCTTATTGTACAGGTTGACCTCGGGCATATCATCGGCCCATCCATACCTGACGGCAACAGGGTTGGCTATACTATCGTTATATACGACAACTTCGTTGTTTTCTATATGCGCTTTCGCGTACTGGAAACGCCGGTCGTCGCCTGCAATTTCAAATCCTTTCAGGTACCCGTACTTATCTTTTACCATAAATCCATTGGCTGCATGGGAAAAAGACAACCTTATTTTATTGCCGTCGACCTGCATAGATTGGTACATCGGTCCGCTAAACTCCCTCTTCATTCCATAGTCATTGTTCAGCGCGATCGCCGCCAGACGGGCGCCGACATCCTGCTTGTTCCGGGGATGAATATCATTGGAAACGCCGATGTCCATGATTACCGCCATACCGGTATGGGGAAGGCTAAGCGTTAATGTTTGCGCTTCCCTCAGCTCTCCCCAGGAGCTGCCAACGGCGCTGTTGCCATTATTGGCGGCGTAACTGGCCAACTGCACAAAATAAAAGGGAAAATCGCCTTGCCCCCAACGATCTCTCCAGTCCTTGATCATTAAGGGAAACGCCTTCCTGTATTGAAAGGCCCGGAGCGCATTGCTCTCGCCCTGGTACCAGATAGCGCCTTTTATAGCAAAGGGGATCAGGGGGTTGATCATCCCGTTAAAAAGTATGGCCGGATAACTATTAGGGCTAACCGGTTTTCCTTCTTTTTCCGCGGCCGCCTGTTTATCGGCAAAGCTTACTTGTCCATAAAGATTCTTAAACTCTTCAGATCTTTCAAAAGCCTCCTTGCTGGTCCAGGCTTCAATAATGGTGCCGCCCCATGAGGTATTGATCAATCCTATGGGAACATTTAATTCCTGGAATAATTTCCTACCAAAAAAATAGCCTACTGCAGTAAAGTCTCCGACATTATCAGGATTCGACGCCTTCCATTCGCCGGCCGGAAAATCTTTAGCCGGCTCTCCTGCAATGGTTCGCTGAACCTTTATTTGCCGGATCAGCGGATAGTCAGACGCCGCGATCTCTCTTTGCGCGCTATCGCTGTTCTTTACCGGCCATTCCATATTGGATTGACCCGAACAGATCCACACTTCTCCTACCAGCACGTTGTCCAGCGTGATCGTATTTTTTCCCTTAACGATAAACTGGTAAGGCCCGCCTGCGGCTTCCTGTTTAAGGCTCAGCCGCCATGAGCCGTCCTTGCCCGCTTTTGTTTTTACCGTCTGCTGATTAAACTGTACGGTGATCTTTTCGCCGGGGTCGGCCCAACCCCATACAGGGATGGCCTGGTTTCTTTGCAGCACCATATTCGTTCCAAATATCCGGGGCAGCGTAATATTGGCCGCTGCCAGTAAAGAACAACAAACAAAGGACAGTAACAACGATATCTTTCTCATCTTATGTATGATTGACTGTTTAATGATATTATTCGGGAAAGCGCGTATCGCCGGTTTGTAAAAGGCGCAATATGGCGCTAAATCTCATCTGTTATTTATACGTGATAAAATTATATGGATTTATCTGATTAAGAAAAGAAAATTTCAGGAGCCGTTGACCCTGTTGATGGGGGCGCCCTGCATAAAAGCGACGATGTTTTCAAGAGTAGATTGCATCATTCTTTTGCGCGCCTCATGACTTACCCAGGCAATATGCGGCGTAATGATGCATTGCGGTATCCCGATCAGCGGGTGATCGGCAGGCGGCGGCTCCGAGCTCAATACATCCAGCGCGGCGCCGGCAATGGTTTTATTCCGCAACGCGGCGGCAAGATCGTTCTCGTTAATGAGCTGTCCTCTCGATGTATTCACTAGGAACGCCGTTGGCTTCATCAGCGAAAGCAGCTTTTCATTAATAAACCCCGCATTGTCTTTTGTAAGGGGGCAATGGACGGAAATAAAATCGCTTTGCGCAAACAGCTCTTCCAATCCCACCTGCTCGCCTTCGCCATTCTTGGGAGAACGGTTATAATAGATCAGTTTCATGCCGAATGCCGCCGCTATCTTTGCCGTCTGCTGCCCGATCCTCCCGAAACCTATGATCCCTAATGTTTTGCCGGCTAACTCCATGATAGGAGAAAGCGTATAGCACCAGTCTTTCGATCTCGCCCAGTCTCCGGCGCGTACGCTTTGCGCATGAAGGCCTACCCGGTTGGTCAGCTCCAGTATCAGCGCAAAACAATGCTGCGCCACGGAATCTGTTCCATACACCGGCACGTTACAAACGACGACCCCGTTTTTTGTCGCCGCTTCCGTGTCGATGATATTATAACCCGTAGCCGTAACCGCAATTAACCGCAGGTTTTTGGCGGCATTGATCGTTTCCCCGTTTATAGGCGTTTTATTGGTAACGATCACGGAAGCCTCTTTACAGCGCGCCGTGATCTCTGCGGGAGGAGTGCGTTCATAATACCGGATCTTACCCAGCTTGAAAAAAGGTTCCCAGCTCAGGTCTCCCGGGTTCAGGGTATATCCGTCGGTAATAACTATCTGCGGCTCTGCGGCAGGCCCATTCCCTAAAACGCTATTGTCCATTAACTGTCTTTTGTTGCCGCCGCCAATAGATTGGGTATCCGCGCTGAATAAGGCGGTTTTATTCCAACGCGGGGTTGAAGGTATAGATTTATTGCTCAATCCAGGCGATGGCGATAACGGCGATGGACGCGGTTGTAGGTATAAATTTATTCTTCAGCCCTGGGGAGCCGTCTTCCCTGTGCCGCCGCTCCGCCCTTCCGGATGAACATAAGCGCTGATTTCTATTTCAATATATTCAACATAAATAAAACATATAAGCATACTATTTCAGCTCCCCTGGAAGTTTACGCCAAGAAGTGAGTATCTTTGCAGTAACAGAAAGGATATTATACAAAAAACACATATGCAGGCGAAATCATTAAAAATACACCCCAACGACAATATTGAAGTGGCTTTGACCACCCTGGAGAAAGGAACATTGATCAACAATGGCGGCCTCCCGTTCGAGTTGATAGATAAGATACCGGCAAAACATAAATTTTCGGCCCTGGATCTGAATGAGGGCGACGACCTGATCATGTATGGCGTATTGGTAGGAAGAGCATTGGAACCGATTCCCAGGGGAGCCCTGATCCATACCAAAAATATTACGCACGCTTCCGATACTTATGAGCTGAGAGAAAGAAAAACAGATTGGCATAAACCCGATATCTCCAAATGGAAGGATCGCAGTTTTATGGGTTACCATCGCGCAGACGGCTCGGTGGGCGCCCGCAACTACTGGCTTGTCATCCCCCTTGTTTTTTGTGAGAACAGGAATGTGGATACCTTACAGGAAGCCTTTATGAAATCGCTAGGCTATCAGCCGAAAACATCTCCCTATGAATCTTATGTGAATAAATTACTGGAGATGCAGCAGAACGGAAAGGAGAATGAGATATCATCTTTCGACATTCCGCTCGAAGAGCTGGAAGAAAGACCCAGCAAGGTATTTCCGAATGTAGACGGCATCAAATTCCTCACCCATTCTATGGGATGCGGAGGCATCAGGCAGGACGCGCAGACCCTCTGCGGGCTACTCGCCGGTTATGTTACGCATTCGAATGTAGCGGGAGCTACCGTGCTGAGCCTGGGATGTCAGAATGCCCAGATATCCATATTCCAGGAAGAATTGAAAAAACGCGATCCTAATTTTTCAAAACCGCTGTATATACTGGAACAGCAGGAAATAGGCAATGAAAAAAACATGCTGCAACAGGCCATCAAAAAAACCATTGCCGGGCTGATCATTGCCAATCAAAATGTTCGTAAACCGGCGCCCATCAGCAAGCTCTGCATTGGATTGGAATGCGGGGGATCGGACGGATTTTCCGGCATCTCGGCGAATCCCGCCATTGGATATACTTCTGATATCCTGGTAGCCGCTGGAGGCTCGGTCATCCTTTCTGAATTTCCAGAGCTCTGCGGCGTAGAACAGGAACTGAGCGATCGCTGCGTTTCCAAAGAGATCGCAACCAATTTCCTGCAACTGATGAAAACCTATAACGATCGCGCAGAAGCCGTTGGCTCGGGATTCTATGCCAACCCCTCTCCCGGAAATATTAAAGACGGGTTGATCACCGACGCCATGAAATCGGCCGGCGCCGCGCGGAAAGGCGGTTCATCGCCTGTTGTGGACGTACTGGACTATCCCGAAAAAGTAACCAAACCCGGGCTGAACCTGTTATGCACTCCCGGGGGAGACGTGGAATCGACCACTGCGGAAGTGGGCTCGGGAGCCAATATCGTATTGTTCACGACAGGCCTCGGCACGCCTACCGGCAACCCCATCACGCCCGTGCTTAAATTGTCTTCTAACACCCCTCTATACCTGAAGATGAATGATATTATCGATATTGACACCGGTAATATCATCGCAGGAACGGAGACCATTGAACAAGCGGGAGAAAGGATACTCGACTACGTGATACAGGTAGCCAGCGGCGAGATCGAGGCCAAGGCCGACCTGCTGAATCAGAATGATTTTATACCCTGGAAAAGAGGCATCTCCTTATAGTTTACCTTGCGGACCATCCATTTAACTCTAAACAGCATCTATATGAAGCGTAAAAAATTCCTGCAGCATTCTTTTTTTGCCGGCGCCTCCTTATTAACCGGCAGCCTTGCTTCTGCAACCGCGGATAAAACCCTTAGCCGCGACGCAACGCCGCAGAACATGCTGTCCTCTTCTGCAGACAAACCCTTTAACCTTAACTATGCCTTTCACGACGGCATGTTCCGTAACCTGGCGGGAAAGGATTACCTCGATCAGATCAGGTTTGCCCATGACAAAGGGTTTAGGAGTATTGAAGACAATGGCATGATGAGCCGCACGCCCGAACTGCAATCCAAGATCGGCGATCTGCTGGCCAAACTGGGCATGACCATGGGCGTGTTTGTGGTAGCCTTTGATAACTGGCCGCTGCATACCAGCCTTACTTCAAGCGATAAAGAATGGAAGGAAAAATTCTTAAGCTTCTGCCGGGAATCCATAAACGTCGCTAAACGCTGCAACGCCAAATGGATGACCGTCGTTCCGGGCAACTACGACAGAAGCCTGCCGATGGGCCTTCAAACCGCAAACGTGATAGACGCTTTAAGAAGAGGCTGCGACATCATAGAACCTCATAATCTTGTGTTTGTGCTGGAGCCGTTAAGCGATACGCCCGATCTTTTTCTCCGGTACTCCGACCAGACCTACGCGATCTGTAAGGCGTTGAACCGCCCTTCCTGTAAGATACTTTTTGACATGTACCACATGCAGCGCAATGAAGGAGATATCATCAACAATATAGACAGGTGTTATGATGAAATAGCTTATTTCCAGATAGGCGATAACCCGGGAAGAAATGAACCGACCACCGGGGAAATGAATTATCTGAATATCTTTAAACATATTTACAATAAGGGATATAGAGGCGTCCTGGGCATGGAGCATGGCCTCTCTCAAAAAGGTAAAGAAGGCGAACTGGCCCTGATCAAAGCGTATCGTGAATCAGACAGCTTCAGATAGACCAGATCGCACCCCGGCGATATTTACTCAACTCAATAGCAGAACTGCATGGCATTGTTAGAAAAGCAACTGGTAGTTAAGAGATCCACTATCCCCGATTCAGGAAAAGGATTGTTTTCAAAAAAGCTAATTCCCAAGGGAACGCGTATCGTGGAATATAAGGGCAGGGTATCCACCTGGAAAGAAGCCGATCACCGGGACGGAGCCAACGGGTATATTTATTATATCAAAAGAAACCATGTCATAGACGCCATGCCCTATAAGTCGGCCTTGGCGCGCTATGCCAATGACGCCAGGGGAATAAGAAAAGTAAAAGGACTGACCAATAACGCAGCATACAAAGAAGATAACGGACGCGTATATATTGAATCCAAAAAAGATATTCCCGCCAATGCAGAGATACTGGTAGGGTATGGCAAGGAATACTGGGATGTGATCCGTCATAATACCCCTATCTGGGAGAAAGAAAAAAAGGAAGCCGCCGCCAAAAAAAGAAAAAAGAAATAGCGGGAGCTTCCTGTCTGATTTTACCTGCGGTCATGCGCGGATTTCAACGGACCATGATCGTTAAACACATGCGGGTATGATATTTGTTTTAGCCGGAACCCGGTTCGATATATTTCAACGGACCATGATCGCTAAACGTATGCGGCCCAGCTAAGATCTCCGCTTGCCTACCTGATCTCCACGGGAAAACTAGCGTCTGCATCTGTAGACGACTTGCCGCTGGTAGCCGGATCGCTGGCTTCCTTGCCGCCATTGGGATAATGACGAAGAAGGATCTGAATAGATCCGCTGCCTGCGGCGCCGGCCGACCACTGGCTATGAATGCCCAAAGGAACGCCGGAATCATCCAGGTCTAATCCATCTACCACAAGCGCCAGGCCCGACGAAGGAGTAAAATAAAAACGGTGGTCTTCATTCTCCTCTTCTACCTCTTCGGTAATATTTTCCACGGGCGATTTTGTTTTATCCAATAATACCAGTTCCACGTCGTACTTTTTATCGGCGTTCAACAGGATCTTTTCAATAACGGGATTATTACCGCCAATACCGTCAAGATCTTCCCATTTAAATACCAGCGTATTGCTGGTCCCCTGTTCAGTTACATGCACTTCTACCGTAGTGATGACTTCATTGTCATTTTCTTCCGGGGTTTCTTTCTTGCAGGAAACAATGGCAAAAGCCATTACCAGGGCGGCGATAAAATAAAATCTTGTTCTTTTCATACGTTAATGATTAAATAATTATTTAAATATTTATTAAGGCGCATATTTTAACCCTAAGCAGATCAGGCGTTAATAAAGTTTATCAAAGGACATCTTTAAACGAATGGTAATATTCCTGCCCATCTCATCCGTATAATAGCGGAAGCTGTTCATGTATTCGCGGTAGACCTTATTGAAAGCGTTTTTTACCCCGATGCCGATGGTCGTCGGTCTTCCGTTTACCCGGAAGCCCATACTCGCATTCAGGCTAAACAAGGTATAAGGATCAGGCGGCAGTTTATAATCCTGTCTTCCGTTTTTATCGCTTGGAACCCGGGGCTTGAATACGGAAGAAATGCCTGCGCCAATAGAAGCGTCGCTGATCTTTCCCTCGAGGGGAAGAGTATAAGAAACTTCATTATCCCATCTATCCGAAGGCATCAGGATGATCCAGTCGTTCGTGTTCATGTTGCGCGCCCGAAGCAAGGACAGCTTAGAATTAAACGCCAAAGGTTTAAGCGGATGGTATAAAAGAGAAAGGTCTACCCCCTCTAACCGGGCGTCCGTCTGCTTATAGACAACTAGCGGAAATGACCCAACGATAGTATATACGGGCTCGTCGGGTATCGGCTGCTGGTAAATAAAATTCCTTATCCGGTTAACATAGCCATAGGCTTCGAGGGAGAAGTTTTTTATTTTATTGGAATAATGAAAACCTACTCCCGTATTGAACGACCGCTCAGGACGAAGGCTTATATCCCCCCGTTCATATACGCCTGCGCCTTCATGAATCCCGTCTATCAATAGCTCATTCACATGCGGCGCCCTGTTTGCCAGGGTTATATTGCCATTGATCCTGATATCGGGACTGAAACGATATTGAATGTTCAACGACGACCCAAGGGTAGAGAAATTAAAATCGTGATCCGTAACGGCGCCGCCGTATCTTAATCTTTTGGTGGCGATAGATTTATGGTCGAAACGCAGGCCGGCTTCAATATCCAGCTTATGACGGCTCCATTTTTCTATCCAGTATCCGCCATAGGTAGACGAAAAATAATTGGGAATAAGATAACGACCCGAATAAGAATTGTCCTGCTGCATGAATGAGAGTCCTACTGTTCCCTGTAAATTATTTGCCTTAGGGCGCTCCCAGGAAAGCTCTTCCGATAAGGTAATAATGGCCAGGTTCACCTGCGCGTTGCTATTCCCGCTATTGCGGAGGATATCGTATTCCTTGCGATGGTTGTACTGCGCTCCGATGGTTGCTTTGAACTTATGCTGATTTTTGATAAAGCCCGACGACAATTTAAACAGGCGATGCAGCGCTTCCTGTCGCGGACGGCCGATCGCATAGGTCTTCTCTCCCAGGAAAACATCCGCCGGACGCTCCGCCTCAATAGCGTGCAGCAGATCCGTCAGGCTGCCTACATGCGCCCCGGTAAATAAGCCGATATTCGTGGCGAACTCGCTATAAAAAGCCTCTATATTATAATGTTCCTTTCTCCAGTCGGCCGTTAACGAAAAATTTCTCTCCTTCATACCGGTATTATTCAACCGATAATTAGGCGTATTGACGTTCGCCGCATTCTTAAACGTGCCCTGCAGGCGATAACTAAAAGAAGGCCATTTTTTTAACTGCTGCTCAAAGATGCCGGATACGGCATACTGGCTGTTGTTTGTTGCATAGGCCGTATTGATCTCTGCCCGATATCCCGGTAGCCGTTGTATGGGCCTGGGATCCACCAGCACCACGCCTCCGATGGCGTCCGACCCGTACTTCAATTCGTCAACGCCCTTGATAACCGTTAGCTTGTCGGCCAGATAGGTATCGATTTCCGGGGCGTGTTCATTTCCCCACTGCTGCCCCTCCTGCCTTATCCCATTGTTAATAGTGAGCACCCTGCTGCTGTGCAAGCCATGTATCACCGGCTTGGATATCGTAGACCCCGTCTGCAACATGCTCACGCCATTCAGTTTGCTTAAGGATTCCGCCAGCGACTGGCCGCGGGTTTCTTCCATCGCTTTTCCTTCCAGCTCCTGCCTGAAACCGGTATTAGAAGGCGTTCTTTGTCCTTCCACTATTACTTCCTGCAGGTTATTTCGCAGGTGGGGCAACAAAATATCCAGGTGTACGGTCCTGGAAAAATCGACCTCCCGCCGGATAGTTTCACAACCTGCGTGGCTCACTTCCAGCGTATACTTCCCCGGGCAAAGTCCCGAATACCGGAAATCGCCGTTTTCATCCGTAACCACATACTTATCCAATTCCAATAGCCTGACGGTGGCGCCCAACAACTCTTCTTTGCTGTCTTTATCCTGTATATGACCGCTTAAGGACCATTGGCAATCCTGCGATAACGCTGCAAAAGCGAATAACTGGATCAGCGATATACTTACAATTCGCTTCAAAAGAAACCATTAAATAATGAAATAATCAGGCGGGATCTTTGACAGATCCGGCCTTGCAGATAGGCGGGGCGTAAGGGATCAGCTAAAAGAAGGGGGGCCGCGGAGGCCGAAGATCGGGCAGTCGTGAAGATAACGGGATGCGGAAAAACTATCTTCTACAACGGAGAATAAAAGCGGTATGGATAACTGTACTGTATAACCGTCATCGACAAATGGCGATTCGGCGACCAGGTTATCCAGCGCGCATTGGAAAACAGACTTGTTGATCTGGTCTGTATGAACATCGTTCAGCTTGATAAAAATATCGGTATGACGGGCGGCAAGATCATGTAAAACGATCTTGGGCGTAACGGCCACTGCAAACGCCAATATCAGGAGACTGCAGGAAAAATATTTTATGATTGCCCGTTTATGCATGCGCCGCTTAATGACTGATTCGCCAGAATGGCAATTTGTGCCACATTGTTGCAAAATTAAGCAAACGGCCTGAATTTACGCAAATGAATTATTTTGGGGAGGGTATCGCATACAATAAGCTTTTATCTTTGAACGCTATGGATCTATTCTCCCGCCGGGGCTCGATTACGGTAACCAGCAACAAATGGCTAACCCCCTATCTCGAGCAGGAAATGATAGCGCTTGGATACCTGATCGAAGAGCGTTTTGCCACCGGCGTCAGGATAACCGGGACCCTCGCGGAATGTATCAGGCTCAACCTGAACCTTCGCTGCGCCAGCCAGGTATTATACAGCCTGAAATCGTTCAGGGCGGTCAATACGGACGATGTTTACCGGGAGCTGGCCAGTTTCCCATGGGAGGATATTTTACCGGAGGATCTCTATTTTTCCGTCACCAGCAATACCAGCAACCCGACCATCAACAACAGCATGTTTGCCAATCTGCGGGTAAAAGATGCGGTGGTAGACAGGCTAAGAGCAAAACGCGGATCGAGACCGGCCACAGGCCCCGAGCTAACAGGCGCAGTAGTCCATTTATTCTGGAAAGACGATCATGCCGAAATATTTATAGATACCTCCGGCGACTCCCTGGCCAGGCATGGCTATCGGAAAATACCCGGCCGGGCGCCGATGCTCGAATCGCTCGCTTCTGCCGTCGTCATGTCGTCTAAATGGGACAGGGCATCCCCCTTTGTAAACCCTATGTGCGGCTCGGGCACCCTGGCCATAGAAGCGGCGTTGATAGCAACGAATACCATGCCCGGGTTATTTAGGAACAACTATGCTTTTATGCACCTGAAAGGATATGACGAAGCCGTTTTCCTGGACCAGAGAGGGATCCTTGAAAACCAGATCGCCAATGTAAAAGGACTGCGCATCATCGCTACCGATTATAGCGCGCAGGCCATAACAAATGCCCGAAAAAATGCAGCGGCCGCGGGCGTAGACGATCTCATCGAATTTTCGGTTTGCGATTTTGCCGACACGCCAACGCCGCAAGAGGCAAAAGGCGTCGTATTCTTTAACCCCGAGTACGGAGAACGACTGGGCGATATTTCCGAACTGGAAGCTGTCTATCAACGCATCGGCGACTATATGAAACAACAATGCAAGGGATATACAGGATATGTATTTACCGGTAATTTTGAACTGGCAAAAAAGATCGGGCTGAAAGCCGCGAAAAAGACAACCTTTTTTAACGGCCCGATCGATTGCCGATTGCTGGAATACGAACTCTATGCAGGCAGCAGAAGGGAACCCGTCCAGCCGGCGTAAATTCGTTTGTCCATGGCAACCCGAAGCAACTTCAATATGGTTTGCCTTGTCCAAGCCAAAAGCGCCAGTTGAATTTTCGGGCGGCTTCCTGGTTTACCAGATCAGCCGGATCATTATTTAAAACATTGTTTATGACAATATTTTATCAATAGCGCGCGATATGCAAGGAGCAATGCCTGTTTGCCCGAATTTATTTGAAACAACTGTTTATTCGGCCGACACGCAAACAACAATACCCTCCATCAATGCCCCTCGCCGTCGGGCAATAACGACGCCTCGCAACAGCGTGCAAATACAAACAACAATGACTTTGACCAAAAGCAATAAAAAACCAGAAAAGCAAATGGCAAATACCGGCTGGAAAATAACGCGATCCTTTCGTAGAAGCGACAAGAGTAAAATACCCTTCCTGATCGGTTTTTTTCTCTTGTTGATGCATATGGCGGATGCACAGCATCAGGAAATCGCTCGTCCCCCGGATAACGACGCTTCCCGCGCGGGCATTGCCGCCGAGATGGAATACTCGCTGATAAAGGATTTATTAAATCCCTGGTATCCGCAGGCGATAGACAAACTTTACGGCGGTTTTCTCAGCGATTTTTCTTCCGATTTCAAACCCATCGACCCGCAGGATAAGATGATCGTAACGCAGGCGCGGCATACCTGGGTAAATGCCAAGGCAGCGCAGCGATACCCTGCTGTAAAAGAATACCTGGAAAATGCACGGCATGGATTCCTCTTCTTAAAAAATACCATGTGGGATAAAACTTATGGAGGGTTCCATACGCTGGTAGACCGGAAGGGAAAAGTGAAAAAAGGAAGTTTTGCCGATAAGGAAGCCTACGGAAATGCTTTTGCCATCTATGCTTTGGCCGCTTATTATAAGGCTTCCCGCGACCCGGAAGCAATGGACTTGGCCAGGAAAGCCTTTCTCTGGTTGGAGAAATTCAGCCATGACCCGGTCCATAAAGGATATTTCCAACGCCTGCAAAGAAACGGCGAGCGCCTTGTACGGACGCGGGCCACGCCAACGCTTAGCAGGGATGGATACAAGGACCAGAATAGTTCTATCCATCTGCTGGAAGCTTTTACCGAACTCTATGAAGTGTGGCCCGACCAGATACTAAAAATGCGCTTACAGGAAATGTTAACGATCATCCGCGATACCATCGTAACTCCGAAAGGCAATCTCACCTTATTCCTGCAGCCCGACTGGACGCCGGTGTCTTTTGCGGATTCCAGTAAAGAAGCTATTCTTCGGCATGCCGCGCTCGATCATCTTTCTTTCGGACACGATGTGGAAACCGCTTACCTGTTGTTCGAAGCTTCGCATGCATTGGGCCTGAAAGAGGATGAAGCCACCTTGAACATAGGGAAAAAAATGGTCGACCAGGCCTTGCAAAACGGATGGGATACGCTGGTCGGCGGATTCTATGACGAGGGATATTATTTCAGGGGAGAGAACAAAGCATCCATCATCCGGGATACCAAGAACTGGTGGACCCAGGCGGAAGGATTAAACAGCTTGTTGTTAATGGCAAATCTCTATCCCGACGACCCCATGCAATACTTCGACAAGTTTACCAGGCTATGGCAATATGTAAAGACCTATCTCATCGATCATGAACATGGCGAATGGTACGACAGCGGGCTGGATAAAGACCCGGAAGCAAAAGCCCGGAAAAAAGGACATATCTGGAAAGCATCCTATCATAGCTATCGCTCGCTGACCAACTGTATTAAGGAGTTACAAACGCCGACCGCGCCGCGTTAGACGTTTAATATCCGGACCGCAGCTCAATAGAGTCTCCCCAAAAATTGTTATGAGATGAGCGTTTTCTTTTTTTGGAGAAGCATTTTTTCTTCTTGGGGAGTTGGGTGGCGTTTTAAGGGTCAGATATCGCGGATTTTACCAGCGAGCAACCCGCAGAGGGTCTGCGCATCCTGCCTGAGCACTTCCGTATCCCATAGAATGAGCAAGGAATTTAATGCCGTTACATGCTGTGATCAAAATATTTCTTAAAGAAAAGCAACTGGTAATCGATGCTGTTGTTCCAGTATTCGTTATTATGTTCGCCGGGTCGCTCGGTATAATCGTGATCGATATTCATGGACAATAATTTTTGGTGAAAGCGGCGGTTGACCTTGAGAAAAAAATCGCCTACCCCGCAATCGATGATCAGCTTTAAATCCCCGTTTTTTAGATCATCCGCCACATTGATCACCGTATTCCGCTGCCAGTTGGCCAGGCAGCAAATCGTATCGCCCAGTACTTTTTTGATATCCCAGTTATCGGGAAAAGGGAGGATATCCACTCCCCCGCTGGTAGAGCCGGCGGCGCCATATACGTTTTTGTGCCGTATGCCGAGATATAATGCGCCATGCCCGCCCATGCTCAGCCCGGTTATCGCGCGGCCAGCCCTGTCGTTGATGGTCTTGTAATTTGCATCGATATAGTTAACCAGCTCATTGCTGATAAATGTTTCATACCTCACTGTGGGATCTTTTTCGCTGTCGAAGTACCAGCTATTGTATCCGCCATCGGGACAAACGATCAAGGCTTGCAGCTCATCCGCCTTAGACAGCAATCTTGAATTCGTTTTTTTAGGCCACGCGGCATAATTATCGCTATACCCATGCAACAGGTAAATCACCGGGTATTTTTTCTTCGATCTTTTATATTTATCCGGCGTGATCACCACGCATTTGATTTCTTTCTGCATCGCCTGGCTAAACACCTGTATCGTATCCGCCTTGCCGGCAAAGCAGGGAGCCGATGCCAGTATAACAGCAATGGATAGTGCAAAATTTCTCATGAGTCGGTCTCTTTTGTAGTTTATCTGTTTTCTAAAGTAAATGCCGGAAGCGGCATGATCTCTCCGCCCTTCATGGCCGATTCATGCGCAAGAATACCGACGCAGGTGATATTGGCCGATTGGCGGGCATTGGGATAAGGTTCTCTTTTCTCTACCAGCGCCTGCAAGAATTCATTAACCAGGTGGGGATGCGAACCGCCATGCCCGGAGCCCTGGATAAAAGACAGGTGCTGGTTTCCTTCAGAATCGTACACCCCAGCCATCGTAAACTGCCGTATTTCTTCCGGCAACAGGCGGGCATAATCGGGGATCTTAACGCGCTCGGGCGTTTCGCCGGTATGTATCACGCTGTCTTCATGCTCAATCTGCGTCCATTCAAAAGATTTTTTAGAGCCGTACACGTCAAAGCTTTCCCTGTACTGGCGCGCCGTATTAAAGAGGGAACGCGTTACTTCGGCGGACAGATCGGAGTTCCTCAGCTTGATATGACAGGTCTCGATAGCAAATGGCGACCCATATTTAGAGATCAGCTGCGCATCGATCGTACCCGAACCAAAGCAGGAAACATATTCAGCTTCCGCTTTGGGCAGGGCAAGCACGGGGCCTACGCAATGCGTGGCATAATGCATGGGCGGAAGCCCTTCCCAATAGCCCGGCCAGCCGGCCATTTCCTGCTGATGGGAAGCGCGCAGGAACTGGATCTTTCCCAGCTCGCCTTTTTCATACATCTCCTTTACAAAAAGAAATTCGCGGCTATAGATAACCGTTTCCATCATCATATACGTGAGACCGGTATCCTGCGCGGCTTCCACTATCTTGCGGCAATCCTCCACGCTGGTAGCCATCGGCACGGTGCAGGCGACGTGTTTGCCCGCCCTTAACGCGGCCAGCGATTGCTCCGCATGAAGCTGGATAGGGGTATTGATATGCACGGCGTCAACATCGGGGTCTTTTAACAAGGCCTCGAAATCAGTATATCTTTTCTCCACCTTAAAAGCGTCGGCGATCTCGTTTAATTTTTTCTCGTCTCTCTGGCAGACCGCATACATATTCGCATTAGGATGTTTCTGGTAAATAGGGATAAATTCCGCTCCGAATCCCAATCCGACAATAGCGATATTTATTTTTTTCTTGCTCATAATTTTTGGCCTCAGCCATTTAAGGATAACAAAATACCTCGCCTATCGTTTACCGATAGCGCGGCAGATCAGGGGAAATATAAATATTTTTTCCGAAGTTTTATGATCAAAACTATTGCGCAGCTTCCCGGCATTTATCATTGGCGCTTAGCCTGGTCGAGCTGGTTGATAAAGACAAACACTCCTTTTTTGTTGGCTATGATAATATCGGTTTTACCGTCCTTATTCATGTCCTTCGTCGTAATGTTAAGGCCGGCGCCGGAATCATCGTCTACCTGGCGCTCTATCCAATACGGTTCCTTGCCCGGGGTAAGCTCAAACCAGAGCAGTAAAGAAGGGTCATTCGTTCCGGGATCAGGGTTTTGGTGGTGCGCCAGATAACGTTTTCCGGTGATGAAATCGGCCCTGCCGTCGCCGTTAAGATCAGCGAATATGGAAGCGTGCGTTTGGGAAGTCGACTCGCTAAAAAGATGTTTCCTGAAATCGATATTTCCCGAGGAGTCGGTAAACTGTTCGTACCACCACATGCCCAACTTATGCGCGGACGCGCTGACTACGTCATTTTTTCCATCGCCGTTTACGTCAACCACATGCATATGCGAACATTCTTCTCCCAACGAGGCAGGGTGAAAAACCCAATCCGGTTGCCGGGGATCGGCGGGTCCTTCCCACCATCCTTCCCTAACGACCACGTCATTCTTTCCGTCCTTATTGATATCGCCCAGCCCGATGCCATGCGAAAAACGATGCGTTGCAGGCGCGTTTTCCGCGCTGACCGGGTATCTTGTCCAATCTGTTTTGCCCTTGTCCGGGGCGCGCAGCCAGACAATCTGTCTCCGGGCAGAGTCGGCGCATAAGATATCCAGGCGTCCATCCCCGTCAACGTCTACAAAGGCCGGCGATTCATTGGCAATACCTATCGCTCTTTCCCCGTCGCCAATCGTATGCCGTTTCCAATCCCCTTCCCGGTTTTGCGGGTTTTCAAACCAGAACGCCGGCTCCCCAGGAAAATCGATCAATACCAGGTCGTCCCAGCCATCCTGGTTAACATCCATGCAGAAGTTCAGGAAGGAATTGCTGTATTCTTTGGTCGGATCAAAAATGCGGGAAGGCGCAATGGAATGCCTTTTCCAATCGGGAGCTTCAAACCAGAAGTACCCGGCTACCACATCCATTTGCCCGTCCTTGTTGATATCCGCGACAGCGACGCCCTCGGAAAGAAAATCATTGGTAATCGTTATTTTTTTAAAATCGGCCGTATCCTTTTTTGCTTCGCCTGCGTTGCCGCATCCGATGCCTCCAAAAACCAACGCTACGCAAAATGAGCATACTTTAAACATTGAGCTTTCCATTCATTCATTTTTTAAGGTCAAAAGATAAGACATTAAAGCATTAAAATCTTCAGCGGCCAGGGTCGATCCGAACTGGTCAGGCATAAGGGTAGACCTGGAGACCGTTTTTTCCAGGATATCCTTTCGGACAATGGTAAACTCCTCGCCTGCTGCATTGGCGTATATGCTCGCCTCTCCTTCGTCGCGACGGAACAAGCCGGACAATACCCGGCCATCTTTAAGCCGGAGGATATAGCTCCTGAATGCTTCAGAGATATTGCGATTGGGATCCAGGATCTTTTCTCAATGCGGTAACGCCCCATTTGCCCACTCCATCGAGTGCGGGCCGATGCGTCCGCCTTCTCCTCCGACGCTATGGCAAGGCGCGCAGGTCCTGACAAAAATGGTTCGGCCGGCAGCAGGCGAAGGAACGGAGCGGGTGTTATTAAAATCGCTTATCCTTTCAATAATAAGGCCCTGCCGCTCCTTATCGATCGTTTCCAAGACGGCGGCAACCGGCTTTGCTCAAACGATTATAAATTGTTTTTCACTCCGTACTTTTTGATTATCTCAGGATTTAATTCAATGCCCAGGCCGGGCGTTTGCGGGATATCCACATAACCGTCTTTCTGGACGAAAGGTTCTTTCAGCAATCCTTTACGTATGGGAGATTCCGTTACGGAGAACTCCAGGAAAGGCGCATGCGGTATGGAAGCGATCAGGTGCAGGGAAGCCGCTACCAGCGCTCCTGTTTTAAATGCGTGGGGAACGCACAGAATATTATTATCCAAAGCTATGGAAGCGATTTTCTTGGCTTCGGTAAGCCCGCCGCACCTCGACATATCGGGCTGGATGACGTCCACATGGGCTTCATTGACCAGTCGCGCAAAAGCCGCCCTGCCGCTTTCCTCCTCCCCCGTGGCGATACGCAGCACAGTAGATTCCGTAAGCGTTTTATACCCGTGATAATCTTCCGCCGGCAAGGGCTCCTCCAGCCAGTAAATATCCAACTGCTCCAATGCCCTGGCAACATACATGGCTTCTTTCAGCCGGTACCTTTTGCCAATATCTATCATGATCGCTATATGATCTCCGGCCGTTTTACGGGCGGTCCGGACCAATTCAATATCCTTATGCACGTCATAGCCCAGGGGTCCCCAGCCATATTTGATCGCTGTGAAGCCCTGTGAAACATAGGCTTCCGTCATTCTTTTCACTTCGCTGACGGTTTCCGGCATCAGCGCGCTGGCATAAGCGCGAGCCTTATCGCTATAACTGCCGCCCAACAATTTATGCACAGGCTTGCCTGTCGATTTACCCATGATATCCCATAACGCCATATCTATACCGCTCATCACATGCATTACCGGACCTGTTCTGCCGTAATAGTAGGTCTTGTCCCACATATCCCTCCATACCTGTTCATAATCGAAGGGGTCGGCTCCCACTATCGCTTCTTTCAATCCATAGCAGGTGCCGTGCGACATATAGGCTTCCACCACGGCCTTACCGACAAAAGGCGCGGTGTCCACTTCCCCGTATCCCGTAATACCCTCGTCTGTTTCCACGATGATGATGAGGTCGTCCTGCGTGCCATCCGCCGCGCTGGAAATTTCAGGAAGCTTTAATACCAGCGCTTTTACATCGGTAATTTTCATCTGTTCTGTATTTAAATAATCTATTAATAATATTCCTCTTATGGAATCCTCATCAGGGGACCTGCCGGCAATCTTTATTTAATCCTGTTTATTCCGCCGCCTGTCCCGGCTCCCGGACATTTTTTTGTTTGAACAACGACAATAAGAACGGTTCATATACGGTGACCATCAGGGTGCTGACCAATATCAGCGCGCCGCCGAT
Organism: Chitinophagaceae bacterium; assembly: GCA_016786785.1. Classification (GTDB taxonomy): domain Bacteria; phylum Bacteroidota; class Bacteroidia; order Chitinophagales; family Chitinophagaceae; genus Flavitalea. The sequence continues at coordinate 20,592 of JAEUVR010000093.1, forward strand.
CGCCATAACTGGAGTGATCTTTTCCGACAACAGCAAAACTCCCATTAAGGCGATAAAAAAAGGCAGCAGGTAATTTCCCAATATAGCCTGCGTCACATCCATGCGTTTCAATATATAAAAAAACAGCAACGAAGAAACGCCGTACACGATAACGCTTAATTCGAGCATCCCCATCAACGCCAGCTTTCCGCTATTGACAAACTGATCGAAATGAAAGGGTTCTACCCAGATCAGCAACGGCAGGCTGGCTACGCTTCCTATCAGGGAGCTATATACGAGTATCTCCAGTTCTGTAAAACTTTTATTTACCAGTAGCTTACAACAGGTATTATAATATCCGCAACAGAAGCAGGCAAAAAGAAAGATCAGGTTTCCGGCAAGAAAGCCGCTATGCGCGAAATCGGCTTCCGACACATCGGAAAGGGAGGTCAGCAGCACGCCGGCGATGGCAAGGATAAAGCTAAGGATACGAATAATATTCATTTTCTCTTTCAGCATCCAGGAGGCGAACATGGCTACAATAACAGGAATGGTCAGGGTAATGATGCCGGCGTTGGCCGCAAGCGTTAAGCGCGAGCCCACAGTATACGCGTACTGCATGATAAAGATGCCGATCAGCCCCGGCAACACAAAGTATTTTATATCTTTCCATCTCCAGCGCATCTTTACATTTCGTTTCTTATTCTCTCTCCAGAGCAGGGGAAGAAAGATAAGCGCGCTGACGATCATCGGCACAAAAGCGACGGTAACAGGGCCGAGGCGGTCTCCGATAAGCCTGATCACCGGAACCTGGGTGGCCCACATAAAATTTACCAGTATCACCAGCGACCAATCAAATGCTTTCTGTCCTCTAACCGCATGCATCATGAAGGATATTTAGATTATTTAGGGGGCAATCCCGAGCCAAAACCGCCATCCACTACCATCGAAGCCCCTGTTACAAAGGAAGCGTCGTCGCTTGCCAGGAAGACGGCTACCCGGGCCACTTCTTCCGGCCTTCCTATACGCCATAGCGCATGCAGCTTGCCGGCTTCTTTTCGCGCTTTTTCCGGATCGGCCTGGCTTTGAAAATACCCTTCGGCCAGGCCTGCGTCTATATAGCCCGGGCAGATACAATTCACCCGTACGCCCTCATGCCCGTGATCGATGGCCATGGCCTTGGTCAGTCCCGCTATCGCGGCTTTGGTAGCGCAATACCCTGCGCAGGACGGCTCTACAAAAAAACTGTTTACAGAAGACATGTTTACAATACTTCCCCTGGTATTACGCAAATACGGCAGAAAATATTTGGAGCATAAAAAAACGCCGCCGACATTGATGGAAAGCTGGGCATTCCACTCCTCAAATGAGGTATCTTCAATGGTTTTATTCACTTGTATGGCGGCATTGTTCACCAGCGTATGAATATGACCAAATGTGTTGATCGTTTGCGCTACCAGCGCTTCCACCGAGGAGGGGTTGGACACGTCGGTTTCAATGGCGATAGCTTTCCCTCCGGCGGCGGCTATCAGCCGGACAGTATCCTGGGCGCCCTGTACATTGAGGTCGGCTACCACTACGTTGGCGCCTTCCCCGGCAAAAGCCAACGCGCAGGCCCTGCCAATGCCCGATCCCGATCCTGTAACCACCGCGCATTTGTTCTTAAATTTCATATAAACTCCTTAGAAAGATTTGTATTGCTTATTCGCGTTCAGTTGCAGCGCGGGCGATGTTCCTTATAATGATTTACGCCTTTTGTATCAGCGCGTCAACGCGTTCAATAGCGATAGCCAGCGATGTTTCCTGCAACGACCAAATGACCTTACAACTTATAGCGATCAGCGATATTCGTTACAATGATTTGTACTTGTCATACACTTCCCGCAAAGATTTGCCCTGCATTAATTCCCCGCGAGAAAAATTTTCATTGCTCACTTTTTCCTTGGCCAGTTGAAACACGTCCTTTTCCGCCTCTTTGGGCACCACGACAATTCCGTCAAAATCCGCAAAAACCAGGTCGCCTCTGTGAACCGTTACTCCTCCGCACTCTATAGGCGTATCATAGGCGACCACCAATCCTCGGCCCTTAGAATCGAGAGGCCTGATCCCCGCGTAATAAACCGGAAAATTCATTTCAATGATCCGGATACAATCGCGTATCTGGCTATCGCAAACGCATCCTGCCACGCCTTTCTGCCAGGCAACGGTAGACATCAGCTCTCCCCAGGGCGCATTGGAACCGCTGTAATCGGTAGAGTGCACTACTACGTCTCCAAAGTTCAGGGAGTCCATCGCTTCTATCTCCAGGCCATAGGGATTGCCTTCGGGGATCACATCGGTTTCCATCCAATCGAAGGTTCTCGCCCGGCCAATAAAGCCGCAATTCCTGATATCAGGTAGCAGAGGGCGTAAACGTTGATGCATGGCCTGGTTGCGATACCCCAGTTCATCGAGGATATCGCATACTGCCGCTACATATAAATTCTCCCTGATAAACCTGAATAGCTCCGTATCATTCTGTATCGGTATCATAACCTTCAAAACTACTAGCAACAATAAGACTATCTTTAGCCTATCTTGATGAATTGCTATCCTATTTTGTTATGTTTAAAAAAATGGCCTGATCCTAAAGCGTTACCGGATATATATCTCTCCCATTTTGTAAAACCCGTCTTCTGCTTTTCTGTCGCTTTTAAGAGGTAGTTTAAGCATGATGGTCTTGCCGCTTGAATCGTCCTCCAGCCCTATCTTAATATTGTATTTGCCCGCGGCAAAATGAGGCGGGATATCCAGGTTATAATGCTCTCCTACTATTCGTCCGGGCATCCACTTAAGGTTATTGGCTTCGCCCAGGCTAATAAAATACCGCTGCTTTGTCTTGGTATTTTCCAACTGTAGTTTCAGATTATAACGGTTATAAGCAGGCGCGACGCCATGATTTTCCCAGGTCATTTTCAGGTAATTGGCATTTGATCCCTTCCGTAAGGTATCTGGAAGAAGGGCATATTTGGGGAAATACCAATACCCGCATTGATTAAGCAGGCGTTCGGCAACCTCTTTATTCTCTGCAAGCCATTCCCTTGGCCAGTAATGAAACGAGATGTAGGTGGCGTGCGTTTCCGCTATTCCTTTTTCCAGTCGTTTGCCATTATCCCACATGCTGTCTTTTTTGATGGCGCCATAATGATCGCTTTCCAGCACCACGGGAATGCGTTCCCAAACAAGATCGAAGATCTCCGGGCTCCTGATATTGGCATAGTTAAATCCCAGTTTGACGTACCAGGTCACCCCGGAGCTATCATCCCGGAAGCCAATGCCATTTGCCAGGCAATACTGCAATATCTTATCAAAGGAGCCGTCGTCCTGGTCGCGCTGCCCCATGAAATCGTCGCTGATGATCAGGATGGATTTTTTATACCATTTTTTATAAATATCAATATGCCGTTTAACGATCCAAACCGGCACGTCATACCATCCCGAGAATGCCGTATGTCCTTCGCCCCATTCGCCGATGCTTCCGATATCCACATAAGCCAACCAGGGCTTGCCGTCGTAACGCGCTGCAAATGCCTTATGGAAAGCTTCCAGTTTTTGCAGAAACACCGGATCGCCATAATCAGGCTCCCAGGATTTCCTGCGGTCGTCTCCTCTGAAATTGCCTTTTGCTCCGGCTTTCATTACCCATTCGGGCGTGGCAAAAACCGGTCCGGACGTCTCCTTACAGGTGATCCGAAAAGAGATCTGGTAACCTTTTGCCGTCCATTGCTGAATAACGGTATCAATAAGCTGCCAGTTAAATACGCCCTCTTCAGGCTCAAGATAAGACCAGGCAAAGCGGAGATAGATATTTCTCAGGCCGGGAAAATCTTCGAGGTAGTCGCCAGGCTGCATGCGATTATGGTATCTCACTATTGAATTATCGAAATAATGAAATTCCCATCCCTTATGGGGGTTATCGCAAACGACGGAACTATCCCAGAAATTTTCCAGGTTATAAAATGTTCTGTTCTTATAAGCCGTTCTTCCTTCTTCAGGGTTGACAGCCTGCTGCTGGGCAAACAAATGGAAGATCGGCAAGACAAATAATAAACTTAGCGTCAGGCTTTTTTTCATTTAATTATTTTTGGGCTAACCAATAAAATATACCCTTCAATGCGTAAATATATTGGTTTCAATGTAGCCGGTATTATCTGATCCTGACAAATTCCTATTCAAAACCGTTGAAATTGGCGGGGGATTACGGTAAAAAACCAAAGCCGCTCCAGGTTATTGAAGCGGCTTTGACGTTTATAAGATCCCCGAAAAAGAAAGGCTTCCCGGGACAAAGGATACCCGGCGTTACTAACAATTTTCGGGAGCTCCTAAATCAATAATATACCAGGACTGAGGCCTGCATTGGGCTGCCGGGAAGGATCGCCTTAGTTCCTGGCATCCCACCAGAGTTTTGTGGCGTTGTTATCCGGGCCGCCAAGCAACCCCCGGGCGGCTTCAACCGCTTCCAGGTTATTATCCGTTTCTCCCGATGTAAAAGTGAGCCTTCTCATCAATTGATTTTCGGAAACATCGGGATTCAACGATTCAAATATCGGGTAACCTTTAGGATACGATGTTCTTCTGCGTTCTGCCCAGGCTTCCCATCCATCCGGATACAGGGCTATCCATTTTTGCGTAATGATCTGTTCGAGCTGTTTTTCAAAACCGCCGCCGGACAGATACGCAACAGGTATATCAGACATAGCGGGCGTATTCCAGGCATCGCTGAGGGCAACCGGTGTATTGGAACCGGAAACATAGGCTTCAATTTCCGGGGACGTAACCTCGGTCCTTTCGCTTAAAGAGGCCCTGATACCATCATTATACAATTCCATTGGCGTTCCTCCCATATTCCAGCCTCTCAATGCGCCTTCTGCCCGTAAAAAATATACTTCCGATGCAGACAACACCCTCATGGGCGGATTAGAACCTCCCTTGGCGATATCAAACCACTGCAGACCAGGGGCGGAATAAAGATTAACATCCAAATCCCTGTCCGATTGGCGCATTCCATTCCTTGCGCCTTTATAACCGCCGCCAGACACCGCCTCTCTAAAAAATACGGGAAGCCTGGGATCATTATACCCCTTGAGCACGCTCTCCATGGTAGCGCTCATCCTGAACTCATCCCATTCAATAACGGTAGCCATCGGATGTCTTGAAACAGCAGTAGTGGCCACATTGGCATTGTCTGCATTATCGGTGATTACGCCTCCGGCAAAAGCCTTCTCCGCTTCCTGTTTTGCCTTAGCCGGGTCTACATAGGCAATACGGATGGCCAATCGAAGCCTTAGAGAATTGGCAAATTTTCTCCATTGGTCTACATCGCCTTTATATAACAGGTCGCTCTTGCTGAAAGCATTGATACTTGAAGTCGCCTGGCTTAACGTCGTAGCCGCTTCATCCAGGAGCTTAAAGAAATCCGTATAAATAACGTTCTGCGCATCATATGCCACGCTGGTTTGCTCATTACCAAACTGGGAATATATAATAGGACCCCAGTAATCTGTGATGCGATGATAAAGCGCGACCTTCCATATTTTCGCGATCGCGTATTCTATCTCCATATTATTATCTCTGGCAGTCTTCTCCACGAAGAACATCTGGGGGGCCGCAATTCCGTAAAACCGGTTCCATACAGGTTTTGACCAATCCTTTACTTCCAGAAACTGATCCGAATCAAAATAGTTCACTACTGTAGCAAAATACTGCGCATACAGATCGGAATACAGATTTTGCGCCACCTGCCAGGTAAAAGCATATCCGAACATGCCTTCGTATTGGCTCTGCGCCAATGCCTGGCCAAGCAACCCTGCATCTGCTTTGTTGGCAATTAATTTATCGGGAGGCGTATTTAGCGCATCAAAATTTTTGGTGCACCCTGTGACGCTGATAAGAAACAGGAACAACAGGCCAGTACTGAGCTTGCCGATATATCTGAAGATGATCATATTAATATGTTTTATAGGATTCAAAAAATGCTTACTGGAAATCAATTTTAACGCTGACGCCCATTGACCTGGTAGTGGGCAATGCGTAGCCGCTGATTCCATCGGAGCCGGGAGAAGTTCCTATCTGCAGATCAGGATCGACTGTTTTAGCAGCCCGGTGTATGAAAAACAGGTTCCTTCCTACTAATGAAAAATGCATCCGGGCAATGCGCGCCTTGCTTAAGCCAGACGCCGACAATGTGTAACCCAGGGTCATTTCCCTCAAACGGGTATTCGTGGCGCTCCGGACAAACAGCTCATCGGTGGTCTGATTCCTTCCGCCAACGGCCGACCAGAATTGTTGTGCGGTAATGGGTATATTGTTAGGCGTCCCGTCTGCTAATACCGCCGTTTCATTCGGATAGAAATTTTTTCCGAATATCAAGCCGCCTTCCCGGCCTTCCAGGGTTGCCAGTGCATGCCCGTCTCCATATGTCTTGCCATCGGTCCAGGATACCATTGTTCCCCCCTGCCTATGATCGATCATGAAGCTTAAACTAAAATCTTTGAAACTAAACGTGTTGGATATACTCCCCAACCAGTCAGGATTAAAGTTGGCCACAAGAATATTACCTCCCGTGTTTCTGGGAGCCCCATTGGGCCCCACGATCACCCTGCCCTGATCGTCTCTTAGCAGGCCTCTTCCATAGATATTCCCGTACGGCTGCCCCTGTTCAACAAAAATATATCCAAGAGGAACCCTGGGACGTTGGTCATGTATTTTCAACACCGTGTTTTTATTGGTGGAAAAATTCAGGTTAAGATCCCATTTAAAATTTCCTGTGCGAACGGGGGTAGCAAACAGCAAGGCTTCTATACCCTTATTTTCAACGTCTCCGCCATTCACGTATGCTTCAGTCGCGCCAGAACCGATGGGAAGCTGCAGAAGAAACAGTTGGTTGGTCGTGTTTGTTTTATATGCGGTAAGATTCAACCCGAGCCTGCCGTTAAAGAACTGCGCTTCCGCGCCTAATTCAGCAGATTTAGTAAGCTCGGGACGCAAGAGCACATTCGGCAATGTGGGACTTAGGGTAAAAAACCCATCATAACCGCCTGCAGTAACCGTAGCTGTCCGATTTAACATATATGGTCGCGCTCCGTTACCCACCTGCGCCCAGGAACCGCGCAGTTTTGCATAGGATAAGAAGTCGCTCCGCATCGAAGGGATCAGATCGGTAAGCACGGCGCTCAAGCCGACAGAGGGGTAAAAATAAGAACGTTGGGAAGCGGGAAGCGTTGAACTCCAGTCGTTCCGAGCCGTAACATCCAAAAACAAACCATTTTTCCAACCGGCTCGCAGAAATGCATAAAGGGAATGCACATCCGAAGGCTCTCCGACGTTAAATATAGAAACAACCTGCTGGGTATTGCTAAGCGCAAAAAAGTTGGGAACGGTTAATGCCGGGCCGGTATTGGAACTTAACCCATTCCCGCGCTGACGCCTTATATTGCCCCCGGCATTAGCGGTAATCTTCCAGTCCTGGCTGATATTCTTTGTATAGGTAGCCAGGAAATCGCCGTTAAAAAGCGCGCTATTACTATTAGCCACAGAATATCTTCCAAAATTGCCCCTGTTATAAGTGTCATTGTATGTTTTTTGGTGGCTAAAATCGCGCCCCGCATCGAATGAGGCGCGCGCCATTATATTAAACTCCTTGCTGAAATCATATTTTAGCGAGGTTAACCCAATCACCCGGTCGGCATTGCCGGATGTTTCGTTCCGGTACACCCTCCAATAAGGACTCTGGGAGAAAGCGGAATTAGGGGTCCAGTAATTCTGTTTGTTTGAGCCATCCAAAGCAGTGTACTCGAAAACACGCATGTCCTCCAGGCGGATATTACGGGGTATATTATATAGGTTTTCGATAGAGCTTTCAAAGCTGCCCTGCCCATTGATGCTGCCCACGGTTTCCTGGCGCATGTATTCTATCTTGGCATCCAGCGACAATTTGTCTGTCAGGCTGCTGCTTACGCGTAAAGACAGGTTATTTCTTCTCAGCGTATTGTTTGGCACCATTCCTGTCGCATCGGTTCGGGTATAGGAAAAAACGGTTTGTGTTTTTTCCCCTCCCAGGTTGATCAGCAAATTGTTGACGAAGTTGCCTCCCGTATTGAAAAAATCTCTTACATTATTTGGCTGAGGTAAAAATGCGTATTGGACTCCCGCCATTTTCGGATCGGGCGACCAATGCTCCACCATCTGACCTTCCATCTTAGGGCCCCACGACATATCCGATCTTTTATTGTACACCCCTCCGGATCCCTGGCCATATTCATTTTGAAATTCTATGCCTAAGATCGGGGTTTGCGTTATATAGGAGCTGCTGAAGCTTATATTGGTCACTCCCGGCAGTCCTGAATAGGTGGTAATAATGATGGCGCCGTTTTGGGCAATGCTGCCATACAGCGCGGCGGCATTAGGGCCTTTTAATACATCTATAGAAGCGATATTATCCGGGCTGAGGTTTGTCGGAGGCCCGCCAACAGGAACGCCATCTATAATATACAGTGGTTGGCTATCTCCCGAAATAGAACGATTGCCGCGAAGGATTACGCGGGCAGGAGCGCCCAATCCGCTGCCTGACTCTGTAATAGTTAAACCCGCTACCTTACCCTGTAAGGAGAGCATCACATTGGGCTCCCGGGCTTGTTTCAGTTGGGCAGGATCCACACTCTGGGTGCTATAGGTCAACGACCTGGCTTCCCGCTTAATACCCAGGGCCGTTACCACTACCTGGTTTAATGAAGTTGCTTCTTCGAGCAATTTTATATCCAGCGTCCTCGAAGAACTAACGGCTACTTCCTGCGTCACAGAACCAATACTACTGAAAACCAGGGTCCCGGCGTTAGGGATACTGATCGAATAACGTCCATCCTGGTCGGTAGTGGTTCCGATATTGGTTCCCTTTAGCGTTACGCTTACTCCTGCAAGGGGCTCTCCGCTGGTATTGGTTACCCGGCCTTTAATAACCTCGATCACGACATCAATGCTCTTAGGTTTCTCCCCCGGCAAACCCATATCATCCGTCTCCGGTTTCCCGACAGACACGATCAGTACCTGGTTGTCGATCTGGCGATAAGTTAACGGCGTATTGACCAGCAGGGTCTTTAAAAGATCCTCCACGCTTGTCTTGGTATTGGCCGTACTCAGGTGACGGATATCTTTCACTTCCTTGAGCCGGTACATAAACCGGAAAGGACTCTGCGCTTCAATTTTCTGAAACGCCCTAACAAGCGATTCATCTTTCAGCTCGACCCTAACCTCTACTTTATCAATAGACTGGCTTTTAACATCAGTGGCAAATACCAATTGTATAGACGTCGTAATGACAAGTAGTATTCCTAATCCAATTCGCATAAACTTTTTAATAGTGGGTTTCTCAAATAGCAGTTTAAACATCGGTGGGAAACCGGTAAAGCGCAGCCGCTCTGCAGAGATTACAGAAAAAATCATAGCTTTGGTATGTTTTAAGTGACTAGATAATCCCGCAAATGCGGGATAAAATTTAAAACGCAAGCCCTTGCTTCGATTGCCGTCGAAACAGGGCAAGACCCTGGTTTTTTTGTATACTGCAAACAAAATCAGGGCTTTTGTATAAAAGCGTTATTCTTTCAAATGGAATACGCCGTCTTTTAGTTTACCGGATAAACAGTTCATGTCGCTGATTTTCGTTTTGGTTTATTGTTCTTTTTTAGCGTTAATGACCACAACAGCTTTTTGCTTATCATATTCATAAACAGCTCCATTAAACTCGCATATGCTTTTTAGCGCCTGATCCAGGGTCTGCTTACTCGTAAACGTTGCGGTAAAATATTTTGCGCCAATGGCTTCGTCAGTAATCGATATCTGCACATTAAACTTTTCTTCAAGAAATTTCGCCGCCGCCGTTACCGGGAGATTATCAAAGAACACATCTTCATCCTTCCAATGCGTGTAAATATTCGGATCAACGGCGTTCTGAACGACCCTTGCCTTATGCTTATCGTACACAAGCTGTTCATCCGGGGTAATAATACCCAGCACCTTTCCCCCGTTGCTTACCTGGACCCTACCTCTCGTAACCGTTACCGTAATATTGTCATCGCTTTCAAAGGCATTGACGTTAAACGCCGTTCCCAGCACCAGCGTTTCCAGTTTTCCGGTATGCACAACAAAAG
>JAEUVR010000099.1 GCA_016786785.1 Chitinophagaceae bacterium
GCTCTCCGCTGAAAATAAAAAGCAGTTATTCATCCCCGTTGGTTTTGCGCACGGTTTCTCCGTGATCAGCGATACCGCAGAAGTATTGTATAAATGCGACGCTTTTTATAATAAAGAAAGCGAAGGAGGCATTGCGTATAATGACCCCGACCTTGCGATCGATTGGGGTATTCCCGACAAGAAAAGAATCGTCTCGGAAAAGGACAGTCTCCTGCCGCCTTTTGAAGCATATGCGGGAGCGTTTGCCTTTTCCGGTTAAACAATGAACAGATCTGACGAAGCCGCTCTCTTTTAAAGGCGGCGAAGGATCCGGGTTAAAACATTTGAATAAGTATGACCATGCCCGCTATATTGATTACCGGCGCAAACGGGCAGTTAGGAAATGCATTCCGCGCGTTATCGGTTTCGTTTCCCCATTTCCGTTTCTTTTTTTTATCCTCGGAGGATATGGATATTACGGAGGAGAAAGCGATTGATCTTTTTTTCCGGTCTAACCGCCCCGACTATTGCGTCAACTGCGCCGCCTATACGGCTGTGGATAAGGCGGAAGGAGACGCTGCGTCGGCTTACCGGGTGAACAGGGAGGGAGCGGCGTTGCTGGCGCAGGCCTGCAAGCGGCATGCTTCCAGGTTTATGCATATCTCTACGGATTATGTATTCAGCGGAGAATCGGCTGAGCCATACCGTGAAGAAGACGCCGCCGATCCGAAAAACATATATGGCAGGTCTAAATTAGCCGGCGAGATCACCGCTGCGGAGTATGATCCGGATTGCATTATTATCAGGACGGCATGGGTATACTCCGCTCATGGATCCAATTTTGTTAAGACAATGATCCGGCTGATGAAGGAAAGGGAATCGGTGAATGTAGTGAACGACCAGACCGGGACGCCTACCTATGCCGCCGACCTGGCGAAAGCCTGCCTTTCTATTATTGACGGCGGTAAATGGGCGCCCGGGACCTATCATTATACCAATGAGGGCAGGGCTACCTGGTACGATTTTGCCGTGGCCATCAAACAAATGACCGGCGCAGATTGTAATGTTAATGCCATACCTTCATCCGCGTTTCCAACAATGGCAAAACGACCCGCTTTTTCCTTATTGGATACCCGGAAAATAATAAATGCGTATGCCGTTAGCGCTCCCGGATGGCGGGAGGCTTTACGCCGCTGTCTTAAAGAGATGAATGCGCTGAAAGAAGCATGAAATAAGAGGCGCAGGAATCCGAATAAAACCGCGCGGTAAAGAGCGGCCAGAGGCTGAATAGATAAACTTAAAAGATCCTTATTGCATTGATCAAAACCAGCAGCGATATCATTTGTTTTTCCTTATCGAGATGGGATGCGCCCATATCCTCGCCCGCGCTGTCGTTAGCCAAAGAGTTCGCTAAAAAGAATCGCGTCTTTTATATTGATCATCCCTTTTCCTGGAAAGATCTTATCGCCGAACGGAACGCGCCGCCGGTGAGACTCAGGGAAAAAGCATTGTTGCGGAGAAAAGATATTTATACCTCGCCGGCCGGCTTCCCGCCTAATTTAACCATCGTAACGCCGCCTCTTTCTTATCCGGTGAATTTTTTGCCGCCGGGTAAGCTATATGAATGGTTTTCCCGTATCAATGAATCCAGGCTGCAAAAGACCCTTAGGACCGTTATCAGGGAAAACAGCATACGGGAATATATATTCATCAATTTTTTCGATCCGTTTTTTTTAAGAAAGCTCCCGGAAGATATAAAACCGATGAAAATGGTATACCAGTCGATGGACGATATCTCCCAGGTAGGATATACCCGCAGGCATGGGATCAGGCTGGAAAAAGAGATCATCCGCGAGGCGGATATTACGCTCTGCACGTCCATGGAGCTAACCCGACTGCATGCTGCATTATCGCCGAATGTGCATTACCATCCCAATGCCGCCGATACGACGATCTTCCGGAAAGCGTTAACGGAAACCCTGCCTGTGCCGGAAGATATGAGGGAACTTGGCAAGAGGATCATCGGGTTTACAGGAAGCATTGAATACCGGACCGATTTTGAATTGTTGAAAAAGCTGGCGAGCTATCACCAGGATAAGATCCTTTTTTTTGTAGGCCCCGTCCAGGGCGATGAACATATCAGGAGCGGCCTGCATAAAATGCCGAATGTTATTTTCGCAGGCGCCAGGAATATTAATGAATTGCCGGCCTATCTTCAGCATTTCGACTGCGCCATTATTCCCTATAAGATAAACAAACTGACCAAAAGTATCTATCCCTTAAAGATCAACGAATACCTCGCGGCAGGCAAGCCGGTGGTGGCCACTCATTTTTCGGAAGATATCTATGCTTTCCGCGACTCGGCCTATATTGTCAATACCTCGCATGAATTTTGCCGCGCCATTGATAAGGCGATCTTTGAAGACAATGCAGAGAAAAGAACGCTCCGGGCCCGGGTTGCCGAACAGCATACCTGGGGAAAAAGGGTAGAGCAGTTCTGGGAGATCATCAACGCGGAGCCTGTACAATCCAAGGGTTAACACAGGGTCTTACCTGGAATTCCTTCGATCGCCCCACTGACTTAAACCCTCATCTTAATCCTGCTGATATAGGATCCTTATTTGAACCGCTTCAGGATCTCATCCACGCTCAGGTTCCCTTCAAAACTTCCCTTCAGGTTCCCGTTTTTATCATAAAAAGCCAGGTAAGGAAAGTTTTGTATCCTGTAAAAAGGAGGGAGGATATATTTGACATCCCTGCCGGTCGTGATATTGGGATATTGCTGCAACTGGTATTTTTTATTGAACTCCTGCAGTTCTTCTATGGGCTGGTAGGTAGCCATTACGATCTGGTACTTGGAAAGATCTTTCATCCGCTTGATCATGGCTTCGGTCTGGTGTTGACAATGATCGCATCCCGGGCTGAAAAACATGAGGATAAGCGGCATGTTTTTCTTTAGCTTTTCCCTGGTTAGCAGGGAATTGTCAGGCAGTTGGAGCTCCAGGGGCGGAATGGTCTTGGTTTGTTGAAAAGGAGCTACCTGGTATTGCGCGGATAACGATGGCGCAAACAGGAAGCACAGGCATAAAAAAGCCCATGTTTTCAGGACGGAGCCCCCGCTCAGGCCCGAAGGGCGGGTCTTTACAAGAGGTTCAGCCAATACCGGCGATCCGGCATCGGGGAAATGGGCTGCCGCGTGGAGGAATGTAAAAAAGCCTGGTTTCATAGATGTTGTTTTAATTGCCAAATGTACTACCGATTTACCGATGTATAAACCGGAATTTTCGTTTCAGTTAGCGAGAAATCCCCTTACCTTTGCCCTCCGTTCAGAAAAAATGAATGGATAATCTATAAGCGCTAAAACACAAGTATTATGGCAACCACAGCCGATATCAGCAGAGGAATGATTCTTAAATTGGACGGGAATCTGTATTCCGTTATAGAATTCGGGCAAAATAAGACTGCGCGCGCCGCTGCCAAGGTATGGGCGAAGATGAAGGGAGTAGACAATGGTCGTAGCATTGAGCATACCTGGAACTCAGGGGATACCATTTACCCGGTAAGGGTGGAAAGAAAGCCTTACCAGTTCCTCTATAAGGATGAATCGGGATATACTTTCATGGATAATGAGACCTTTGAACAGGTCACCGTTGAGGAAACCCTGGTCGACGCGCCCCAGTTTCTGAAAGATGGCCAGGAAGTATCGGTGCTGGTAAATACGGAGACCGAACTCCCTATGACGGTCGAGCTTCCCGATAAGATCGTATTGCTGGTTACCTATTCGGAACCGGGATTAAAAGGAGATACGGCTACCCGCACCCTGAAACCCGCCACGGTAGAAACCGGCGCCACCGTGAATGTGCCCTTATTTGTGAATGAAGGAGAACTCATTCGTATCAATACCAAGTCGGGAGAATATGTGGAAAGGGTGAAAGAATGATTTTCCCTGCATTAGGGAGAATTCACCCGCTGAATCCTTACCTTAGCTGCCTGTTTTTCTAAATTCACGTTTATAAAAAACCGTTTAAGAATGGATTTTAAACAAATTCAGGAGTTGATCAAAATGATCAACAAATCCAATATAGGCGAAGTATCGATAGAAGAGAAAGGCTTTAAGTTAACGATCAGGCAAAAAGAAGAACCTGCGCAGCATGTATATGCCAGCCCTGTACAGGCCGCTCAGCCATTCCCGCAACAAATCCCTGCACAGCCCGCAGCCCAGGCGCAACCCCAGGCTTCGGCTGACAAAACAAAGTCGTCGGCTTCCGAAGCGGCGGCAGATCACCTGGTGACCATTAAAAGCCCGATGATCGGCACTTTTTATCGCAGCTCTTCTCCCGGAAAACCTGCATTTGTTGAAGTAGGCGATGAGATCACTCCCGGAAAACCGGTTTGTATCATTGAAGCGATGAAGCTTTTCAATGAGATAGAAAGCGAAATAAAAGGACGAATTGTAAAAGCGCTGGCCGAAGACGCCTCGCCTGTTGAATACGATCAACCATTGTTCCTTGTTGATCCGACATAGATGGGATTATACCTTCTCCCATTTTAAATTACAAACCACTTCTAAAGATGTTCAAAAAAGTATTGATTGCCAACAGGGGGGAGATTGCGCTCCGTGTAATTCGTACATGTAGAGAAATGGGCATAAAAACAGTGGCCGTTTATTCTACCGCAGATAAGGATAGCTTGCATGTGAAGTTTGCAGATGAAGCGGTATGTATCGGCCGGCCAGCCAGTTCAGATTCATATCTTAATATACCCCATATCATGGCGGCGGTGGAGATCACCAACGCCGATTCCATTCATCCCGGTTACGGGTTCCTGGCGGAGAATGCCAAGTTCGCGGAAATCTGCGGCGACCATAATATCAAATTCATCGGTCCTACCCCGGCCCAGATCAGGGCTATGGGAGATAAGATGACGGCTAAGGAAACCATGATCAGGGCCGACGTGCCGGTAGTGCCCGGAGGCGAAGCCTTATTGCAGAGCGTGGAAGAAGCCAAGAGCCTGGCCAAAGACGTAGGT
>JAEUVR010000100.1 GCA_016786785.1 Chitinophagaceae bacterium
TCTACCAGTCCAACGTTCGGCTCTATGGTACAGAACCGGTAATTGCTGGCCTGCGCCTTGGCGCTATTGCTCACCGCGTTAAATAATGTTGATTTTCCTACATTTGGTAAGCCTACGATGCCTGCCTTCAAACCCATGACGTATATTTAAGTGATCTAATCTGATATTTATTAGGGAAAGGTATATTTGCCTTCTTTCAAACGGCTGCAAATATAAGCCAACAACCTGATTTGACTATTTAATAAAAAACGACAATCTTTATCCTCAATCTAATCTCCTCGCATGATTCTTAGCTATATATGGGTTGCTTTTTTTATCGTGGCGTTCGTTATCGCATTTTTCAAATGGACCCTGGACGGCGACCAGGAGATCTTTAAAGTACTGGTAGAAGGCATCTTTAAATCGGCCAACGACGGGTTTGATATTTCCCTAAAGCTGGTAGGTATCATGGCCCTGTTCCTCGGTTTTATGCGGATAGGGGAGAAAGCGGGCGCCATTAATTTTTTATCCCGGATCGTAGGCCCTTTCTTTTCGAGACTTTTCCCTGAAGTGCCTAAAAACCATCCGGCTACAGGCCAGATGATGATGAATTTTTCGGCTAACCTGCTGGGGCTCGATAATGCGGCTACGCCGTTTGGATTGAAAGCAATGGAAAGCCTGCAGGAACTCAACCCCGATAAAAGCCGCGCCAGCAATGCCCAGATCATGTTTCTCTGCCTGCATGCCAGCGGCCTGACCCTGATACCGGTAAGCATCATTGCGATCAGGGCTTCCATGAATCCTCCCGCCGCCAATCCTACGGATATTTTTATTCCCTGCATGATCGTCACCTTTGTGGCTACCATGGCCGCTATGATCACTGTGGCTATCCGGCAGCGCATCAACCTGCTGCAGCCGGTGATCATCGGATGGATACTGGGCGTGTCCTTGCTGATCGGCGCGCTGATATGGCGGCTCCAATCGCTTTCCCAGGAGGAGCTGCAACATTTTTCCGTTATCCTCAGCAACGGGCTTATCCTGTTGATATTTTTCAGTTTCCTTGTCGGCGCGCTGGTCAAAAAAGTGAACGTCTTTGACGCTTTTATAGAAGGCGCCAAGGGAGGATTCGAGATTGCCGTCAAGATCATTCCCTACCTGATCGCCATGCTGGTAGCCATCAGCGTGCTCCGCAATTCCGGGGTATTTGATTATATCATTCAAGGCTTCAGCGCGCTTTTTTCGGCGATGGGAATGAATACCGATTTTGTTGCTTCCCTGCCGACAGCCCTTATGAAACCGCTTAGCGGCAGCGGCGCGCGGGGAATGATGATCGACGCCATGAATACCTATGGGGCCGACTCGTTCCAGGGAAGGTTGTCCAGTATTTTCCAGGGAACCAGCGATACTACTTTTTATGTTGTCGCGGTATATTTCGGCGCCGTCTCTATCAAGAATACGCGTTATGCCGTTCCCGTTATGTTGCTGGCGGATCTCGTAGGCGTTATTACGGCTATCGGTATCGCCTACCTGTTTTTTCATTAGCGCGCCCTGAGCATGGCCGGCGGTTTTCCCGGATTGATGGCAGGCGGTTGCCGCTAAATCTTTTTTAATACAGAATGAGTTATGTTATTTGATAACCTTGCTTTTCGGATAATTGAACCGGCTGATCGGGAAATCCCGGGCTGCGCCGTCCTATATCGGCAGGGCCAGATCGCCGCAATTGCAGGCGGCGGGTGGATGAAGAGATAAGGCGGGGTTTATTTGATCGTAAACCTGACCGACAGCGCAAAGGCGTCGGGGATAAAATTGACGGCCGGGCTAAAATCCAGCTCCGGTTTCCAGTCCAATGAAAGATTGATGGGCGCTTCGCTGAATTTGTAATCGAGCCCGAGAATGCCTGTGGGGCCGAGATAGGTTTGTTTGTCCTGGAACCCTACATAAACGCCTCCTCCATACATCCAACTGAGCCCTTCTATCGTAAATGGTTTATGAATTTCCAGCAACGCGCCGACGCCGAACCGGCCTCCGAAAGAAACGATCCCTTCGATGGCGCTGCGGTCGGTGACGAAATATTTACCGGTGATGGAGTTGTTCAGCGTGGGAGAGGAGTTGCTGAGCCTCACGCCAACGCCAAAACGATAATCCTGCGCGGATGCGCTTTGCGCCGCTAAAAAGAAAGTTGCTAAAAAAATAATTGCCAGCGCTCTTTTCATGTTTTTGATTGAGTAGAGAAACGAATTTATGATAAGTAACATAATGAAATTATATGCCAGACCATACGCTACGGGTTTTTAACATAGGATTTCGGACGGTCAGTTGCCGAATAGTTCAAATTTTGTTTTAGGGCGTTTATCCTCCAGCCATTTAAAGTTACGGAGATGTTTGTCTTGATCCGGAACCTGGCTTACCGGGTACATCGTGCCCTTGACCTGGCTCACAAAAACCACCCTGTTCAGCTCCTTATTGACGAAACGCATGTCAATGATATCCGAAGTGGCCTTATTGACGCCGATCAGCTTCTCTTCGCCGTCCCTTATATAATACACGCTTTCCGCATTTCCCTTAGCGCGCATATAGTCCATCTCCCCGTTTTTAAAATAACCGTTCAGCCTGTTGCCCCTGATCTGGTTAAACATGTTCTCGCCCGATTTATTGACCACAAACCCGTTCTCGAATACATACAATTCATCGGCTTTTTTATTTTTCGTATACAGGTAGATGGTGTCTCCCGTAACCTGGCTGGCGCTTGCCCAGACGATCGGGTCCTGGAACAGCCGGAATATAGAGTCTTTGCCGGAATAGAATAAGCTGTCGCATACCGCCTGAAGGGAGTCGGAGAAAATGCGGACGTTATGATAAGCCCTGAAATACCGGTCGGTGCTATCGTTCTGCGTATTGACGGTCGTCGGCTCGCGAACCAGCCCATCGGCTAAGGAATCCTGGGAAGCGGTAGTATTTGCGGGGAGGTCCTGTTGAAAGCTGCTATTGTTTTCGGGAGCTGATGCATCTTTGACTGCGAGGCGCAGGGAATCGCTGCGGGATACGCCCAATAAAGGATCGCGCTCGGCAATAGTCTTCAGCGAGTCCTGCACAACCCGCTCCAATAATGGATTTGGCGTATCGGCATGCGATGGTAAAGAATCCCGCCGGGCAATATTTTTTAACGCTGTATCCGTCGGCAGACTATCCAATAAAGTATTGCGCGCAGCAATAGTTTTCAGCGAATCCTGCGGAAGTCCGTGCACTGAAGAATCGCGGGCGACGGCGTTTAAAGCGGAGTCCTGTCTTCTTACCGAAGTATCCCTGGCGCCGGCCATTGCCGGTATAGAATCCCGCGAAGCGATAATTTTTAAGGCAGCTTGCTGCTTTCGCAGAGCAGAATCTTTTGCAGCGGCAACGGCAAGCAGGGAGTCCTGTAGCGCGATAGCCTGCAGCGCCGAATCGCGCCGGCGCAGGGAATCCAGTTCCCGGTAGAGATCGCTGAGCTTGCCCGAATACAGCGTATCCGCGGCGATATAGACGCTGTCCTTATCCTGTTTAAGGATCAGCAAGGGATTTTGCGTAGCCAGGAAGGTCCTGTCATTACGGTTGGATACGATCGAATTGGCCAATACGGCTATGCCCTGCGCGGAATCTTTGTACACGGCATTGCCGGTCAGGATATTAATGCCGGTATGGTCGTCGGCCTGCACCTCGTCGGCGATGATCGTCGACGCGCCGTCATGAATGATCGGCCTCTTACCGAAAGAAGCGTTGCGGCTTTTCAGGTCATAATATCCTTCGCTGGTAAGAATGGTTCTCTGGGCGCTGTCTTTAATAAACGTTTCCGAAATAAAAGTGGCGATCTCGGTGGTTGTATTGTAAAGCAGCGAATCCGTAGAAAGATGATACTTGGGATCTTCCAGCTTTACGTCTTTGGTGAAATACACGTCCTTGATATCCGCATAGTAGATCCCTTCCTTACTGGTCAATACCGAGGTTTGGTTGACCACCTTGCCGCCCTTGCGATATACGCCTATCTGCTGGTTCACGTCGTATTCGAGTTCATCGGTGTACAGGTTGCTCTGCCCGTCGGTGAGCCTTACCTTGTTTTTTAAGGTAGCCTGCTTTTGATCGACCAGGTACATCAGGTAATCGGAATAAGCGTTGATGCTGTCGTTGTCATTGATATGCACATGACCGAACGCTTCTACAAACCGGGCATTCCTGTTGTAGATAGCGCTATCCGAATAAAAAGTAGTGTTGTCCTGTTTAAGGATCACCTTGCCCACCAGCAGCAGGACCTCGGTAAGGGAATCTTTTTTCTGGTATCCATACCGTTCGGCGTTGAGGATCTCCACCCTTTTAAGGGTGTCGGCAGGAGCGGGGGCGGTAGGTTTTACCTGGGCATAAGAATAGACAAAGGGAATAAAAAGAACAATAATGATCAGCAGTATTTCTTTCATTTTATTTCCCCGGAATAGAATCATAGATCGGTTGCATAAGCGGCTCGCCTTTCGCTTTTTTGCCGAATACGGAAACGCTGACATATCTTTTCGGGTGCATGCGAAAATCATCCAGTAAGGTAGTTAAACTGCGGTTGGTCATCCGGATCTCATCATATAATTTACGATCATTTAACAGCATGCCTACCGAACCCTCCTTGCTATTGACAAGCGATAGCGTGGTTTCCAGCTTATTCATTGTTTTGACGACAGACTGAAGCGTTTCTTCGAAATCGGCCTGGGCCAGGTGCGCGGTTGTTTTTTCGAGGTGCCCGATAGCGCTGTCGATCTTTCCGCTGTTTTGGGCAATGGTCCCGGTTATTTTTTCCACATTCCCCAGGGTATTGCCAAGCGTGGCGCTCTGCGCATGGATCATCTTGTCCAGGGCCTTGGTGGAGGAACTCAACGAGGCAAAGATGTTTTGGAGGTTGTTTTTTGCGTCCGTATCCAGCGTGGCGTTTAATTTCTGTATCAGTACGTCGAGGGAGGCCAGCGTAGTATTGATATTGTTGATCGCGGGGTTCAGGCTTTTGCTGATCTCCGCCATCATGCCCATTTTGGCGGTAGATTGCAGCGTATCGCCTTTTCTTACAAAATCCGTCCGGTTATCGCCCATGATGATCTCTATGGAAGTAGACCCCAAAAAATCGCTGTTGATGGTCGCTATGGAGTTCCTGGGGATGTTAATATCTTTGTTCAGCGAAATGGAAACGATAATACCGCTCAGGTTCTTATCGCTTTCATGCAATTCTGTTACCCTTCCTACCTGCAGCCCGTTAATGAATGCGCCATTGGAGGGAGTAAGCCCCTGTATATTGGGGAAAACAGCATAGATGATATCGTTTCGTTCGGTAAGATTGGTACCCTTGAGGAAATTAAAGCCGAGAATAAGTATGGTGATAGCGACTGCCGTTAACGCCCCGACCTTTGTTTCATTGGATATCTTCATGAGAGGTATTTTAATAACAGGATAAAATTGTGCATAAAAAATCATTCCTCCAATAAAAAGATGCTTTCTTCGCGGAAAGCATCTTTTTACAATAAGTAGCCCCGTTTTATTTCCCTTCCGTCGCCTTCCGGTATCTTCTGACAGCTTCCAGGATATTTTCTGCTATTTCTTCCTGTCCTTTTTTACTGTTGAGGTAATCTTCATCCTCGCGATGGGTGATAAACCCGGTTTCTACCAGGATACTGGGCATAGAAGTGGCCTGCAGCACCCAGATCCCTTTTTCGTTCCTTTGTTTGACGCCCCTGCTGAACCTGCCGGTGTTCACAAATGACTCCTCCACCAGCGATGCCAGCAGGTAACTCTTGTCAAAATATCGTTTGGTCCATAACAATGCTTTCGCCTTGAACTCCGGATCGTTGATATCGGGCGTATATTCCGTAGAATCATAAATATCCTCGCTCATCACGTCATTGACGACAAATTTTTCTTTTTCATCCGCCCGGTCTGCCGCCCAGATATAGGTTTCCGTGCCATGAGAGGGATTGTCTGAATAGCTGACGGTATACTTCGGCACCTTGCGGGTGTGTTTTTTCCGGTTGGCTCCCTTGCCGGTATAACTTACCACGGTCCTGTACCCTGCAAACTTGCTGTGCTTGATCTTGGGAGCCGCATTTACGTGAATGGAGATGAACAGGTCGCCTTTATTGGCATTCGCAAAATCAGCCCGCTCCTTTAGCGCAGGGTAAATATCTGTTTTGCGGGTGTACAGCACTTTTAATTCAGGGAATTCTTTTTCGAGCTTCTCGCCGAATTTCAGCGCAACCGCGAGGCAGATATCCTTTTCTAATGAAGAAGCGCCGCGGGCGCCCACATCGGCTCCTCCGTGGCCCGCATCTACAATAATGGTATGAAGAGAAGATTTTTGCGCTGCTGATTCGATGCTGAAGAACGAAATAAATAGGGCTGTCGTTATACAAGAAAGAAAGAAATGGAACTGTTTTCTCGTCATAATATTGAATTCAATGAACATAAGGCAATCTTCACATTGTTTTAATCATTAATAGCTATTTTTGCGCTCTATCTACTTATGATTGACGAACGCAAAAATAGTTTAAAATATAATGCTGCGTGGATTTTATCTGTACTGTTATCTATAACGATCATTACCTCCGCTAATTATTCAACCGGCCATAAAATTCAGCAATCGTTAACAGTTTTACAGGAGACAGCGCCCGGCATTGCGTTCAATGGCGTCATTATTCTAGCCGATACGATTCCGCCGCTGAAAGATTCCATTATTATTAAGGATTCTTTAACCGTAAAAACGGGCGTGGCGAACGCTGTTTCGGATACGGTCCCTCTCTTGAAGGATTCAGCGGCAATAAAGGATTCCCTATCCATGCAAACAGACACGGTAAACCTGAACCTGTCCAAGGATTCGATCGATGCGCCCATCGTTTACCAGGCTGCCGATTCCGTGCTGTTTATTGTTCCTGAAAAGAAGATCATCCTGTTCAGCGAAGCCAATATCAAGCAAAGCGATATGGAATTATCGGCAGACAACATTGAAATAGATCAGTCGACCGACCTGGTGACGGCCGCCTATCGCAGGGATAGTACCGGCAAGATGATCGGAAGGCCCAAAATGGTTCAGGCCGAAACGACCATGGAATCGGATGAGATCGTTTATAATACCAAAACGCAAAAAGGCATAACCCGGCAGACGGTCACCCAGCAGGGAGAGATCTTTGTGCAGGGGGAGAAAGTAAAAAAGATATCTCCCAGCGAATTTTTTGCTTTTCGGGGTCAGTTTACCACCTGTAACCTGGATACTCCCCATTTTGCCTTCCGCACCAAGAAAATGAAACTGATCAACCAGAAACTGGCGGTCTCCGGGCCCATACATCCTGAATTTGAGGGGGTGCCGGTGCCGATTTACCTGCCCTTTGGCTTATTTCCGATCTCCCAGGGCCGGAAATCGGGCTTTCTGCCGCCGCAGGTGGCCACCAACGAACAGTTTGGGCTTGGGTTGCAGGGGCTGGGCTACTACAAAGTGCTGGGCGATAATTTTGACGTGCTGCTCAGGGGCGACGTGTATTCCTATGGAGGATGGGCTGCTTATTTCGAGCCTACCTACCGGAAACGATACCGTTACAATGGGAGAATGTTGTTTACCCTGCAACATACCAGGATGATCAGCAGCGACCCCAAAGTGGATTTTACCAATTCCAGGACCTTTAATATCAACTGGAGCCATACTGTTGATGCAAAAGCGCGTCCCGGTCAGTCGTTCTCGGCAAATGTCAATGCCGGGTCGACCAAATTCAACCAGTATGTGCTGAACAATCCCATGAGGAATTATAACAACAGCCTGAACTCTTCTGTTACCTATTCCAAAACATGGGACGGCAAATATAACCTGAGCCTGAGCGCCAATCATAGCCAGAATAATAATTTAGGACTGGTGAGCCTGACCCTACCCAATCTTGCTTTTACCGCCAATACGCTCTACCCGCTACAGAAAAAGGATTTTGCAGGAACGCCGAAATGGTATCAGAAACTGGGTATTGGCCTGAACTCCCAGGTCTCTAACCGCATAGATTTTTATGATTCGCTGTTCAGCTTCAGGAATATCGTGGATACGCTGCAATGGGGCGCCCAGCATAGTATACCTATCCAGTTGTCGCTCCCTTCCCTCGGGCCCCTGCAGGTTTCTCCCGGCATTAACTACCAGGAAAAATGGTATTCCAGGCAGTTTATCCGAACCTATAACCCGGTTACGGAAAAGGTGGATACCTCTATTAACAAGGGCTTTTTTACCGCCAGGGATATTTCTTTCAGCCTGGGATTAAGCACGGCCTTGTTCGGGAAGCTGGATAAATTCGGAAAGAACAGCAGGGTGCAGGCGATACGTCATACGGTAAGACCCAGCGTTTCGCTGAGCTACAAGCCCGACCTGGCCAGGAAGGACTATGATTCCCTGATGCTGAAGAACGGGTACATGACAAGGGTATCCCGCTATGAGGGCTCCATCTTCGGCGCGTTTTCGGAAGGCACCTACGGCGGCCTGAGTTTCGGGATAGACAATAACCTTGAGATGAAGGTGAAATCAAAAAAAGATACCGGCGACGCGGCTATAAAAAAAGTGAGGCTGCTGGACGGTTTTGGGTTTAACAGCGGGTATAATTTTATTGCCGATTCATTTAAACTCGCGCCGTTCAATTTGTATGTGCGCAGCACCCTGTTTGAAAAAGTGAACATCACCGCCGGCGCTACGCTGGACCCTTACCAGGTAGATTCCTTAGGGTTTAAAAGAAACAAATATGCCTGGCAGGGAGGGGCGTTTACGCCGGGAAGGATCACCAGTGGCAATATCGCGATCTCTACAAGCTTTAAAAGCAAGCCCAAGGACGATAAAAAAGATGCGGCCACCTCCAATGATGCGCTGAACGATGTGACTACTCCTATGACGATGGAAGAGCAGATGTCGCAATTGGAATATGTCCGGAACAACCCCGCGGAATTCGCCGATTTTAATATTCCCTGGTCGGTGAACCTTTCGTATTCGCTCAGCTTTTTCCGACAGTTTAAACGCGATTACTCAGGGTTTGAAACCACCGTCAACTCCAACCTGAGCGTGAACGGCGATTTTAACCTGACGCCTAAGTGGAAAATGGGACTGAACACCTATTATGATTTTAAGAGTTCTTCCATTCAGATGCTGACGATGTTCATATCAAGAGAGATGCATTGCTGGCAGCTATCGATAAATGTTACCCCCGTCGGCTATTACCGCTCGTTCAATATCACCGTCAACCCCAAATCGGGCATCCTGCGCGACCTGCGCATCAACAGGACAAGAAGCTTTTTTGGCAACTGATCGGGCCGGGGGGTGATCGCGATTCCTGAAATAGCCGTTATAGCTTACCGTTAGCGTTGATTATGGCATTAACCATACCGGCTATATTGATATGACTTTTGAAGCAGCGCCATGACTGAGGATTTAAAGCGATCGCATATTGCTGCAATATTCGGCCTGGCCCTACCAATGAATGGTTAGCTATTAATCGGATGTTGTGAGATGCTGTTGTAAAAAGTTGTGGTTTGCAGCGATCCCCGCAAGACAATTAGCGCTGACGGTTCTTGTAGTAATCGTACATGATATCGAATACCCTATGCTGTAAGGAAGCCGCATTTTCGTTTTCCTCCGCTTTTACAGGAGGCAGGAAATGGATAGCCAGCGGATGAGGCATTGCATAAAAGGTCTTATCGGCGGGCAAAGCCTTCCGCGTATTGAAGATGACGGCGGGAATGATTGGTTTGCCCGTATCGACAGCTAACCTGAAAGCCCCGCTCTGGAAGGATTTCAAAGGCTCTTTTGTTTTGTTACGGGTGCCTTCCGGATAGATGCACATATGCATTCCGCCGGCCAGGGTTTCTTTCATTTTATTAAGACTCTCTTTCCGGCTGGCTTCGCTTTTCCGGTCTACCAGCACGCTGCCCGCCTTATATACCAGCCCGAATATCGGGATCCTCGACAATTCGATCTTAGCGATGGTC
>JAEUVR010000195.1 GCA_016786785.1 Chitinophagaceae bacterium
TATTCCAACGCCTCCGCCACCCGCCAGCATCGCGCCACATCGCGGCTATAGAAATAAGAGGCAAGGCCGTATTCGGTATCATTGGCCATATCGATTGCTTCCTTTTCAGAACTGAACCGGAATACCGGGGCGATAGGACCGAATATCTCTTCTCTCGCCACCCGCATTGCCGGAGTGACATTGGCCAATACGGTGGGCTGAAAAAACAACCCCTTGCCAGGCTTTCCTCCAATAGTCGCGCTGGCGCCTTTTTGCAGGGCGTCGTCAACCAGTTCCTTCACTTTTGTCAGCGTTTTTTCATTGATCAATGGGCCGATCGTTACTCCTTGCTCCAAGCCGTTCCCCATTTTAAATTGAGCGACAGCCGCCGTTAGCTTTTGAACAAACGCGTCATATACTTTTTCATGAACCAGCATGCGGTTAACGCATACGCAGGTTTGCCCGGAGTTGCGGTATTTCGAAGCTATAGCCCCTTTCACGGCGGCGTCTATATCCGCGTCTTCAAAAACAATAAAGGGCGCGTTGCCTCCTAATTCCATTGACGCTTTTTTTATCGTCGGCGCGCATTGCGCTAATAACACTCTCCCCACTTCTGTCGACCCGGTAAAAGATATTTTCCTGACCTTTTCGTTTTCGCTAAACTCTTTTCCCGCAGCGCCGGAGTTACTGGTCGTGACCACGTTTAATACGCCCTGTGGGATTCCCGCATCGGCCGCCAGCTGCGCCAAAGCCAGGGATGTTAAAGGAGCAGGAGAAGGAGGTTTAAGGATCGCCGAGCACCCCGCCGCCAAAGCAGGTCCCAGCTTGCGCGTCGACATCGCCAGCGGAAAATTCCAGGGAGTGATCGCCGCCGCTACGCCAATGGGCTGCTTGATCACCATTAAGCGCTTATCCGCCGCATGCTGGGGAATTACATCGCCATAAACCCGTTTGCTTTCCTCGGCAAACCATTCTATAAAAGATGCGCCGTAGTTTACTTCGCTTAGGCTTTCCTGATAGGGCTTTCCGCATTCCATCGTGATCAGCGTGGCCAGTTCCTGCTTATGATCCAGGATGAGCCGAAACCAGTTCATCAGTATTCCAGCGCGCTCTTTTGCCAAAAGCCCCGACCACAAAGGGAATGCCTCCGCTGCAACGTCAATGGCCGTTCGGATCTCTTCTATCTCAAGGTCGGCTACCGAAGCAATACGCTTTCCGGTAGCCGGATTGATAACGTCAAATGTTTTCCCGGAAGCGGCGCCGGTCCATTTCCCGTTAATATAAGATTGCTCCCTGATTAGCGATTGCAAGGTCTTCATAAGTATTATTATTAAAATGTATTTATTCAAAGTTAACCATAGTATGCATTGAGGACTTAATAATTGCTCCCGATAATTTCTGTTTTCAGGCTTACATTGGTAAATTTGCTCCTCATCAACGAATGCGTATGATAAAAGTTCTGATGCTGTGGGGGATATTATTACCCGTTTTTCTGTCGGCTCAAAGAACAGCCCAACGAATAGACGGCGCCCGCGGACAAAAGATCGGTTTCTATCAATACCTTCCTCCGGACTATCAGTCGAACCCCGACGTTAAACATCCTCTGATCATCTTCCTGCACGGCATCGGGGAAAAAGGAACCGGGCTTGAACCGGATCTTGCCCGGCTAAATTGTTGCGGCATTCCTAAATATATAGACAAAGGGCATAATATGATCTTTACCTGGAATGGAAAAACAGAAGGTTTTGTAGTTCTTTTTCCCCAACTCGATTCCAAGTATACTGCCTGGCCTAACTACTATGTAGATGAGATGATCAATTTTGCTAAAAAGAACCTGAATATTGATACCAATCGTATTTTCCTGACCGGCCTGAGCCTTGGCGGCGGCGGCACATGGACCTATGTCTCTTCTTCTTTAAGCAACGCTAAAAAGCTCGCTGGGGCGGCCCCGGTAGTATCTCCCTGCTTTATGACCAATGGCTGCAATATCGCCAATGCCCAACTGCCTATCCTGGCTTTCCATGCGTTAGATGACGTCATGGCGCCTCCCAGCTGCACCTTCACTGCGATCAAAAGCATCAACGATTGCGGCGCAAAAGCCAGTCCAAATATGGTGGTATACGAAGTAGGAGGCCACTATGTTTGGGTGAGAAGAGCTTACGATACCGCTTATAATTATCAAAACCCTAATATTTTTGAGTGGATGCTGGCGCAGAACAGAAGTCTTAAACCCAATCAAAAGCCGCTGGCAAAAGCGGGTAAGGACATTGTCCTCTCCGCATCCCAGGGAACCGTTGTCTTAGACGGCAGCGCGTCTTCCGACCCCGACGGAAAAATAGCGAGGCATATCTGGAGAAAAATAGGAGGGCCTTCCTACGGTACAATGCTTGATGGGGTTACGGCGCATCCGCGACTCACAGGGCTTAACTATCCCGGAGTGTACGCTTATGAATTAAAAGCGGTTGATGACAGGGCAGAGTGGAGCGTCGATACCGTGACGGTAACCGTAGTTCCGGGAACCCTTCCCCTGACAAGAAAATAGGTCATTCAATAGTCACCTTTCCCTTCTGAACCCTTCTGATGATCAGGCTATAATCGCCTCCGTCGAGCGGTTTTATCGTATATCCGGATCCGTTATTTAAGATTTCCTTTAGCGACAGCCCGTTTACCATGATCGCCGAAGGTTTAAACGCCAGGCGCAGGTACTCCGTTCCATTATCCTCCGTTGCCGTATACTGGACCCTGCGGTTTTCATAAAGCGGATCTCTTAATATGCCTTCGGAATAGAGGATATGATTTGACCCCTTAGGCGCCCATTCGGGAACGGCGGCAAAAGCATGATAGAACATGCGCGGGCATTCGCCATAAGTGTCCGACCACCAGCTTAAGATCCCGTCGCTCAGCGGGCTTTCATACGCCTTGCCCGTTGAGTCGTTGCAATAGGTCACCCAGTTTAAAGAACGATATGCTTTTTCCTTATAGCTCTCGTCGCCGGTAGCGGCATATAACCTGGCGCACTGCGCAGCATACCGGGCAGTCTGGTAATCCATCTTATGATTAAAATCGTCCTGCTCTCCCACTATATTAGCGCCCCACTGGTTCCCTACTTCTCCCTCCGAGCAACGTTCTACGAAATATTTCTCCGTCCATTTGATCAGGTCTATGGAATACTGCTTCCATTTCTTGTCAAACTCAGGATGATCGAACAGCAGCAAACCCATATTGCTCGCGCTCAGATTGCTCCTATACGTATTGCTATAGACTTCCGTATCTGAATGCCCGTCAGTCCAATAGCCTGTCTTCATAGGGTATTTAACTGTGAACTTCCTTAATTTAGCGGCGGCATTCTTATACTTTTTGACATCGCCGGTATTGGACCTGATCAGGTCGTCAAACAGTTTATACGCGCTTGCCCAATTGGCTCCGTACGGCGCTGTTATCCTGCCCGTATTCATGACCACGCGATAGGGCAATGGCGACTGCTTTGCATTGCCTGTTTTTATTTTGGCAGCCATGGTATTTGCTACCTTAAGCGCGGCCTCTTTATATTTTTCCTCGCCGGTAAACAGGTACATACGGTAATAGGCCGATCCCATATCGCCGGCATGGTCTACCTGTATCTCATGCAAAACAAACCGCTTTGCGGAAGTAAATCCCTGGAACACCGTATCGCCTGCATTGGTAGTGGTATAAGGCATCCCGGGCCAGTCGAAAGAATCCGGGCTGGTCCCATGTTCGATAGCATAGTCCATCATGCCCTTAACGATCGTCATTACCGAAGCGTCGCCGGTATACGCATAATAGAGACGGGCAGATTCAAACCAGTTGGGGATCTTCTCGCCTACATCATTCATCCATTGATCAGGTTCCATATTGTCCTGGAATGCGCAATAAAAATAATATTGCGGGTATAACGAACGGGGAGGAGGCCCGGGACTATAAGGAGCTTTTGTTTTCACAAACTCCCAACGCTTGCGAAGGAACTGATCATACGCAATATCAGAAGGCCCCATCCAGGAGATCAGCTTAGACTGATCATCCAATACCGCCTTATGCAACCCTATACTATCAGGCGTAGGGCTGGCAGGAGCGCGTTTGGACTGGGCATTAACCATTCCGCCGATCAAATTAAAAACAATACATACAAAAAGGATTCTCATAAAACTGATTAAAATATGAATAAAGAACGCGCGTCAAATCGTATTCCCCGAAAACATTCCGGATTGATATTCCTATAATATTTATTATAAAAAAGATTGGGTCATTGGCAAAATTTGCCGTCCTATCACCTCTTCCACATTATCGCTTGTTGCTTTTGAGATCAGCCAATGCTCCGTATGCGCTACGGCTTCTCCGGGCGCAATATCTTCCATCGGCCCCAACGTCTCTATTTCTAAAAAATGCCGGTTGATATAGATTTCGTTATTGCTGTTAAAATCGGGATACTGCCGCCCGGGCGCATAAGAGAAACGTTTCAGGAATAATTCACCGTTAAGGCTATACGCACACCATCCCTGTTTGTTTAAGACGCCTATTTTTTGTTCCGAATTTTCATTTGGGTCTTGCGCGCCCAGAATATATTCATTACCCCAGAACCAGCGGGGATCCTGCATCCTTGCATAAGACCAAAGTATTAACGGGCGCGCAGGCAGTAAATATTCATCCCCCTCCCCAAAAGGCTCCTGCGGAACAATGGCCAAACCTCCCGGCGCCATGGCAGAGATCGCCCAGGGCGATAGGCTTACCGGCCATAGATTTTTATTGATCAACCGGTGCGTTATTGTTAGTTCATTGGCCGATGGATGCAAAACAATTTCCATTTCTTTAATGATGCCTGTCGTCTCTTCCCTCTCCTGCCGAAGCGTTAACGTATTATCCCGCAAGAAATATTCTACGGGGCGGTTATCAGGATAATAGCTCCTCGGTATAGCTTCCGGCGCATGCCATAAGCGATGCCCGCCATATATTCTCCAATCATCCCCCCCGGTCTTACCCGCATCCTCCGGGGACAAATAAAAAAAGTTCTGACCGTTGATAAAGCCCGCGCGCAGTATACGACAGCCGATAACAGTGGCCGCAATAACTTCTACCCCCTCATTGTACAAACGAACACAATCTGGCCAACCTTCATAATTCATGATTTCATACATGCCCGGAAATTTAAGGCGGCGACAGGAAAATTGTCCCTCATGCGCATAACCTGAAAAGGGAAGTTACAGTAATCCCATAAAGCGTATTTACCCTAAATTGATGAATTACTATGCGATCTTGTACAGCTATATCCATAGTAGCTTCTACAATGAACAAAAAAGACAAGTCATATTTGTCAGAGTAAGACCAGAGGAATAAATTTATACCTTCATTATCCGGATTACTTAAAGAAAATTTTATACGGTGGAGAATTTACACAACAAACAGAAAGACCTCAGCATTATTGGCCTGTATGGAGACTGGGCCGCGGAGTCGCTCGCAAAAAGAACGCTTTCTCTTTCGTTTAGAAATAAAGAATGGACCGACCTGGAAGCCTGGCGCAAAGCGGCAAGAGAGCGATTGACGGACAGATTAGCTATTCCCGACCTGGGCGGAATGCCCCAGGTTACCATCAATAAGGAATATACATACGACGGACTAACCATCCGGGAACTAAGCTGGCAACTGCCTTATGGCCGCCGCACAGAAGCGATCTTATTAAAACCACAGCAGGTAAAAGGCAAGCTTCCGGGCATACTGGCTTTTCATGATCATAATGCCGATAAATATTTTGGGAAACAAAAAATCACAAAAACCGGCGACCGGCAGCATCCGCTGATGGCGGCTCACCAGCAAACCTGTTACGGGGGCTGGGCATGGGCCAATGAGATTGCCAAAAGAGGATATGTTGTATTGGCGCCCGACGCTTTCCCATTCGAAAGCCGCAGGGTAATGACGGAGGATGTTCCCGAACACCTGAGAAAAGGGCTTAACGATACAAACCCTGAAGAAGCCGGTAATATTATCAAATACAATGAATGGGCTGCCGAGCATGAGCATGTCATGGCTAAATCCCTGTTTAGCGCCGGAACTACCTGGCCGGGGGTATTTTTTGCAGAAGACCGGAAAGCGCTGGATATATTGTGCGCTATGGAAGAGGTCGATCCCGAGCGGATTGGCTGCGGCGGATTATCCGGCGGGGGAATGCGCACTGTCTTTATGGGCGGGCTGGATCCCAGGATCAGCTGCGCCGTATGCGTAGGATTTATGACCACCTGGAACGACCTGATACGCTACAAATCGTTTACCCATACCTGGATGACCTATGTGCCGCTATTGCCCAATGAATTGGATTTCCCGGAGATCCTCGGATTACGTACGCCCCTGCCTACAATGGTATTGAATGATATCGACGACGAACTGTACACGCTTGCCGAAATGAAGCAGGCGGACAGGATATTAAGCGAGGTATTTCATAAAGCGGGCGCCGGCGACCGTTATCAATGTTCGTTTTATCCCGGCCCTCATAAATTCGATACCCAAATGCAATCGGATGCATTCGGGTGGTTCGACAAGTGGTTGAAATAAGTTATAAAGGCAACCGCACAAGTTCGCCTGTACGCGCGCTTTTATAAATTGCCAGCGCGATCTCCACCGCCTTACGTCCTTCGATGCCGTCAACCAATGGGGAGCCGCCGGTTTCAATAGCCTGCATCATATCCT
>JAEUVR010000110.1 GCA_016786785.1 Chitinophagaceae bacterium
GGCAAAGAAGTGGGAGCGCTCAAAAATGCCATCAGGGAAGCGATACTCGACGGGGAGATAGGCAACAACTATGACGAGGCCTTTGATTTTATGATGAAAAAGGCGGAGTCGCTAAACTTAAAGCCGGTTAAACAGTAAGCAGCTTAGCTGTTCTGCCTGCTGTCTATGGATAGGCCCATTTTGGATTTCTATTCACGGGCCGCATGGGCGTTAAAGCTGAAAGATATTGAAACAACTCAAATTTATATACGCGATCTACCTTAAAGCTGGAACTGAGTCGCTGCCTGTCTATGGGTATTAAACTATTTGCCTATTTTTGAACATCAATCATTATAAGCGAAGGATATGGCTATATTAAAGTTCAGGGTGTATTTTGAAGAAGACGACAGCGTTTACAGGGATATTGCCATCAGGCATATGCAATCCTTTGTGTCGCTGCACGAGGCCATATTAAAAGCTTTTGAATTTGATTCCAAGCATTCCGCCACTTTTTTTCGCAGTAACGACAACTGGCAGCGCGGCAGGGAGATAACGCTGGAAAAATACGATAAGGTTTATAAGGCGGAGCCGCTGATAATGGGTAATACGACTATCGGCTCCGAAATAAAGAACCCCAATCAGAAGTTTACTTATCTCTATGATTTTAATAAAAACTGGTCCTTCCTGATTGAGCTGATCAATGTCAGCAAAGAAGAAAGCGCTAAGCTGGAATATCCTGCCGTAGTGAAAAAAGAAGGGATAGGCCCCTCGCAATATGGCATAAAGGGCCTGGTGGGCGATAAGCTTACCGAGGTAGAGGAAAAATATGATCTTTCCCGCGGCGCCGAAGGGTTTGGCGTGGAAGGGGAAGACGATGATGCCGGGACAGAGGATGGCATGGAAGAGGATGAGAGCTCCGGTGAAATCTAAGCCGTGGATCAAAAAACCGTCATAATTATTACCGGTCCTACAGGTTCGGGTAAAACAGCCCTTGCGATTGAGCTGGCCAGACATTTCCGGACGGAGATCATTTCTGCAGATTCAAGGCAGTGTTATGCCGAAATGAATATTGGCGTGGCTAAGCCCTCTCCCGACCAGTTGCGGTCTGTAAAACATCATTTCATTGATTCCCATTCCATTCATGACAGGGTAAATGCCGGGACTTTTGAGCAATACGCCCTGCATGCCGCAGAAGCGATCTTTAAAGATCGTTCCGTGGTTATTATGGCCGGCGGAACAGGACTGTATATTAAAGCATTCTGCGAGGGATTGGATGAGATGCCGGTAATTGATCTCTTGTTACGCCGGCAGATCGTGGATCAGTACAATAGCTTCGGGCTGGAATGGCTGCAACAGGAGGTAAAAGAAAAAGACCCGGTTTATTATGCTTCCGGGGAGATATTAAATCCTCAGCGGCTTCTGCGGGCCCTGGAGATAAAACTGTCTACCGGCCTTTCTATCCGGGATCTTCAACGCCGTCGACCTGTTCAGCGTCCTTTTAAAACATTGAAAATGGTTATCGACCTGCCGAGGGAGCAGCTACGGATCAATATCAATAAACGGGTGGACCAGATGATGGAGCAGGGATTGCTGGAGGAAGCAAGCTCGTTATTGCCTTTCAGGGAGCTTAACGCCTTACAGACGGTCGGTTATACGGAACTGTTTGAATACCTTGATGGAACAACAACGCTTGACGAAGCCATAGAGCGCATTAAATCAAATACGCGCAAGTATGCGCGGCGACAGCTTACCTGGTTCCGTAAAGACCCGGACATGCATTGGATAGCGGGCGTCGACCCGGCAAAATGGATACCCCTGGTTTCATCTATGATCCCGCAGCCCTGATGGCCGTTCTTCCGAAGGCTTCCCGCGCGGTCGGATAGCTCAGCCCCAGCGAAAGAGGATAAGCGCTTTTAGCCGTCTTTTAAAACTTAAAGCCGAGGGTCAGCAAGATATTGCTGTTGTTGTTTTTGACATTGGCAAAAACATTGGCTTTGTCGGCTAAACGATAGGGGAAGTCCACATCCTTATTGATGCTATAGATATAGGCGAGGTCTATGAATATTCCTTTGTCGCGGTAGCCGAGCCCGCCGCTGATATTCATCCGGCTGGCCTTAAGTTCCTTGTCGTCGTATGGTTTGCCATACCAGGCAAATCCGAGACGCGTCATGAAGGTGTTGAATTTTAATTCGCCTCCTGCGCGGAAATTAAAAGCGCCTTTGTATGCGTATTTCACGCCCTCGTTCACCATTCGGAAATACTCGTTATCGCCTGTTTGATCGGCCGAAGAAAAACGGGAAGAGCCATGCGTTACATATTCAATGTCTGCGGTAACAAAACCTTTCTGTTGGCTAACATCTTCCGACTCCGTGAAAAAATACGAGCCGCTGATCAAAAACTTCCAGGGCGATACCAGGTCGAACCGGTACTCGGGGATATTGGCCCCGAATTGGGTATAAATGGAATCGGCGTCGGCGACGATCAACCCGGGATCTCTCGGATAACCCTCCAGGTCAACCTCCATCCTTCCGATCGTTTTCTCTCTTAATCCATATAAGGTTGGCGAGTGAATGGACAGGCCCGCCCTGATCTGGTTGGCAGGCTTGAAGATCACGCCCAGCTTTGCATTTATGCCGACGCCGGATGAAGAATACTCTTCGCGGTAGCTGGCATAGTTAAAATCATTATCGGTATCGCCGGAAGCGTCTGATTCACGGAGTGTAGAGGTCCTTTGATAATTAACGATGGGTATTCCCAGGCTTCCCCCGATATATATCCTGTCGTCCATATTGGCGGCATAGCCAAGCGCCAGTTCCGTGATGCCGCCTTTTGTCTGAATATCTTTTTCCTGGTTGAGGACGGCGTCCGTATTATGCAGGATGGCGCTTCTTTGCGGTAGTCCGACGACTTCCGTATTGCCATTGACGGTAAGCGTATCTATCAGTAAGGCGTAATTGGCCAGTTTGGTTCCCAGCGAAAGCGGCGCGGTATACAATACTACATCAATGGGCAGGCCCGACTGCGAAAATTCTTCCGCAAATGTTTCTGAAAAAGAGCTGTAGTCATTGATTCCCTGGTAAAAGCTTCTTCCGTTAAAGTTGGCCGTCCTGCTAATGGCTATGCTAAATGCCTTATTGCTCCATCTGCTTTGCCTGTTACCGACAGAACCGAATACAAAACCGGTGGTTCCCAGGTTGAACCTGTTCTCTCCTTTTGCCGAAGAAAAGTTTCCCAGATAATTGCTTTTTCCATTTGAAATAGAGAAGCTGGGAGTTAGTACAAATTCGCTTGTTTTGAAGAAGCCGAGTCCCGCGGGGTTTACATATAAGGAAGTGATCTCTCCGCCCAGCGAGCCCATTGCCCCGCCAATGGCTTGTTGCCTGGCTGTGCCGGATGGCGCGTTCCAGGACATCCTGATCGCGTCTTCCGGGACCTGGGCGATAAGCGGCGAACCGGCAAAAACTAATATACACAGATAAAGAACTTTCTTCATGGCCATAGATTGATTCATGTTTTGAGGCGTCTTCTATTGATCGTTTAAATACCCGCTGTTGATCGTTCAACCATTATCATACAAAGGTAGAGAATGAAATCCTGAGCGCCGGGTCTATCTTATAAGCAGCGAACGGTTTGCCTTCTTATCCAAATGCAAGGATAGCTAAAACAGGTAAGAAAAAGAGGAAATAGAATTTAAGATTTTCTCAAATTTTATTCCCTCTTTCAATGTTGTATATCAGTTTATTTATCTTCTGCTGGGCCTGCTTCCCGGAGAGGATGAGCTACTGCTGCTATTAGAGCCGGAGCTGCCGCTTCCGCCAATGGCGCCGCTGCTATTGCTTCGGGTATTGCTGGAAGAGTTGTTATTGTAAGTAGAAGGACGATAGGTTCTTACCGGCCTGTCATTTGACGGAGAATAATAACTATCCCTGCTGCTTCCCTGGCCGGACTTGGGGGTTTCTCCGGAGAAGACCCGGCGAACCGAACTGCCCAGCGTAGCATTAGGCGCTGTGTTTTTGGGAGCATTCAAGCCCCTGTAATAGAGCTTACCCGTGTTCACATTATTATTGTAATTGCGGTTAGTATAGCTGTTAAGGTTAAAGTTTCTTACCATGGTATACCCTGCAGGATTGGTTTTGGGATTATAAACAACCCCCGAAGGGTAGTACGGGTTGTAAAAACTGTTCCAACTCCAGTAGCTGTTATAAAAGCCATTGTAACTATATCCGTAAGGATTGATATAGCCCAGTCCCATATGGCTGTATGGCGAATAGAAAGGAGAATAAAAAGATGAATAAGGCGAATAACCAAAAGCGCTATAAGGAGAATAGGACCATGGGTTGAAATAGTTATAATCGTTAAATACAGACCATCTAGTCCTGTTGCGAACCATCATCCTCAGGTAGCGGTCCTCTGAAGGCATGTAGTCGTCATAGGCGCTGTAGCGGCTGCTGCTGCGATTATCGGTCTGCACATAGGCCGGGACTTCGCGGTTCGGCGAATAATACACGTCGTCAGGCGTTTGACCTGTGCGGTAAACCGAACAACTGCTCGCCAGCGCTATTCCAGCTATAAGGATTATATTTAATTTTAATGAGTTCATGGCGATGGTTTTATGGTTTTCAGTCTAAGTTGCTACTTTTGCAACTCCATGTCTAAAGTTACAATAAAAAGACAGGGAAAAAGAGAAAAAGATTGCCCGACGATTGTTAAAATACTGCTATTATAATATTAGTTTCGATTTTTAGCATTAAATAACGGAGAATCAGTACAATGAGTAAGGAAATTACATCCAGGAAAGAAGATTATGCCCAGTGGTACAACGACCTAATCATCAAAGGCGAGCTGGCCGATTATTCGGCGGTCAGGGGATGCATGGTCATTAAACCCTATGGATTTGCTTTATGGGAGAATATGCGCGATGTATTGGACAGGATGTTTAAGGATACCGGCCATGTCAACGCTTATTTTCCCCTGTTCATCCCTAAAAGCTTTTTAAGCAAGGAAGCGGCCCATGTGGAGGGGTTTGCCAAAGAATGCGCCGTGGTTACCCATTACCGGCTCAAGAACGACCCGGATAAGGAAGGCGTTATTGTTGACCCTGAAGCTAAACTGGAAGAGGAACTGATCGTAAGGCCTACCAGCGAAACGATTATCTGGAATACGTATAAAACATGGATACAGTCGTACCGCGACCTCCCTCTGCTGGTGAACCAGTGGGCGAATGTGGTGCGGTGGGAAATGCGCACGCGTTTGTTCCTGCGCACGACGGAATTTTTATGGCAGGAGGGGCATACCGCCCATGCTACCCAACAGGAAGCGGTGGACGAAACGGTAAAAATGCTCGACGTATATGCCGATTTTGTCGAAAACTGGATGGCATTGCCGGTGATCAAAGGCGTAAAAACGCCTAATGAACGCTTTGCCGGCGCGATAGACACTTATTGTATCGAAACTTTAATGCAGGATGGCAAGGCTTTACAGGCCGGCACCTCGCATTTCCTCGGACAGAATTTTGCCAAAGCTTTTGACGTTACTTTCTCCGACAGCAACAATAAACTGGACTATGTATGGGCTTCGAGCTGGGGAGTGAGCACACGCCTGGTGGGCGCCCTCGTGATGGCCCACAGCGACGACGATGGACTGGCGCTCCCTCCGCGCATAGCCCCCTTGCAGGTGGTGATCGTTCCTATTTATAAGGGAAACGATCAGAAAGAAATGATAGACGCCGCTGCAAATGACCTGGTAGCGCAGCTCAGATCGGCCGGTATAAGGGTAAAATACGATAACAGCGACCATACCAGGCCGGGATGGAAATTTGCCCAGCACGAATTAAAAGGCGTTCCGGTTCGCGTGGCCATCGGCGCACGAGACCTGCAGAACAACCAGGCGGAGCTGGCCAGGAGGGACACTAAGGAGAAAATGACGGTTTCTGTCGAAGGGCTTCCCCGTACCATCATTTCCCTGCTTGAAGAAATTCAAACATCCATGTTCAATAAAGCTTTATCTTACAGGGACCAGCACATTACGCCGGTGGATACCTGGGAGGAGTTTGAGCGCGTACTGAAAGAAAAAGGAGGGTTTATTTCCGCTCATTGGGATGGTGAGCCTGAAACGGAAACGAGGATCAAAGAGTTGACCAAAGCTACCATACGTTGCATACCCTTGAATAATAAACAGGAAAAGGGCAAATGCATTCTTACCGGGAAGGAAAGTGAACAAAGAGTATTGTTTGCAGTGGCTTATTAGACTTTGCATTTACAGACGACTCATTTTATACCTAAACCTCTCTTTTATGGAACAGCAAAGTTTAAACGTTCTTGATCTCCACTATGATCAGGAAAGCATAGGCTATTTTGAACAATCGGCTAAATGGGCAAAATTTATTGCCATTGTCGGATTTGTTTTCAGCGGCTTATTTGTCATCCTCTCTTTTTTTATCGGATCTATTTTTTCATCTATGCCCGAAATGAGCGCGCCAGGCTTCGGTATGTTAGGCGGGGGCGCTATCACGGCAATATACCTGGTTATAGCGCTGATCAACTTTTTCCCCTGCCTGTATTTATTCCGGTTTGCCACGCGGCTGCAGGAGGCGGTAAAAGCTAATGATGGAGTTAAAATGAATAACGCGTTGAAGAACCTGAAATCTTTTTTCAAATTCATCGGAGTGGTCCTGATTGTTACCCTGGCTTTTTATGCCGTCGCTATTATCGGCGGAATCATTTTTGTCGCCGCAATGGGCTCGCAGGTTTAGTCGTTCCGGTCGTTACTCCGGTTTACCGGGTAGCATAATAGTTGTAGTCTTTTAATAAGGTTTCCAGGAAATCCAGCGGAGCTTCTTCGCTTTCCATTTTTATTTTTGATTTGATGCGGTCGGAGACCCTGAGCGCGAGTTGCTGATTGTCGTTTTTCCTGACGGCGGTAATGATGGTTTTTAAGGTATTGATATCCCTGTCGCTTAATTGCATCACCTGCGGATAGCGGGGTTGATAGGCTTCCTCTATTTCCGTAAAAACAGTGTCCTGCCAGGACATGTTGTTCCGGAGATCTATCAAAAGCGTTCCCGCGACGATATCGCCGATACGCTGCGAATGGGGCGACAGGATAACGCAGGCCAGTCCCGCAAAGCTCAGGGGCATGGTCCACCAGGGCATTACGCCTAACATCACTGCAAATGCTATCCAGTAAGGAAAATCAATCAAACGAAAAACCCACCGGATCAGGTATTGTCCCAGGCTCGCTTGTCCGCCGTCGGCGCTGATCACCTTGCAGTTCATAGCGATCTTGCCTATGCTGCGGCCATTGGTAGCTACCTCGCAGAAAAGATGATAAAACAATAAAGGAAGACTCAACAGGAGCCCCTTGATCTCCCATACGTTTGTCCATACAAAAAAAGAGGGCGTATCGGTAAGATAGGCCAGCGCCCTGACGATCAGCCAGCAGATCAGCAGATCAATGATCCATGCCATCAGCCGTTTATGAAATGGCGCGACGTTGAATTCTATCTCAATATTAAACCCTGTATCCAGTTTTACAGACGACATACGCAATAAAGAAACGGATATTTACTGAACAACTATTATCCTTCTAATATAACTATTATATTTATTGAAAGAAACCTGTCCCGATAGGGGTATTCCGGAAAATCCATAAAAAATGAAAAGTTGAGAGAAGGGCTCTTTATCAAAAAAAATATTGAGAAGTGGAAAGGCTACCAGTATCAGCAGTCTACCGATCCCGATGAAATGGCGCAGGAATTTACCGAGTTGGTAAACGACCTGGGGTACGCGAAAACATTTTATCCCCATAGCAAGGTTACCCAATACCTTAACGGACTGGCTTCCAGGACCTATCTTGGCATCTATCAAAATAAAAAAGAGGAAAGATCGAGAATATGGCGGTTCTGGAAAACGGAATTACC
Organism: Chitinophagaceae bacterium; assembly: GCA_016786785.1. GTDB lineage: Bacteria > Bacteroidota > Bacteroidia > Chitinophagales > Chitinophagaceae > Flavitalea. Next base: position 7,898 of record JAEUVR010000110.1, read on the forward strand.
GATGGTTGTGCGGGCGCACCATCGCGAGCTGCTCTATGCCTTCCTGCTATTTGTCAGTTTTGCCGTTATGGCGGCATTCTCTGCAGCCCAGGACCAGCAGTTTGTCAGGGGCATTCTCGGCGAAGGGTATATACAGATGACGGAAAGAAATATTGCCAAGGGCGATCCCTTTGGCGTATACAAGGACGCTAACCAGTGGCAGATGTTCCTGACCATTGCCTTAAATAATATCAAGGTTTCTTTTATGGTCTTTATCGGCGGCCTGCTGTTGAATATCGGGACGGCATGGATGCTTTTTGACAATGGGATGATGCTGGGCGCCTTCCAGTCTTTCTTTTTTTTACAGGGACTGGGCTGGGAATCTGTGTTGGTGGTATGGATACATGGCGCGCTCGAGATCTCATCAATCATCATTGCCGGCGGCGCAGGGTTTATCCTGGGGAACAGCATACTGTTTCCGAAAACTTATAAACGGCTCGATTCCCTGAAGAAGGGCGCCCGCGATGGTCTCAAGCTGATGATCGGGTTGATTCCTATTTTTATTGCCGCCGCTTTCCTGGAAGGCTTTATAACCAGGTATTCTTCCATGCCGAAGCCCCTGAGTATTTCCATCCTCGTTATTTCGTTCGGGTTTATCATTTGGTATTTTATTATTTACCCTGTCCGCGTTCAACGAAAAATGACGGATCGGCAAAAACAGGTTAATATTCTTGCATGAGGCGACCAGTCGATCATATCATATCATTGGCTGAAAGCATAAACCATGCGCTGACCGGCTTATTGTTTTATTCATTTATTCAACTGCGTTATAGGTTGCCGGAAATCCTAAGATTACCGCGTATTGGGCTTTACCGGTTGTATCGCGGGTTGTCGGGCGCCCTGGAATTATTGTATTTGTTATTTTGCCTGCCAAAGACGCTTTGCTTTCGAAACAGGCTGACCCGCCTGACGCTCTTTGCGCTGCTGTTTTGTTTGCTGTCGCCCGTTTACCTAGCTGCCCAGGAGGATACGGCTCAGCCCTCGCATGCGGAAGAGATCGTTGCCCCGGCATATGCGGAGGAACAGGATATTGACATGGAAAGCCTGCCCCATGGCGGTATAGAGGAAAAGGCGCTTCTCAGAACAGTTCCTGATTCGACGGTGGAAAGGTTTCAGCAGGAAAAGGATTTCCGTTATGCCAATGACCCTTCTTACTGGCATTCCCCGAAAAAGCGCGACGACGGTTCCTGGCTGATCAGGACGTATGCCCTGCTGCAAAGCCCGCTGGCGAAGACGATATTATACCTGCTGCTTGGCGCGCTGGTTTTGTTTATACTTTACCAGACCCTGGCCCTGAATAACCTGTTTATTTTTTCCAGGTCGTCAAAACGGAAAAAGGATGAGACGGATATGCCTGAAGAACTGATAGCCGACGACCTGGATAAAAAGTTCGGCAATGCCGTTGGCAATAACGATCTGCGCCTGGCTATACGTTATCTCTACCTGCAAACATTGCAGGCGCTGGGAAAGAAAAACCTTATACAGTATAATGCCAAAACCACTAACCAGGGCTATTTGCAGCAGATGCGCAGTCATCCCGACGCGTCTGCATTCTCTTCCCTGACCCGGGCATATGAGTACATATGGTATGGCGAGTTTGAGCCGAGCAGGGAGCAATTTGACAGGATCAGAGATGATTTTAAACGGTTTAATGCATAAATATTGAATGCGCGCGCCATATATCGTTTGTTGGGCTTTTTCCTGATCGCCGCCCTTATCGCAGGTTGCAGCGGCAGGATGAATAAGCGGTTTTCCTTGGGGAGAAAGGATAAGATCCCGTACGGGACCTATTACGCTTTTAATACGCTTCCCCGTCTTTTTCCCAATGCTGAGATTAAGGTGTCCGAGTCGTCTCCCGCATCCTATCCCGCTTTTGATGAAGAGGCTGTTCAGCAGAACGACGCAGACGCGACGGAAGACGCCGTCGGCGACAGGCGACAGCGCAAACGCAGCGCCCTGATCGTGGTGACGAATACGATGAGTCCCAGCGAAAGAGAGATCGACGCCCTGTTCGATTTTGTCCGCGCAGGGAATGATGTTTTTATTTCTGCCATGACTATCGGGGATAACCTGCTGGACAGCCTTCGCTTGGAGGCGCCTGCAATGCCCGGGTTCTTTAATGATAAGGATTCGTTATCCGTAAAGATCCTTCATCCTGTAACCCAAGCTACTTCTTCGTATAGCTATCCCGGTAAGGCCATGGATAGTTATTTTTCTCTGTTGGACAGCAACATTACCGCCATTCTTGGTCAAAATGAACAGGGGCGACCTGATTTTGTCAGGTTTACCATTCGCGATGGAGGCTCTCTTTACCTGCACCTGGCGCCCGCGGCTTTTACCAATTTTTTCCTTTTACACAAACAGAATAAAGCCTATTTCGACCAGGCCATGTCTTATCTTCCCGTCCATATTGATAAAGTGTACTGGGATGAATATTTCCGTTTTCATATCTATGGAAAGAATATGCCTGACCGAAGCGTCTTCTCTAAACTGCAGGCCATCCTGAAACATGAGCCGCTCAGGTGGGCGTTATGGCTGGCTGTCTTATTGTTTGCGATCGTCTATTTTTTTGAATCCAAGAGAAAACAAAAGGTTATCCCCGCGGCGCCGCCGCTGAAAAATACTTCCCTGGATTTTGTTAAAACGATCGGCAGGCTGTATTTCCAGAGAAAGGACAATAAAAACCTGGCGACAAAGACGATCCTTTATTTTACAGAGTATGTGCATAATCGTTACCATCTTAAGGGGTCTCTTGCGTCGCCTGATTTTGCCGACAGACTGGCGTATAAGAGCGGGCGCGATTTGTCGGAGATAAAGGACCTGCTGTATCATATGCATACGCTGGAAGATGCGCCGGCGATCGGAGACGATGAATTGTTGGAATTAAACGTTAAACTTGATAAATTTTATAAACGAGATTCATAATGGAAGAAAACTTTTTTGAGCCCCGCGCCGATCTTAGCGCGCTCCGGCATTCGGTAGAATCGTTAAAGCAAGAGATCGGAAAGGTGATCGTAGGCCAGGATCAGATGATAGAGTTATTGCTTGCGGCTATACTTGCCGGCGGCCATGCGCTTATAGAAGGGGCGCCTGGAGTGGCAAAGACCCTTACCGCCAAACTGCTTAGCAGAACCATTTCAATCGGGTTTTCCAGGATACAGTTTACGCCCGATCTCATGCCCAGCGATGTGATCGGCACCGTGGTGTTTAATCCGCGCGACGCCAGTTTCCAGTTCAAAAAAGGGCCGATATTCAGCAATATTGCGCTCATTGACGAGATCAATCGCGCGCCCGCCAAGACGCAGGCCGCCCTGTTTGAAGTGATGGAAGAAAGACAGGCGACGGTGGACGGGGAAACCTATCCGTTATCCGATCCTTTTATTGTAGTGGCTACGCAGAACCCTATTGAACAGGAAGGCACGTACCGCCTCCCGGAAGCGCAGCTGGACCGTTTTCTTTTTAAGATAAATGTATCTTACCCCAGCCCGGAGGAGGAGTTCCAGGTATTGATCAATCACCACCGGAACCGTCTCTCGGATATGATAGAACAGATCAAACCCGTGGTAACGGCTATGGACATTGCGCGGCTTCGCGAGCAGGCGAGCGGCATTCATGTGGAAAACAAGCTCATCGATTTTATCATAGCGATCGTGAGCGGCACCCGTAAACATAAATCTATTTACCTGGGCGCTTCCCCGCGCGCTTCGATCGGCATCCTAAACGGCGCTAAAGCAATAGCGGCCATGAGGGGACGCGATTTTGTAACGCCCGAGGACATTATTTATATTGCCCTTCCCGTACTAAGACATCGCATCACGCTCAGCCCTGAAAAAGAAATGGAAGGCGCTTCGGCTGATGATATTCTTACCCAGATCATCAAAGATATTGAAGTGCCTCGCTGACCGATGACTGCTTGCCCGCATCGTCAAGCATGTCGAAACGTATGTTGATCATTGATAATATTAAAACATTCAAGTCCCGCTGATCTTTTAAAGCCGCCTGATGAAATTATACGCGAACTATCTTAAGCCTTTATTCTTTAGCAGGCGGTTCTATTGGGCCTTTGCGGTCGTTATCTTTTTGTTTGTTCTTTCCTTTTTCTTTCCTCCGTTGCTGGCGATCTCCAAGGCCGTCCTGTTTTTATTTTTTTTCCTGTCGGCGATAGATTTTGCGCTGCTCTTCCTTCCGCGGAATAAGATCGGCGCGGTTCGGAGCGCGCCCGAAAGGCTAAGCAATGGCGATAACAATACCATACAACTGGCGGTTACCAATCATTATCCTTTTGTTTCGGATATACAGGCCATAGACGAGATCCCGGTTCAGTTTCAGCAGCGGGAGTTTTCTCTTGTTTCGCGGGTAAGGCCGGGAGAAGAAAAGCGCTTTGCGTATACGCTGAGGCCTGTGGAAAGAGGAGAATATGTTTTTGAAGACATTAACGTCTTTGCGATGAGCCCGATCGGCCTGCTCGTTAAGCGGGAAATCATTCCCTCCCGGCAGATGATTAAAGTGTATCCTTCCTATTTTGCGCTTCGCAGGTATGAACTCCTGGCCTGGTCAAACCAGTTGTCCGAATCGGGCAATCGGAAGATCCGGAAGATCGGCCAGAGCGTCGAATTTGAGCAGATCAAAGAATACGTAACCGGCGACGATATACGCAGCATCAACTGGAAAGCCACTGCGCGTAAAGGCGGACAACTGATGGTGAACAATTATACCGATGAGCGCAGCCAGCAGGTATACTGTATCATCGACAAGGGAAGGGTGATGAAGATGCCGTTTGAAGGCCTGAGCCTGCTGGATTACGCCATCAATTCGGCGCTGATTCTTTCCAGGGTGGCCCTGATCAGGCAGGATAGGGCGGGGTTGTTGACCTTCGGCGACCAGATAGGCCAGTTTTTACCCGCGGGCAAAAAGACGGGCCAGATGAACAGTATTCTTGAAACCTTGTATAACCAGCAAACCAATTTTGCCGAAAGCGATTTCGAAAAATTATACGCCCTGACGCGGACCAGGATCACCCAGCGCAGCTTGTTGATATTGTTCACCAATTTTGAATCGCTCGCGGGGTTGCAGCGACAGCTGCCTTATATCCGCTCTATGGCGCGCAATCATCTTTTACTGGTTGTTTTCTTTGAAAATACCGAACTTCGCGAGCTTTCTGATAAGCCGGTGGATGATATCGAGGGCTTATATATCCGTACGATT
>JAEUVR010000119.1 GCA_016786785.1 Chitinophagaceae bacterium
TGCTTTTTTATATTGACCTCAATAGGTTCGATGCCTGTGGCGCATTTATCATTGAAGGATACGCATCCGTCGCCGATCAGCCGGGCGCTATGGAGGAAATTGAAGATGATCATCGGTTTAAAAACATTCAGCTCGAAATGACCGGTAGCCCCGCCGATATTGATCGCTACATCATTGCCCAACACCTGCGCGGCGATCATGGTGAGCGCCTCGCATTGCGTGGGATTCACCTTGCCCGGCATAATCGACGATCCCGGTTCATTATCGGGGATGAACAATTCGCCTATGCCCGAACGTGGGCCTGAAGAAAGCAGGCGAACATCGTTGGCGATCTTCATCAGGCTGACCGCTACGGTCTTTAAGGCGCCATGCGCTTCTACTATGGCGTCATGCGAGGCGAGCGCTTCAAATTTGTTGTGCGCGGTAATAAAAGGAAGCCCGGTTAACGCTGCTATATGTTTCGCTACATTTTCGGCGTATCCTTTTGGCGTGTTGATGCCTGTTCCTACGGCGGTTCCGCCGAGCGCCAGCTCCGACAGATGGGGCAGGGTATTCCGGATGGCTTTTAATCCGTGGTCGAGCTGCGAAACATAACCGCTGAATTCCTGTCCCACGGTCAAAGGAGTCGCGTCCATACAATGCGTTCTGCCGATCTTCACCACTTTCATGTATTTGCGGCTTTTTTCCGCGAGCGTGTTCCTGAGTTTTTCAATGCCCGGGATGGTCTGCTCTGTCAGCATTTTATAAGCCGCAATATGCATAGCGGTGGGGAAAGTGTCATTGGACGATTGCGATTTGTTGACGTCGTCGTTAGGATGCAGGAATTTTTCCTTATCGGTTAACTGCCCTCCCTTGATCACATGCCCCCTGTACGCGACGACCTCGTTTACATTCATATTGCTCTGCGTGCCGCTGCCGGTTTGCCAGACCACTAACGGGAATGAACCGTCTAATTTGCCTGCAATGATCTCATCGCAGACCTGGCCGATCAGGTCGCTTTTTTCCTGGCTTAACGCTCCTGCTTCCAGGTTGGTCAGCGCCGCGGCTTTTTTCAGGTAAGCAAATGCCCGGATGATCTCCCGCGGCATTTTATTGATATCCTGCGCGATCCTGAAATTATCAATGCTGCGCTGGGTTTGCGCTCCATACAATGCGTCGGCGGGCACTTTTACCTCGCCCATGGTGTCTTTTTCAATCCGGTAGTTCATAATCTGCGTATATAATATATAATGATTAATCGATGTTACGCGCGCGCTGTTCCTGTTGCGCGGGAAGATCTGCAAAACAGGAGCGGCGCGGTATCATTGGCCTAACCATTGGGGTTAGGATTTGCAATTTTGCTGTTTCCCTGCTTTCTGTCGCGGCATAGCCCGCCGCCAGAAAGCTAACAGATTGCTACTTCCCCGTAAAGACAGGCTTTCTTTTTTCCAGGAAGGCGCTCTTGCCTTCCTGCATATCGGCGGTGGCGAAACAATCGCCAAACGCTTTTGCTTCTATTTCATATCCGTTCTTTTGCTCATCATGAACAGCATTTGCGGCGGCGATGACCCAGGCGACGGCCAATGGGGCCTTGGTATTGATCAGCTGAAGGAGCTCCTTTGTTTTATCCAGCAGCTCATCCTGCGGGTACACATGGTTCGCCAATCCGTATTGCAGCGCTGTTGCCGCATCGATGACGGCGCCCGTCATCAGCAGTTCCATGGCTCTTCCCTTGCCGATCAGTTGGGTGAGGCGTTGCGTTCCGCCATATCCCGGCACCAGCCCCAGGTTCACTTCCGGTTGCCCGAACCGGGCATTTTCCGATGCCACCCTGAAATGACAGGCCATGGCCAATTCGCATCCGCCTCCCAGCGCGAATCCGTTTACGGCGGCGACTATCGGCTTGGGGGAGCGCTCTATCTTAAAAAATACGTCCAGTCCTTTTTTGGCAATAGCCATTCCTTCTTCGCGGCTTCCGTTTAATTCGGAGATATCCGCTCCCGCCGCAAAAGCCTTTACGCCGGCGCCTGTCAGGATAACCGATCTTACTTCCGCATTCGCCAGCGCCTCGTCTATCGCTAATCCCAGTTCAGTCATCAGGAGATTATTGATAGCATTCAGCTTATCGGGCCTGTTGATGGTAATGACGAGGATATTGTTTTCTAAAGCGGTCAATAAGGTCTGGTACATAAAAAATATTTACTTGTTGTTCGCCAATGGCGGGCGCCTTATTAAAAAATGCAGCGTTCCAGCCTCATCCACGCGTTTTCAATTCCATCGATCCTATAAACGAACCGGTCAATTATAATAAGCCGATCGTTGATTGGATCCTTTTGATCGTTTCCTCTTTTCCGATCAGCTCGGCAATATCGAAAACGCCCGGGCCTGTTTTTGACCCGGCCAGCATAATGCGCAGCGGCATCAGCGCATCGCCGGGTTTTATATTCCGGGAGGCGACAAAATCCTTAAAATCCTTTTCCAATAAAGGCGCGCTCCAGTCGCTTATCGCGCTGCTCCGGTCGATCCAGTCTGTAAACAGGTTTTTTTTCTCTTCATTCCATTTCGTTCTTATAGCGTCCAGGTCATATACGGCCGGGGTCTCAAAAAAGAAATGGCTGTTGGGCCAGAGCTCATCCAGGAATGCGCATCTTTCTTTTATCAGGCCGGCTACTTTAACAACGATCTCCGGAGAAGCGCTTATTTTTTTATCATTCAGTATTTCTATCAGCTTGCCGGCTATCCATTCATCGCTGCTTCTTTTGATCCATTCGTGGTTAAACCATTTTGCCTTTTCGTAATTGAACTTGGCGCCGGCCTTGTGTACGCGGTCTATTGAGAATTTTTCCGTCAGCTCTTCCTTGGTAAAGATCTCCTGCGCCGAGCCGTCGTTCCATCCCAGCATGGCCAGCATATTAATAAAGGCTTCGGGAAGAAATCCTCTTTCCCTGAATCCTTTGGCAACCTCGCCTGTAGCAGGATCTTTCCAGTCCATGGCAAATACGGGGAAGCCTAACCGATCTCCGTCGCGCTTGCTGAGTTTCCCCTTTCCGTCGGGTTTTAATATCAGCGGAAGATGCGCCCATTCCGGCATTTCGGCTTCCCATCCCAGCCATCTCCATAATAATATATGGACGGGCGAACTGCTGAGCCATTCTTCTCCCCGGAAAGCATGAGTGATCTTCATCAGGTAATCGTCTACTACCACCGCCAGATGATAGGTAGGCATGCCGTCGGCTTTAAGCAATACCTTGTCGTCGACCTGGCTGGCGTTAAAACTTATCTTTCCCCTGATCATATCCGTAAACTGGATCTCTTCATTATCAGGCATCCTGATCCGGATAACATAAGGCGTTTGTTTATTGAGCAGGTCCGTTACTTCCTCCGCGCTCAGCGATTCGGAATTGCGCATTTTTTTTCTGGTTACGGCATTGTATTGCGGCGAGGGATTATCGTCCGTCTTATATTTTATGCGCATCTCTTCCAGTTCGGCAGGCGTATCAAACGCCATGTATGCATGCCCGTTTTCCAATAATTTTTCGGCATAGCTGCGGTAAAGCCCTTTCCGTTCGCTTTGACGGTAAGGGCCGTAGGGGCCGCCAGCAGACGGACTTTCATCGGGGGTTATCCCGCACCAATCCAGGCAGTCCCGGATATATTGTTCGGCGCCCGGCACATAACGGTTCTGATCGGTATCTTCTATCCGCAGAATAAAATCGCCTCCATGATGCCTGGCAAACAGATAATTATACAAGGCTGTCCGCACGCCGCCCAGGTGTAAGCCCCCTGTGGGACTGGGAGCAAACCGTACTCTTACTTTTTTCTGCATATCCGCAAATATACTGAATGGAAAATTGTACGGACGCGTTCGCTACGTCATGGATCTTATTCTCCTGACGACCATGAGGAGGTTCGTTTCCTGTTCCGCGGCTATTGCCTGCGTCGCCAAAGCTTTCGATATATTTGTGCAGGAGGCAACCGCTATGTTCTACCTGACTAAAACGCCCTGGATAATAAAGAAAATGTACCCGGATTATGTCTGGAGCATTCCTGGCAGGGAAAAAAATATCTACCTGAGTTTTGACGATGGTCCGCACCCGGAGGCCACGCCCTTTGTGTTGGACGCCTTGCGTCAGTTTAATGCGAAGGCCAGCTTTTTTTGCATTGGCAAGAATGTAGAAGCCTACCCGGGTATATACAAAAGAATGATCCAGGAAGGGCATCGGGCGGGCAATCATACTTTTCATCACCTGAACGGATGGAAATGCCTCAATGAAGAATATATCCGGGATATCCTGGATGCCAGGAAATACATAGACAGCAACCTGTTCCGGCCGCCCTATGGCAGGATCAGCAGGTTCCAGGCAAGATTGTTAACCGCTTCCGAAAACCCGCGGCAGGAAGCGGTTTTTCGGGTGATCATGTGGGATGTGTTGAGCGGAGACTTTGATCTGCGTATCAGCCCTGAAAAATGCGCTAAGAACGTTACGCGGAATGCGGGCCCGGGATCTATCGTGGTTTTTCATGACAGCGAGAAGGCGTTTCCCAGGATGCGCGTCGCGCTTATGGAAACGCTGCGATTCTTTACCGACCGGGGTTATCGGTTTGAAGCCATCCCTTAAAACAAGCCCGGCGTGGTTCCGTAACGGCTTGTTAAACCTTTATCCGGCCCTGGTCTGCCAGCCTTCATTTGCGGGATTTTCCGATACCGGGCAAAGTTTATCCTAAATGGTCATCTGTACGGCGACGACGTCTGCGATGCGTATGGGAATGCCCGCCTGGTTGGAAGGGCCCCGAACCAAGTATAAATAACAGCAGGATATTTACAGGCGTTTCTGAAATATAGACCTGATGAAGAATGTGTAAGGGCGCCTAAAAATAAGTCCGGCGGGATTTATGTACCCTCGTCCGGATCGCATTGCTTTAGCATTTTGTTTGCCTGAAAACAATACTGGCGCGTATATGGGAAGGTTATAAATAAGTTGGGCCGGGGTAGACACCCTGGCCCGTTTTTAATCCGTACCCTATGAAAACTGCTTTAAAGGTAGGATTTTTTTAAATAGCGCAAAGTAATTTCTATAAGCCTTTTTTTTGATATGAAAATGGCTTTTTCCCCGGATGCGGGCGCGACGATCCTGGTAATTTGAAATGTAAAATCTGAGCGGCAGCCTGGCCGGAAAAGCATTGCTACATTTGCAGGATAATTTTATGATTTAGCCATTGCTTAATTATCGTTCATGGAAAAAAGAAAGCTGATTGATACGCATGCTCATTTATACCTCGAAGAATTCGCCGCCGATCTTCCCGGGATCATGCAACGCAGCGACCAGGAAGGAGTCGGGCGGATATACCTGCCGGCGATCGATAGCGCGCATCACGACAGCATGCTGAAGCTCGAAGCCTTATATCCCGGGAAATGCCTGCCGATGATGGGGCTTCATCCCTGTTATGTAAAAGAAAATTATGAAGAGGAACTGCGCCTGGTAGAAGAAGCATTTGCGAAGAGAGCTTTTGCCGCCGTAGGAGAGATTGGCCTGGATTATTATTGGGACAGGAATTTTGATAAGGAGCAGGCGCTTGCTTTTGAGCGACAGATCGGGCTGTCGCTCCGATATGCCGTACCTGTTGTGATCCATTCCAGGAATGCGACGGACGAATGTATTGCGCAGGTGCGGAGACATAGCGGGGTAACGGGTATTTTTCATTGTTTTTCCGGGAACATTGAGCAGGCAAGGGAGATCATCGGGCTGGGCATGTACCTGGGTATCGGGGGCGTGGTCACTTATAAGAATTCGGGATTAGCGGAAACGGTTTCGGCTATTCCGTTGGAGCATATTGTATTAGAAACTGATGCGCCCTATCTTAGTCCCGCGCCTTTGCGGGGGAAAAGAAATGAGAGCAGTTATTTAAAATATGTCGTTAAAAAGATCGCCGAAGTAAAGGGGGTAGCGGAAGAGGAGGTTGCCGCTGTTACGACGGAGAACGCGTTAAAGGTCTTTGGCGGCTGAGCTGTTGGCGAACCCTTGTTGGGTGGGGGTAGATCTTTAAACTCCTATCGGCAAAGCGCTGCCGGAAGGAGCAGGGGGCTCGCAAATGGCGACCTGAATTTGGGGGTCGTGTGCATCGATCGTACTCGAACCAAAGCAGGAAACATATTCCGCTTCCGGTAGCGTTGCTGGAGATCTTTCAAGCGCCATTGGCAAAATATTGCCCTGGTATTGGCGCTGTTTCAGTGATATTTACCGGCTTATAAAAATATTCGGTATCTATAGGTTGATATTGTATTTTTGCGACCCTGTTAAAACCTGGAGAGGTGTCCGAGTGGCTGAAGGAGCACGCCTGGAAAGTGTGTATAGGGGAAACTCTATCGCGGGTTCGAATCCCGCCCTCTCCGCTGAAAATGTTATGTAATCCGCTATCACATTGAGTTGTAGCGGATTTTGTGTTTTAAGGGAGCGGAATGGGGGGCATTTCATTGCTTAATATTAATTTGTAAAACATTATGGAGTCGGAATACGATTATCTTAGAAACATAGACAAGGTTCTTCCCTCTATGCTTGACAGTAGCGGATTCGCTGAATCCCCAACCATTCCGCATATTAATCTCGACCCTCATTTAATTGCAGTTGATCAGCTTATTGCTGATGGATTAATGATTGAAGACCCCAGGCAACGCGGGGTGTTCAGGCTAACCGGAGAAGGAAGAGCTTTTATTAGGCGAGGAGGCTATAAGGCAAAATTTGAAGAAGAAGAAAGAATTAAGAAGCTATCCGAGAATCAGGTACAATCGGTTATTCAAACTAATAAAATCCAAAGAAATACTTCAATTATTTCTACTATTGTAGCGTTTGCGGCTGTTATTGTCGCCTCAATGACACTATGTAATAATGATAAAGAACGCGATATACTAATACAGAAAGAATTACAGCAATTGCGGCAATCAATAGACAGCATGGCTAATTATCAAAGAGTGTTTTTTGATAGGTTCCATCCTTGATAGCCGGTACTCGCTTATAACAATAATTATAAAAAGCCCCGGATTTCTCCGGGGCTGGTAGTTGATGGCGCCTTTTGACCATTTTTCAGGCGTTATTTTCAGTAACAGATTGATGTATAATTAATTAGTCTTAGCGCCTTTTTGAGCCCGCAAAATTGCGGAGTCAGGCTGCTTTCTTTTGATGTTCTTCCAGTTCATCTAGTACAAGCCCTATTTCAAGTAAAATATTAAACCGAGACTGATTTAGGTTGTGATCTTCCCTGCAAATGGCTGAATCAATTGTGTTATCAAGTAGGTGGGCTGCATAGGCCCTGTAAAATTGATCCTTTATCCATTCAGAGTCATGAGTTCTCATTAAATTAAATAGCGCCGTAGAGATTTTGTCTATTGGATCGTCTTTGGCATCAATCCACGCCTCTGATATATTTTGCATTATCATTGTCATAGCCCACATAGCGTCATCGCTTTCAATTTCACGCTTGTTTATGATATGCTTATGTATGTCGTATATCGCAAAAGACATAAAACGAACGAGATTGCTGGCAGTCCCGAAGCCCGAGACTATTTTATCAGCCAATTGCAGGAGAGTGGCTTTTGTTTTGGAATCGTTGTAAGTAATCATATTGTGATTTTTTGTTTGTGAATAATATAGAAAAAGGGTACAATCGAAACGCTTGAGGTTAAGATAAACGACCTGATATAAATCTGTTTATCTGGTTCAGCCAAACAGGGTCAGCGGCGCGGACATAATGATGTCGATGAGGAAGTTTCGGCCTCAAACAGTACAAAAAAATCGCCCTCGGGCGGGTAAATACCGGACAT
>JAEUVR010000122.1 GCA_016786785.1 Chitinophagaceae bacterium
AAACCTCCTGCAACGATTGAATGGGAGTAGCCGTCTTGAGGTAAACAAATTTCACAGCAATAGCATGAAAAAAAAGAGGAATTATCTGGTAAGTCTTATGGCCCTGGCGCTATCCGTCTGCTCCTATGCGCAAACGGAGCCCCTTCCCAAAGCCGATTCGACTACCTCGGAGAAAAGGATAGGCGTGGCCCTGTTTACCCCTCTTTTTCTTGATTCCGCCTTTGACGGGTCGCTGCAATACCGTTATGGAAAAAGTTTCCCGCGGTTCATCAATCCCGGCCTCGAATTTTACGAGGGCGCCCAACTGGCAATCGATTCCCTGCAAAAAGAGGGGATATCGCTTGATGTTTACCTCTATGATACGCGCTCAACAAAAAAACCTGTTTCCTCGGTCGTCGATAACGAATCGTTTGATCGTATCGACCTGATCATCGGGCAGGCAAACGGCCCCGAGACCAGGCTGCTGGGCAATGCCGCCGCCAAAAGAAATATTCCTTTTATCAATGCCACTTACCCGAATGATGCGGGCATTTCCAATAACCCTAATTTTATTTTGCTCAACTCCACATTGTCGACGCATTTTACGGCCATGTATAAGTTCATTCAAAAAAATTATCCCGTCTCTCCTATCGTCCTGTTTCGTAAAAAAGGACCGCAGGAAGGCCTGCTTAAAGGTTATTTTGATAACATCGCCAACAGTTCCTCCGTTCCCCTGAAAATTAAATATGTAACGCTGGAGAATGATTTTACCGCCGAAGACCTGAAGAAACACCTGCAGGAAAATACCAGCGCCAATATCTGCATCGCGGGAAGCCTTGATATTCCCTTCGGATTGCGCCTTACGCAGGAACTGGCCAGCCTATATGAGCAATATCCCGCTGTCGTTTTTGGCATGCCTACCTGGTGGGATGTGGTCAACCTGGCAAAACCTGAATACAAAAACATAGAAGTTTTTTTCAGCACCCCCTTTTATCTTCCCGCGGACCATAAGCTCGCCAACAACGTACAGGATGCTTTTAAGGCCAGGTTCTACTCCCGGCCTACAGACATGGTTTACCGGGGATACGAAACCCTGTACCATTTTGCCCATCTGCTGATCGCGCATGGCAAGAACTTCGGCTCCAGCCTTTCCGATAAAAATTTTAATCTTTTTACCGATTATGATATTCAGCCGGTTTTGAACCCCAAGACCATGACCCTTGATTATTTTGAAAATAAAAAGATCTATTTTGTAAAAAAAGTAGAAGGAGTGGTAACAGAGGCGCGCTAGACCAGGTTGCTCCAGCCGCTGCCGCAGGAGATGAAACTTCAGGATACCATAGGCTATAAAGCGGTCAACGCATGGTTCTTATCAAAGAACATCTCCCCTTTTCTTTTCCAGGAACAGACCTGGCAACATATCCTTAACGGTCGGTCCGGATTGGTCAATGCGCCCACAGGCTATGGAAAAACATTTTCGGTTTTCCTGGGCGCGGTCATTGATTTTATCAACAGGCATCCCGGCGATTTCCGCAGCCGGTCGGAAAACGGATTACAACTGGTATGGATCACCCCGTTGCGGGCATTGGCCAAGGACATCGCCAGGGCCATGGAAGAAGTCATCGCGGAGTTGGGACTCCAATGGAAGGTGGGCATCCGCAATGGAGATACGCCAACCGGCGAGCGACAGCGCCAAAAGCAGCGCATGCCGGAAGCGCTGATCATCACTCCCGAAAGCATGCATCTTTTATTGGCGCAGAAAGGCTATCCGCTTTTATTTGACTCCCTGCGCATCATTGCCGTCGACGAATGGCATGAGCTGCTCGGCGGCAAACGCGGCGTGCAGGTCGAACTCGCCATTACCCGCCTGATGGGTTTGAGAAAAACAAGCGCCACAAAAAAGCCTGTTCCTCTAAGCATCTGGGGCATTAGCGCCACCATCGGCAATATCGACCAGGCGATGCAGGTATTGCTTTCGCCCTTGCAGCTTACCGGCGGCAAACCTTCGCAGGGCAAACTCGTACGCGCGGCAATCAATAAGAAGATACAGATCGAATCGATCTTTCCTGATGAAATAGAAAAATATCCCTGGGCGGGCCACCTGGGATTAAAGCTGATAGATAAGGTCGTTCCCATTATCCAAAACAGCAAGACCACGCTCCTGTTTATCAATACGCGGGGAATGAGCGAGCGATGGTACCAGGCCCTGCTCGACCAGTCGGAAGACCTTGCGGGCGCCATCGCCCTGCACCATGGCTCTATCGACAGGGAAACCAGGGTATGGGTCGAAGAGGCCCTGCACAGCGGCGCCTTAAAAGCGGTCGTCTGTACGGCCAGTCTCGACCTCGGCGTTGATTTTCGACCAGTGGAAACCGTTATACAGGTCGGTTCGCCCAAAGGCGTGGCCCGGTTCCTGCAACGCGCGGGACGGAGCGGCCATCGACCCGGGGAGACCAGCAAAATATATTTTCTTCCCACCCACTCGCTCGAACTGGCGGAAGCCGCAGCGCTGAAAGAAGCAAAGGATATTAACTTCATTGAAAGCAGGGAACCCTTTCTCTTATGCTTCGACGTATTGATCCAATACCTCTGTACGCTTGCCATATCCGATGGATTCAGACCGGAAGAAATACTTCCCGAAGTGCGCAGCGCCTATTGTTTCAGCGAGATCGCCGATGAAGAATGGCAGGAGATCCTCTATTTTATTACTACGGGAGGCAATGCATTACAGCAATACGACGAATTCAGGAAAGTAGAAAAGATAGACGGCCTGTATAAGATCACCAGCCGGAAGATTGCGATGCGCCACCGCATGCATATAGGCGTGATCGTGAGCGATCCGATGCTGAAAGTGAAATTTTTGTCCGGCGGTTATATCGGCATGATCGAGGAATATTTTATTGCAAGGTTGCAGCCGGGCGACGCGTTTACCTTATCGGGCAGGAACCTGGAGTTCATCATGATCAAAGACATGACAGTGATCGTTAGGAAATCCAACGCTTCCCAGTCTATCGTTCCCAGTTGGAACGGCGGACGGCTGCCCTTATCGTCCAACCTCGGCGCCATGCTCAGGAAAAAATTCAACGAAGCCGCCGCCTCCCTGGAACAAGGAAAAAAGCATGCCGACAAAGAAATACGCGTATTAGAGCCGTTATTTGCGCTGCAACGGCGCTTATCTTATATTCCCAAAGAGCAGGAACTGCTGATAGAGCATATTGAAACGCGCGACGGTTACCATCTTTTTGTCTATCCCTTTGAAGGGAGACTGGTGCATGAGGCGCTGGCCGCTTTGTTGGCTTATCGGTTAAGCCGCATCACGCCCATCAGCTTTTCCTTTGCCATGAACGATTATGGGCTCGAGCTTCTTAGCGATCAACCGATACCGTTAGACGACTCTAATGCGGCGGAACTGTTCAGCGCCGATCATTTACTGGCCGATATCCGGCACAGCGTTAATTCGGCGGAAATGGCCAAAAGAAAATTCCGGGATATTGCCGTGATCGGGGGACTGATCTTCCAGGGATACCCCGGGGAATATAAAAAAGCCAGGCATTTGCAATCCTCCGCCTCTCTTTTATTCCAGGTGTTCAATGAATATGACCAACAGAATCTTTTGCTGCGCCAGGCATTCAACGAGGTCATGGAACAGCAGATGGAAGAACGCCGGCTACGCGATATGCTTACCCGTATCGGCAAATCGCGCATTGTGATCACTTATCCTCAGCAGCTAACGCCATTCTGCTTTCCGCTGAAAGTAGACAGCCTCAGGGAAAACCTTTCATCCGAAAAGCTGGAAGACCGCGTGAAACGCATGCAGGAACAGTTGGCCAGATAGACAATGACCGGCTCAACCCGAGCCCCTCATCCGCCTTAAATAAAAATGCAGGGAGTCTCCGCCGGAAAGGCGGGCGCTAAAATTTTGTGACCCTGTCAGGATTTAAACCCGAAACCTTTGCCGCCGCCCGACAGGCGATGGTTAAAATGCGCGGCGCCATTGTATATTTGCGCCTTGTATCTACATCGTCACGATATCAAGGGCCAGTCCTTCCTGCTGTGCGCCGACAGAAGCCTGTTTTGGGAGCGGGAACAAACGCTGATCGTCTCCGATCTTCATTTTGGTAAAACAGGGCATTTCAGGAAGGCGGGCATCCCTGTGCCGCAATCTGTGTTCAGGGAAGATATCCAGCGGCTGATCGCGCAATTACAATTCTTTAAACCCGACCGGCTGATCGTAGTAGGCGACATGTTCCATAGCGTCGCCAATAAGGAGCTCGACATGTTCGTCCGGTGGAGAAATGATTTTTCCTCGCTTTCGGTGCGCCTGGTAAAAGGCAATCATGATATCCTTCCCGGCAATTGGTATAAAACGGCAGGGATCGAAGTGGAGGAAGAAATGCTGCAGATAGACGGGTTCCGCTTTCGCCACGACCCCCTTAATGAGGCCGGCGTCAATAACGACGATACAGAACCATACACTTTTTCGGGGCATATTCATCCCGGCATCACCATTAACGGATTGGGAAAACAATCGCTCCGGTTTCCCTGCTTTTATTTTACCGACAGCTATTGCATCCTGCCGGCATTCAGCCGCTTCACCGGGACTGTCTCTGTCGCGCCGGGCAAAAAAACGGCGGCATTTGCCATCGTAGAACAAACGCTGGTAAAAGTCAGGTGATTATTTGCGCGGATCAGATAACATTTTTCGGGGAGACCCTATTTGAAATCCTGGTAATTGATAAAATAAATAAACCTTATGGTAAGTTCATTGCCATGGGGCGTCCGCAATACCTGACCCGCATTGGAAAGGTATCTTCTGTACATGCGTCCATTGATATCATTTTCATACTCCGAGCCCAGGTTGTTTTTCCAGGCAAAGATGATCCTGCTGCCCAGCCGGAAATCCCAGGTATAAAATAAATCGAGGTTGAACACATTATAATTCACATTCTGGGAAGAGGGGTCAATATCCGTTCTTTCATCCCAGTATCCATCGGGCTTAACATTATATAAGTTAGTATTGAGGATACGGTTCCAGTAATGCCTTGCCCGGAAGCTGACATTCATGCGGGGAGTGAAATTATAAATACCGCTCAGGATAGAAGTGACATCCGTATATTTCCGTCTCGCCAATATCGGCGCGTCCGTTACCTGGTCGCGCAAAAAGGAATACCCAAACATCCCCTTATCATACTGGCGACTATAGCTCAGGGTCAAAGAAAATTTTTCGTTGAATCGGAAACGCGATTCCAAACCCACTTTATAAAACGGGTTATCGGGCAGCTCGCCCTCGGAAAAGCCGAGGCTCCAGCTTAAAAAAACAGGTTTGCGGTTATCGGTTCCGCCGTCGGCAAAGAAAAAATAAAACGGAGACCGTTTTAACTTCTGTCGCGGCGTAATAAACCGGTCTGCCGGCGTTTGCAGCTCATAAAAATCATTAAACCAGAAAGGCGTCGACCCGGCCTGTAACTGGAGGGTCCAGAAATTTTTAAATGTCCAGATGGAGGTAGCCGAGACCTCCGTTGTTTGGTATTCAAAGGGCTTATACAGGTAAGACTGAAGCAGCTTGACCTTATACCGCTGGTTGAGGGTCCATCGGTTCGGCTCATAAATATTATAGCTCGCTTCGCCGGTGTTGATCACTTCATTCGGCGAAGCCAGATAGCCAAGATCGTTCGGATCGTACATCTTCGTCGTTAACTCATTGCTCAGGGAATACTGGAATTTCCCGCTCACTTTTCCGAAAGAAGCATAGTTTTTAAAACCATCGTACCCGCCGTTGACATTGTCAAATATCTTGCTGTACCGCGGCAGCAATACGATGCCATACCTGTTTCGCTTATCGTAAAAAACAACATCCAGGCCGGTCACATTGGCGTCGCGCTGGTTGCCGTTGCGTATCACGTTGGTATTGGTAAGGGTGATATAAGACCTGTTTTTAAATGCCTGGTCTAAAACAAACACGTTATAATTTGCCAATCCTTCCGTGGTGATCACCGAGTCCTTCCCGGTCAACGGGTCTCTGAGTATGGCTCTTTCAGATCGTCCTACCGCGTTAAAAACGCCTATGCCGAGATTGTTCCGCGTACGCCCGGAAAACTTCAGGGCATTGGTCAGGCGGGTGACCGCGGGGTTTTTGAGTATATCATAACCCGCCAGGGCGCCGGTTCCGACGGAGTCCTTGATATACCTGTACCGGTCGGGCTCCTTTCCTATTCTCCGCGAATAAAAAATATCCGCCTTATTAAACAGTTCCGTCCCTTCGGTAAAGAACTGCCTGTTCTCCATGAATTGTATTTCAAAGGGAGAGATATTGTTGATCACGTTGTCGGAGATCACCTGCCCAAAATCAGGTATCAGGGTAGCGTCCAGGGTAAAACTTTCGCTAAGTCCGTATTTAACGTCCATGCCGCCGCTCTTGAGCGTCTCATTTTGGTAGCCCTGGTGAACGGAAGGTGCGCTCCTGTAGCCTCCGCTTACATAAGGAGAAAAGCTCAGCCGCAGCGGCGGAAGCAGGTCATAGATCCCCGAAAGGCTGCCAAACTGGTTCACAAACCCGCTGGTATTTGGGTCGACGGCATTCCAGAAAGAGGTTTCGTTCAAACTCCTGCTGAAACGCAGAAACTGGATTCCCCATTCCAGTTCTCCTTTTTGTTTAGCGAACCGGATAGAGAAAAGAGGGATCTTCATTTCCACTACCCATCCATCCGCTACAACGGATACGCGGCTGTCCCATACCGCATCCCAGCTAAGATCGCCATACACGCCGGAGGACGGCGTGATATTGGGAGAAACCCGGGCGTCGCTCTGGACATTCCGGGAAGTGACCACAAACTGGTAAGCATTTTGACGATCCTTATAAGAGTCAATAAATACGGCAAAATAATCTACGTCCGCATTTCGCTCCTGGTCGCGGGGGGTAAGCTGGCGACGTATCTGGGAAGGATCTCCATAAAGATGAACGCCAACATAAATAGCGGTATTATCATACAATACCCTGACTTCCGTACGGTCCCTGCCTTGCCTGCCAAATACGGGCGAACTGGTAATAAAATCCGTAGCTGACGGGGCGGATCTCCAGATCGGCTCGTCCAACATCCCGTCAATTCGGGGAGCTTCGTCAACCCTTATTGCCTGCAATGTTTTTGTCTGGGCAATACCGGTAAACTGACAAAGAAGTAAAAAAGATATGAAAACAATAAGTTTAGCCATGTATTGACGGGCAGCAAAAATAGCCGAAAATGCTTTTCAAATCGGATATTTATAGTACAAATATCAAACTAAATTAATAGCAAAAAGCGTATTTATCAACCTTTTATGGCTAATTTAATTTATTCTTCAGCGTAGTCACCTGTTCCTGTAAGGCGCTCACAACCGTAGCGAGTTGGTTTACATCCCACCTGGGCTGCACGTTTGCCCTGCTGATTACCATCGACGCTTTCCATATTTCCAATATATCGGCTGCATTTATAGTATATGGCTGATACTCAGGATTGTCGCTAACCAGGGTGATACGCGTCCGTTGTTTGGGGTTTTTCAATACCCTTTTATATACGATCCCTTCATTGCGCGAGACCATGATATAGGTCTGGTTGCTTTTGACCTCTTCCAGGCCCGAAACCATTTCTCCAATGATAATTGAACCGCTGGGCGTGGGCAGCATAGAGTCGCCGACGATCTCGAAAGCCCTGTACGATCCGGGGCTAAGCATGGGCAGGGTGAAGGTATTCAGCTCATCGATGAATTCCGGGTCGGCATAACCGGCAAGATAACCGGCCGCCGCCTTAACCGGCACAAAGGATATTTCGCTGGCGCCCGTAGCCATCTTCTGGGCCCTGCGTTTGGCCAGGTAGCTTCCTTTTGTATCGCCCAGGTCTTTGAGCAGGAGTTCGTCAAGAGTCAGTTTGAAGATCTCTCCTACCAGCTCAAGGACTTCCAGGCGGGGTTCTGCCCTTTCTTCCTCATACGCTCCTAATAAAGATCTTTTTATCTTTAATTTAAGCGCAAACTCTTCCTGGGTCCAGCCCCTGAGTTTTCTTAAATATTTCAGGTTTTTTCCGGCAACCGACATAACTAATATATTTAGCCATAAAAATACTAATTTTTTTAACACAAAGCGCAGCATGCCGGTTTGATAGCAGGTATCTTCTTAATTTTTTATCCCGGAACAGGCTGGATGGAGGGCGTCCCGACTGAAACAGAAAGCGTCCGGCTGGTCTTGTGCGGCGGTTCACAGCGAAATTTATCCGGCTGCCGTGCATGTCAAGGGCAAAAGCCTTGCCGTCCTGCTTTAGGAACGGCTTCCGTTAAATTGCTTTCCCGGAACATGCCAATTAAGCGCCGCAACTGACCTCCCGCAGCGGTTCAGGCGGGTAATAATATTCCCGGGAGGGCGCTGTATGTCGCGATTAAGCTTCGACAACTGTTCAGGTAAATTTTTATCCAGGTTGCCGCATACGCGGAGATGCAAATGCGCTGCCGCCGGCCTACAGCATGCTTCCTGTTAAATTTCCAAAGGCCCGGGAACATGCTGAAGGGGAAAACGAGTCGCTGCCCTGTTTTCCTTAACTTTGCGTCCCTGTCAGATTGGCCATTGGCATCAACTAGCGCCATATTTGACTGTAACCATTTTTAACCCTGTCTATAGAGGACGGAAATAATTATTAACAATACAATATGTTAGGTTTCATATCAAAGGTTTTCGGCGGCAGCAAATCAGAAAAGGACATCAAGTCGATTCACCCGCTTGTAGCGCAAATCAATCAACATTTTGAGTCGTACGCTTCCCTTTCCAATGATGAGCTCCGCAATAAAACCGTATTATTCCGCCAAAGGATAGCGCAGCATCTCCAGGAAACAGACCAACAGATCGAAACGCTTTCCCGTCAGGCCGAGGAGCTGCCGATCACAGATATAAGCGGTAAAGACGATATCTACCAACAGGTCGACAAACTGAAAAAAGACCGCGATACCCAGATCGAGGAGGTATTGAACCAATTATTGCCCGAAGCGTTCGCCGTGGTAAAGGAAACAGCCCGGCGGTTCAAGGAAAATACAGAACTCTCGGCTACCGCTACGGAATTAGACAGGACATTGAGCGTAACGAAAGACTATGTCCGTATCGAGGGCGATAAAGCAATCTATAACAACAGTTGGAAGGCCGGCGGCAATCTTATCACCTGGAATATGGTACACTATGATGTTCAGCTGATCGGAGGTATCGTGCTGCATCAGGGAAAAATATCTGAAATGGCTACCGGCGAAGGTAAAACGCTGGTATCTACCTTAGCCGCTTATCTTAATGCGCTTAGCGGCCTTGGCGTGCATATCGTAACCGTGAATGATTACCTTGCCCGTCGCGACTCGGAATGGAACGGCACCATTTATGAATGGCTGGGCATAACGGTAGACTGTATCGACAAGCACCAGCCGAACAGCAATGCAAGAAGAAAAGCTTATACGGCCGATATTACCTATGGCACCAATAATGAATTCGGCTTCGATTATCTCCGCGACAATATGGTGCACAGCCCGGATGAAATGGTGCAGAGAAAACACCATTACGCCATGGTCGACGAAGTGGACAGCGTACTTATCGACGATGCCCGTACGCCCCTGATCATTTCCGGGCCGATCCCCAAGGGCGACGAACAACAGTACCATCTCCTGAAGCCGCGCGTGGAAAGACTGGTAGAAATGCAGAAGCAGGTAACCAACAAATACCTGAATGAGGCAAAAAAATTATTTGCGGAAGGCGACGACGAACCCAAAAGCGGGGGACTTGCCCTGATGCGCGCCTACCGCGGATTGCCCAAGAACAGCGCCCTGATCAAATTCCTTAGCGAGCCGGGGGTAAGGGTAAAACTGCAGAAGTCGGAAAACTATTATCTCGCCGACCAGCAAAAAGAAATGGTAAAAGTAGACCAGGAACTGTTTTTCCATATCGACGAAAAGAACAACTCGGTCGAGCTAACCGATAAAGGCCTGCAGGCCATCACAAAATCGGGCGAAGACCCGGATTTTTTCCTACTCCCGGATATAGGCGTATTGCTTGCTGAAATTGAGAAATCGGAAATATCTGCCGAAGAAAAGTTGCAGCAAAAAGAAGCGTTGCTTAACGATTATTCCGCAAAGGCCGATCGTATTCATACCGTTCAGCAATTATTAAAAGCCTATACCTTATTTGACAAGGATATCGAATACGTCGTACTAGACGGCGCCGTGAAAATAGTGGACGAACAAACCGGGCGTATCCTTGATGGAAGAAGATACAGCGACGGTTTACACCAGGCCATTGAAGCCAAGGAAAATGTAAAGATCGAAGCGGCTACCCAAACCTACGCCACCGTTACCTTGCAGAATTATTTCCGGATGTACCACAAGCTCTCCGGGATGACCGGCACGGCAGAAACAGAAGCCGGCGAATTCTGGGATATCTATAAACTTGACGTCGTAAAGATTCCCACCAACGTCTCCGTCATTCGTAAAGACCACCAGGACCTGGTATACAAAACAAAAAGAGAAAAATATAAGGCGGCGATTGAAGAAATAGAAAAGCTGCGCAATGAAGGGAGGCCCGTGCTGGTAGGCACCACCTCCGTGGAAGTAAGCGAACTGCTGAGTAAAATGTTGCATGGAAAAAAGATCCCTCACAACGTGCTCAATGCAAAACAGCATGCCCGCGAAGCGCAGGTGGTTGCCGAAGCAGGCGAGGCCGGCGCCATCACTATCGCTACAAATATGGCCGGCCGCGGTACGGATATCAAGCTCGGCCCCGGCGTAAAAGAAGCGGGAGGACTGGCCATTATCGGCACGGAAAGACATGAAAGCCGGAGGGTAGACCGCCAGCTGAGGGGCCGCGCCGGCAGGCAGGGCGACCCGGGAACTTCGCAATTCTATGTATCGCTGGAAGACGAGCTGATGCGCCTTTTCGGCAGCGAAAGGATCGCTTCCATCATGGACCGGTTTGGTTATAAGGAAGGAGAAGTCATCCAGCACAGCATGGTCACCAAAAGTATTGAAAGAGCGCAGCGGAAAGTGGAAGAGAACAACTTCGGCATACGCAAAAGACTGCTTGAATATGACGATGTCATGAACAAGCAGCGAAATGTGGTATATAAGAAAAGAAACCATGCTTTGTTTGGCGAACGGCTGGCGCTCGACCTCGACAATGCATTCTATATCGTGGCAGAGGGGCTGGCCGCTTCCTTCCAGGAACAAAAC
>JAEUVR010000157.1 GCA_016786785.1 Chitinophagaceae bacterium
CTATTCAAAATATATTTATTGGTCATGAGTAGATGATTAAAGGTTCATTAAAATGAAAGGGCCAGGTTAAGGCCTAAGCTCCTGGTAGTAGGCAAAGCAAATGTTTCCAATCCCTGGGCGGCTGAAGACGTATTAAAAGCCGATTCAGGCGCAATGCCCATTGATTTAAATTGTGCGTCCCTGTAGATATACAACAGGTTGCGTCCTACAAGCGATAATTTGGCCGATGAGAACGGCGTTTTTTTAAGGGTAGCCGATTTAAATACATAACCCAGGGTAACTTCTCTCAGCGCCACATAGTCGGCGTCGATAACAAACTCTTCTCCTATATTTGACCATGCGCGCGGCGCGTAATAATCCTGCGGCGAAACAGTAAACGTATTTTTAATATACTTTCCATCGGAGTCTTTGATTACGCCATCGATTAGCATTTCATCCTGTCTTTCCTGAGTGAATTTTCCGGTTCCATTTGCCATTTCCTGGTATTTAGTGTACGAGAAGATCTGGCCGCCTTTGCGGATATCGATCAGGCCGCTCAATGAAAAACCTTTATAACTAAACGTATTGGAGATGCCGCTCAGGAAATCGGGTTGTATATTTCCCAGTATCTCCCTTGTGGTCGTCCGCTGAAACCTGCCCAAGGAATTCAGCAGCAATTGGCCGTCTTCTGTCCGGAGATACTTGAATCCGACAATATTGCCGTATTCCTCTCCGGGCCTGGCTTCAATACCGACATAGGTATGATCCAGCAGGGATAAGGAGGACACGCCATTGACCAGCGAAACCACTTTAGATCTGTTCTTTGAAAAATTAACGGTGATGTCCCAGTTAAATCCTTTGGGATTGCTGATGGGAACGATATTGAGCAATAGTTCTATTCCCTGGTTGCTTAACTCGCCTGCGTTGATCATTTTAGAGCTATAGCCCGATCCTCTCGAAACAGGAATAGGTATGATCTGATTTTTAGTAGTAGAATGGTAGTAGGTCAGGTCTATCCCTAACCTGTTCTGGAAAAAACGCAGGTCCATTCCCAGTTCGCGGGATACGGTCAATTCATTCTTCAGGTCCAGCAGGGGTATTCTTACCCCGAAGGTCGCCATTGGCTGCCCGTTGAAATAAGTGGAGGCAAGGCTATAACCGGATTTGGTCTGGTAGGGATTGGCGTCATTGCCCGCTGCGGCAAGAGACGCTCTCAGCTTACCGAAACTGAGGACGGAAGGATCAATATGTATGAGATCCGTAAATGCAAAACTCAGGCTGGCAGATGGGTAAAAGAAGGAATAATTATTCATACCCAGCGTAGAGGACCAGTCATTCCGACCTGTAAGATCGAGGAATAGGAAGTTTTTATACCCCAGTTGTCCCATGGCATATACGGAGTTCATAACCTTTCGGGTTATGCCATTGCTGGTTACCACGTTCAACGCGTTGCTGATATGATATACGCCATCGACGATCAGGTTGTCGCCGGTAGCCCTTAACACTTCATTGTTGCGATTCAGATGGTTGGCGCCTATCGAAAAGGAACCGGTAAGATCGCTGTTTAGCTTTCCGCTGGCAGTAAGCAAGGCGTCGATATTTTCTTCCCTTACAGACCATTGGGTATTCTTTACGCCTCCCCTAATGGTATTGGCTCCTGTGGTGCCGATGCCTATGCGCTCAAACCGTAAGTCGTTATAAAAATCAGTTCCCGCTCTAAGTTTAACGGATAACCAGTCGGCAAACTGGTATCTTGCAGAGAGATAACCCATCATCCGGTTCCTGCTATCTTCGCTTAACATTTCATTGGCGATCCAATAAGGATTATGCGGTCTTCTAACCTGGTAATTCACCATAGATCCGTCCGGTCTTTTATAATTTTTCAACCAGTCCAGGTCTACAAAACGCGCCATCAGGGCCAAGGAGTTCACCACGTTTGCTGCGCCGTTTCCAAATCCCAGCTCGGGCCGGTTCTTACCTTCCTGGCGCACATAACTCAACCGTCCTTCCAATGTCAATTGTTTGGTAATGGCCGAAGAAAAATTTAAGGATACGGTTTGCCGGTTAAGACCGGTGGTGGGGAGGATATGTTTATTATGCAGATCTGAGATAGACGCCCTGAACGTGGTTGACTGGTTGCCGCCGCTTAAGGAAACCGTATTGGTCAGGGTTTGTCCTGTACGATAAAAATCGCGGATATTGCCGTCCGGCTGAGGGGTATAGGGAATCAAACCTAGTTCGGGCATTGCTTCTACAAAAATCAATCTTCCATCCATTTCTCCGCCCCAATGATCATACATGGAGCTGTTAAACAAGGGATATTCCACGCCGTCGATGATCTTTTTGCCAAAAGAGCTATAGGTGCCGTCATATCCGCCGCCCCATTTGTTCTGGTTGATCGGTAAAACATTCGGCTCTTCGAGCGTAGCATTGGAGTTAAGCCCTACTCCTATCCCTTTCCGGGCCGATCCTTTTTTGGTGGTGATCAGGATCACGCCATTGGCGCCCCTGGCGCCATACAGAGAGGCTGCGCTGGGGCCTTTCAGCACGGTGATGGATTCTACTTCGTCGGGGTTGATATTGCTGACGCCGTCGCCATAATCCCTTCCGGCATCATTGGATGCAGGATCAAGGTTCGTATTGTCGATAGGAACGCCATCGACTACATATAGCGGCTGGTTATTTCCTATAAGCGAACTATTGCCGCGGATGATCACATTACTGGACCCACCCGGGCCGGCGGAAGAGGGATTCACAAAAACGCCGGCGATCCTTCCTTTTAAGGAGTTGGCAATATTGGTTTCGCGGGCTTCCGTCAGCATTTCTCCCTTTAATTCCTGAACGGAATAGCCTAAAGCCTTTTTCTCTCTTTCAATACCAAATGCGGTTACGATGACTTCCGACAGGTTATCGTCGTTCTGGGTCAACTGAATGTTCAGGTCGTTAACGGATGAAACGGTTATCTCCTGCGTAACAAAACCTACATAACTGACCACCAGCACATCGCCGATGTTTGCGTTCAGGGAGAACTTTCCATTGGCATCCGTAGTAGCGCCGGTTTCTGTTCCTTTGACCTTCACAGAGGCGCCATAAAGCGGCTGCCCTTCAGCGTTGCGAATAACCCCCTGGACAGGAGGAAGCGGCTGTATTCTCTCAAAGTACTCTGCTTTCCCCTGAGAAAACAGCTCTTTTCTTTTAATGATAATGGTTTCCATTTCGATCTCATACCGTAGAGGTTGGTCGTCCAGGATAAGGTCCAGGAATTTACGAAGCGGCATTTCATGAACGGACAGCGTAACAGGCCGGGAGTCCTTAAGGATTTTTTTATTGCCTATTACTACGTACCCTGTCTGGGTTTCAATTGCGTCAAAAATCTTTTGCAAAGCAAGATTTCTGCCGGAATAACTAATCGTTTGCGAAAGCGTGTTGGCGCTCACATGCAAGCAAAAAACAATAAGGATCATTGCGGTTAATTTCACAACTCGCCATGTTTTGATTAAAAGGCCATGCATAAGCAGACCTCTACAAAGAGCAGTTAATTGCATACTTTTGTACAAGTTTTGGGTTAATTGAATAGTAGTCTCCACGACTTATTTATTTGGGTTAACCCTCTACTACTCGCCGTTCTGGTTCCGAGCCGGAACGGTTTTTATTTTGGGAAACCCTGTTGGCTAGCCTATTTTATTGAGTTGCGCATATCATTGTCTTTTAATAATTTGACGTTAACGCATTGCGATCATTTGCTTCTTTTATCTTCAGGCATCACGATCAATCGCTTTCCTTCTTCTAATTTGAAACTCACGCCTGCGCCTTCCAGCACGCTGAGCGCCTGGGAAAGACTCAGGTTTCTACCCATCTTTCCAAAAAACTCAATGGGGGGGGCTTCTTTTTCATAGACCACCGTAATATCATACCATCTCGACAACTGGCGCATTACTTCCTGCAAACCCTTATCCTGAAAGTTAAACATGCCATTCTTCCACGCAATCGCCTGTTCTACATTACCGGGAACAACCCTGCCGGCAGTATATATGTCTCCCGGTTTTAATAACTGTTGGCCGATTCTTACCGATCCTTCCAGTAAGCTGGTTTTCATAGACGGCTCATCTTCATAGGCGTTCACATTAAACTGTGTGCCGAGCGCTTCTACCACTTCCCCGCTTTTAACGGCGACGCGGAAGGGCCTGGTTTTATCTTTTGCTACTTCAAAATAAACTTCGCCGGAAATAGAAACCTCGCGATGTTCCGATAAAAAGGAAGTGGGATAAGTAATAGAACTGGCGGCATTCAACCATACCCTTGTACCGTCTGCCAATACCAGCTTATACTGGCCGCCCCGGGGAGTGGTCATGGTATTGTAAGCAACAACATCGCTCTTATCATAGGCCAGCGCGCCATTGCTTTTAATGATTTTAACCGC
>JAEUVR010000201.1 GCA_016786785.1 Chitinophagaceae bacterium
TTAAAATCGGTCCTGGGAAATGACTTTAGAAAAACAGCGCTAAAAAGCTTCTACCTGGCTAGCTATGAAGCCAGGGGATTTGTCTGGACCTCGTCCCTTTCTGCAGAATTTAAAAAGCTCAATGGATATGATATCAATAAATTTCTCCCTTCTTTCTTCGATCCCGAAATATTCAGCAAAAAAATAACCGAAAATATTCAAAAGGATTTCAAGAAAACGCTATCAGAATTAATGATCAATAATCTATACAAAAAAGCAAAGCAAATTTGCAACCGTTATGGGTTAAAGATCAATTCTGAAGCGGGCGGACCCGGCTTTCCGCTTTACAATGGCCCGGCGGAACCTTTAAAAGCGCTTGGCGCGCTGGATATTCCGCGAGGCGAATTTTGGGTAAACCACAGCAGATATTATAAGGATAATGAAAGTAAAGACAGCATAGATATCCTAAGGGTCGTCAAAGAGGTGTCGGCCGCATCGCATATTTACCAGAAAGGAATAGTCGAGGAGGAAGCATTTACTTCGTTTCAGCATTGGCAGGAAGGACCCTTTGATATAAAGCCTTTGGGCGACAGGGCTTTTTGTGAAGGCATGAACAGGGTGGTTTTTCATGGCTTCAGCCATAACCCCCGTGGAACAGGCTTCCCGGGGATCGTTTACCATGCAGGCACTCATTTTAATAATAAAAGAGCATGGTGGCCTAAGGTTGGGCCATTTGTGGATTATTTATCCAGGATCTCCTTTATTTTCCAGGAAACGGATTTTGTTTCTGATGTGCTTTATTATTATGGAGATCGGATACCCAACTCAGCCACCCCCAAAAACACTCATTTTGTAGTGGGGCCCGGTTATGATTATGAAGTAATAAATACAGAAATCCTTTTAAATGCATTAAGGGTAGAAAACGGGCAGTTGGTATTGTCAAATGGAGCGCATTTCCGCATGCTGGCGCTGGAAAACGAGAAAGAAATCAATCCCCTTGTTTTGAGAAAACTCAAAGAGCTGGCCAAACAGGGAGCCGTAATCCTCGGAGCCAGACCGGAGATGGTTGCAAGTCATAAAAATGAATCTGACAAGGCCATAGGAGACAAAGCCATCATTGATCAGTTATGGAGCAAGACAAACAGGACGGCAACAATTCAAAAAACAAAAACCGGTAGGATATATGATGGTATAAAACCGGCTGAAATGTTAAACATAATGAATGTGCCGCCGGATTTTACTTACCCGGAAAAAGAATCATGGCTGATCGACTATATTCACTATGCGAAAAACGGCATGGATTTTTACTTTATTCGCAATACCGCCGATAATTGGATCTCCACAGAATGCGCCTTTCGTCAACAGGGAAAGGCTCCGGAAATATGGGACCCTATTACAGGAGAAATAATTTCAGTTCCTGTTTATGAACAGAATGGCGGCTATATAAAAATGCCCGTTTCCCTACCTCCCTATGGATCAACCCTGATCGTATTGAATCAAAAACAGTCTCTTCCTCACTTCAATAGCATACTTCCCTCCGAGGAAAAATTGCCCCTGATAGCATATACAAAACATGGCTTGCAGTTTCTGGAAGAGGGTATATATCATTTAAAAGGGAGCGCAGGCTTAAAAGAAGTGAAAAATGAAATGGAGATTAAAAATATTGAAGGCCCCTGGAAAATTCGTTTTCCTCAAAACCAGGGCGCTCCTGATTCAGCCGTTTTTCCTAAGCTGATCTCCTGGACCGAATCCGGCGAGGACGGGATAAAGTATTTTTCAGGAACAGCTGTTTATTATAAAGAGCTTGATTTTTCAGATCCTCTGTCTGATCTGGCAGGACGCAGGATTTATTTAAACCTGGGGGATATATCCAAAGTAGCCGAGGTTTGGTTGAATGGAAAACCTTTAGGAATTTCCTGGTCATTTCCTTACAAATTTGATATTACCGATCTCATTCGAAATGGCAAAAATGAGTTAAGGATCGAAGTGGCAAATACCTGGTCAAACAGGATGGTAGGGGACGCCCTTACTCGCTCGCAGTACACGCATTCCAATATCAGGACCAGTACGAGAGGAGGGATTCCCTGGAACAAAACCCCGCTTATCCGCTCCGGCTTGCTGGGCCCTGTTACGTTGGAACTCATAAAAACAGTTGTGAAGGACGATCGCCAGAACTAATGAAAGTCTAAGCAGGTATTACGATTTGATATCATAAAATTCTTAAAAATGCTTTATCAGGCGCTATTTATTTTATTATTGATCAATATGCCTTTCGTTGCCGTTGAAGATATGGCCGGTATAAAATCTTCCTTAAAAGACAATGACTCAAAAAGCTTAATAGTAAGAAAAACCCCTGATTTTAACATCTCGGGGGATGGCAGCGCCGAAAACTGGTCCCTGGCCGATTGGGTAATCATTCCTCAGCGCGATTTTGAAAATATTGCGCTTGTTACAAAAGTCAAGACGCTGTACTCCGATAAAGGCATGTACTTTCTATTCTATTGCGAAGACAGGATGCTGACAGCAAGCATGGAGAAAGATTTTATGGATCTTTGGACAGAAGACGTTGTGGAAGTATTTCTTATGCCCGATGAGCAGGCGCCCGCATATTTCGAATATGAAATTTCTCCCTTGAATATAGAACTGCCCATTTTAGTATCCAATCACAATAATGACCTTACGAGATGGATACCCTTCCATTATGATGCCGACAGAAAAGTAATTCACGCCACTAACATCAACGGCGGCATGAAAAAAAACGAAGCTACAGTCAAAAGCTGGACTGCCGAATTCTTTATCCCCTTTAAGCTTCTGAGACCGCTGAACAACATACAGCCCGTATCCGGCGCAAAATGGAGGGCTAATTTCTATCGGCTGGATTATGATCTAAATAAAATAAAATGGTCCTGGAGCCTGACAGAAAAGAACTTCCATGACTATAAGAATTTTGGGACGCTTCTGTTCGAATAAGGCAAAACACGATTGGCATGGGAAATAACACAACCAGGTTTCTCTTTTAAATCCGATTGCATTCCTATAATTATAATTTCATATTCACTCATTTAATCTATTCAATGAAAAAGGTTTTAGCGATATCATTATTTCTTCTTCCGCTTTTTTCCTTACAAACAAAGGCCCAGGTTAAAGAAGGGAGCAAGATCAGGGTAATTGCCATTTTTGCTCATCCGGATGATGCGGATTCGAGGATGGGCGGCACGGCGGCGCTGTTTGCCAAAATGGGAGCAGCCGTAAAATTTGTTTCGCTAACCAACGGCGATGCCGGCAGTTATAACGAAGGCGGCGGCACATTGGCTATGCGAAGACGCGAAGAGGCAAGGCGCGCAGGCGAGAGGTACGGTATAGAAGAATACCAGGTTTTGGACAATCATGACGGGGAGCTTATACCTGATCTGAATACCAGAAAACAAGTAATTCGGGCCATCCGTGAATGGGATGCCGATATAGTCGTAGGCCTGCGCCCTAACGACTATCATCCCGATCATCGCAACGCCGGGAAATTAGTTCAGGATGCTTCTTTTATGGTAGTAGTTCCTAATGTCGTAACAGACGCGCCATCGCTCAAAAAAAATCCATTGTTCCTGTATATGGCCGATCATTTTCAGAAGCCCAATCCATTTACCCATGATATTGTCATTGGCATCGATGAAACAATTGATCAAAAAGTTGCCGGCTTAAACGAGCATGTTTCCCAGATGTATGAATGGCTTCCATGGACGAGACAACTGGGACTTGACGCAACGGTTCCAACTGATTCTATTCAACGAATTGCATGGCTAAAAGAAAGAATGGAGAAAAGAAGCGAGGTATCTCCGGCTCAGCGGGCGGTATTGAAAAAATGGTATGGCAATAAAATGGGGAATGCATTTAAATATGCCGAATCATTTGAGATCGCCGAATATGGCAGCCAGCCGACAGAGGCGGATATTCGCAGGTTGTTCCCAATGCTTAGGCAGTAGACCGGGAATTTTCTACCATTCAATGCTTTTCTATTCCGGGATAAGTAAGCAAATGAAAGATCAGCAAGAAAAGCGCGGCCGGAAAACAGATTCATTAATAAATAATGAAAATTAAAAGATGAGAGTTAAAATCTTTAGCGTCATTGTTAGCCTAACAATCCTGTTCACGGCCGTATCTGCGCAGTCTACCTACTATCCGGACGCTCACTGGCAGACAAGAAAACCCGAAGAACTTAAAATCAATAAACGCCTGCTGGACAGCGCCGTTTCATTTGCAAAATCGAATGAAACCAAAGTAGACAGGGATTTGCGTATTGCCAATTTAAAAGCTTTTTCCAACGAGCCCGGTTACGAAATAATTGGCCCTATGAAGAGGAGAGGCGACCCCGCGGGACTGATCATAAAAGACGGCTATATCATAGCGCAATGGGGAGATGTGAACCGGGTGGATATGACCTATAGCGTTGCCAAAAGTTTTCTTTCCACCGTTGCAGGCCTTGCTATTGACAATGGCCTCATCAAAAACGTAAACGATAGGGTCGACCAGTATGTTTGGGATGATACATTCGAGGGGAAGCATAATCAGAAGATCACCTGGGACAATTTGTTAACGCAATCTTCCGATTGGAGCGGTACGCTGTTTGGCATATCAGACTGGGCAGACAGGCCGCCGAAAGA
>JAEUVR010000217.1 GCA_016786785.1 Chitinophagaceae bacterium
TTGGTATGCTTTCACAGGCAGGTCAATCCTGTAATATCCTCTCTGGCGGATGGTATAATCGCTGTTACAGGAAAAAAGAACAATAATAAAAACGATCGCCGGCCTTAATATGCTATGGAGGATATTTTCATTCATGAGGAATATTTTAAATCAACAGACCGGAGACCCCTAAACGCTTCCGCCAACCATGGAAACCTTTACTTTTTTGATGCGGTTACGATCTACTTCGACGACGGTAAATTCAAAATTACCCGCTCTGACAGAATCTTCAGCCTTGGGTATCTCCCCGGCAACTTCCAATACCAGCCCGGCCAGGGAATCGCTTTCTCCCTTAAAAGAATTAAAGGTATCAAAGGGAAGGCCCATAGCCTTGCATACATCGTTTACCATAGTGCCCCCCTCAAAAATATAGGTGTTATCATCCAGCTTTTTATTGCCCGACTCCTCATCGTCAAATTCATCCTTTATGTCGCCGATTATTTCTTCGAGGATATCTTCAAGAGTTACAATGCCGCTGGTGCCGCCGAACTCGTCTACCACTACGGCAAAATGAATACGTTTATGCTGGAATTCTTTCAGCAGATCCTTAATGTATTTTTGTTCGTGCACAAAATAAGGAGGCCGTATTAAAACGCTCCAATCGAAATCATCCGGCTCATGAAGATAAGGCAGAAGGTCCTTGCTGTGGATCATCCCCACGATATCGTCTAAGCTTACTTTGTAAATGGGAAGGCGCGAATAATGCAATTCATCGATCTTTTTCCTGAGTTCGCCGAAAGAAAGCGCATGCTCGATACCGCAAACATCCAGCCGCGTGCGCATAACCTGTTTAACGGTGATATCCCCGAACTTATAAATTCCCGTAAGAATACGCTGCTCATCCTCTTCGTGAACGGTCGATTTGATGGCGGCTTCCAACTGTTGCTGCGAATAAGCGCGCGACGCCTTTCCGCCAAGAAAACGTTCGATATAATCGGACATACTGATCAACCTGGCGGCGGTTCTTTTAAAGAGGTAATACAACACTTCTACAAGGTAGGACGCTTCATAAGCAAACCGGAGATTATTCTGAGAGGCCCGGACCTTCGGAAGAGCCTCGCCGAACAATATCAGCACAGAAGTAATAACAATCACTTTTACGCCAATTACCATCAACGTCATCCACCAGGTATCCGCCTCGGCAATACGGATCTGGTCGATCAACACATTCGCCAGAATGATAATGGCAATATTTACAAAGGTGTTGGATATCTGCAGGGTGGCCGCCAGCAATTTCGGTTCCTCGAGCAGGTTGACGATCCTTTTCCATCCGGGGTCCTGTTTGGTTTTCAGCAGGTTGATATCGCGGTAGGTTAGCGAAAAAAAAGCCACTTCCGCCCCGGATATAAAAAAGGAAAGAATCAGCAAAATGATCATTGTTAAAGACAGTAACACAGTAGCCTGCGTATTTGCCGCCAGGAACAGGGGATAAAAGCTATCGCAAAAAAAAGTCAACAATAACTGGTTTTCCAAAGCGAGTTGTTTCAATTAACAATTGTAAAAGCGCAAAGCCTTTACGTTAAGGCAATCTAAAATTAAACCATAAAGGCAGGTAATTAACCTGCCTTATAAGCATTGCAAAAGTATATTAATGATTTATAATGGAAAATTGAAAAAAGAACGGAATGGTTCCTGAAAGACATGGCCGGAATATTTAAAAAGGAAGATCCTGCGAAGATTCCCCCAGCGGAGAAATATCCGGATTAAATCCTTCTATCCCCTCATTCGAAGCGGGGGAAGAGCCATGGGGCAGGTCATTTCTTTTATCGAGCATGATCAGGTTGTCTCCCACTACTTCAGTGGCAAACTTTTTATTGCCTTCTTTATCATCCCAACTCCTGGTCCTGAGCCTGCCTTCAATATATACTAAGCTGCCTTTATGTAGGTATTTCTGCGCCAGTTCCGCCAATCCCCTCCATAATACCACGGTGTGCCATTCTGTTTGAGAAATCAGCTTGCCCGCCCTGTCTTTAAATGTTTCGGTTGTAGCAAGTGGAAATTTAGCCACCGCTATGTTTCCTTCAAGATGTTGAACATCGGGATCCCTACCTAAATTTCCAATAAGCATTACCCTGTTTACGCCTCTCATATTGATAAGTTTGATGGTTAAAAATCATCTCCCGCTTATTATCCATTTTAAAGTTAAATTTTTTCAGAGAAATTCATGTAAATATTTACACTTAGTAGAATTGCCTTTTTAACTGTAGCACAGCGTAATAAAGCTCATCAAACAGTCGCTAAATAGCAGCCGGGGCAGGCGGAGGATAGGTTTGTTCGAGAAAAGCATGAATAAGCTTCGGAAACGCATATTCATGAAGCGTATTTTTTTTAACAAGTTGATAACCAACCGCCCCTTCAGCATCCTGCCCCGCGGCGCCGGTTAAAAGAAGCTTTGTTATTTTCTTCTCCAGCAACACGCGGTTGGCGCCGGATAAAGAGATGGCAACCCGGATGAATTTTCCATTTACCTGTTGATGCGTGAGCTGCTGCGTATAGACCCTGCTGGAAGACTGTATGATAAAAGGTTGCTTTTTAAGTATTTTCTTTAAAACATCCTCAGGAGCGTATTCCGCGTCTTTATCGGTTTCGAAACAGACAAACTCGTGCAGGTTTTGCCAGATATCCCTGCCGCTGCGTTTTCTTATGTACACGCTATCGCCTACCTCGATAAGAAAATAATAAAACCATCGCGTCTTCTTTTTAAGGCTTTTCGATTTTACCGGCAGTTCCTCGGCATACCCATGCCGGAAAGCTTCGCATTCCTTAGATTGTACGCATTGCCCGCATAAAGGATTACGCGGCTTACAGATGGTGGCGCCAAAATCCATGATCGCCTGATTGTAAGCTCCCGGCGATACCGGATCAATCAACGAACAGGCAAGCGAATGGTAAATTTTTTTGCCTGCAGCGTCGTCAATCGGCGTGGAAATACCGAAATACCTGGAGAGCGCCCTAAGCACATTACCGTCTACCACAGCCTGACATTCATTAAAAGCAAAGGAAGCAATCGCAGCAGCCGTATAAGGGCCGATCCCTTTTAATTTCAGGATATCTTCATAGGTAGAAGGAAACTTCCCCTCATGCTCTTCCACAAGGGTCCTTGCCGTATGGATCAGGTTTTTGCAACGCGAATAATATCCAAGCCCCTCCCACATCTTATATACCTGCTTCTCGGGAGCCGCGGCCAGCGCAAATACGGTAGGAAAAGCTTTAATAAACCGTTCATAATAGCCTATTCCTTGTTCTACCCGCGTTTGCTGAAGCATGATCTCGCTTAACCATATTTTGTACGGATCTTTTTCTCCTTTCCAGGGCATTATGCGCCTGTTTTGAGCGGTATTCCATTTTAACAGCTTTCGGGTGAAATCTGACTTCATACTTTCCTGCGACAAATGACGTTTAAGTGAGTAATAATAGATTAAAAACTGATATAACCATAAATTTTATTTAAATTCATTATCAATAATTTATAGTTTTCTTGCTTTTTTGAAAATTAACGTTTAATTTCATTAATGAATTGATTGTGTGTTGTTTGCCATATAATTAGAACTAAACCTACAATAAACTTCATCACTATGAGAAAAGCAGACCTCGTTAACCAAATATCTGAAAAAACAGGTATCCCGAAGGTTGATGTATTGGTTACGCTCGAAACCATGTTTAAAGAGATAAAAGATACTCTTTCACAAGGTGAAAATATTTATATACGCGGCTTCGGGAGCTTTATTACAAAGAAAAGAGCTGCGAAAATTGGTAGAAATATCAAAAAGAATATTGCCGTGCATATTCCCGAACACTATATTCCCGCTTTCAAGCCGGCTAAAGAATTTGTTGCTGAAGTTAAAAAATTACAATCTGTCAAAGAAGATCAGCCAAACACCGATGACGAGGCGTAATTTAGCGCCTAAACCAGGTTGAATTGAAAAAGCAACAGATCATTCTTGTTTCAGGCGGAGCGGCTCTTCTTTGTATCCTTTA